>NC_014209.1:450000-757500 GCF_000092965.1 Thermoanaerobacter mathranii subsp. mathranii str. A3
GACAAAAAAAGCCAAGTTGTTTTAAGAGGCAAAGTTTATAAAAACATGTCTGCAGCCGAATACCACCAATTTAAGCCACAGCTTTTAAAGTTTATTAAAGAGGACTTTGATTTTCTTGCAAGTCAAAATGACATTGTAGTAATAGAAGGCGCTGGAAGCCCTGCAGAAATAAATTTAAGAGATAGAGATGTCGTAAACATGGGTATGGCAGAGATGGTAAATGCACCAGTACTTCTAGTAGGAGATATTGATAAAGGAGGTGTATTTGCTTCAATAGCTGGCACTTTGCTCCTTTTAAAAGAAAATGAGAGAAATCGCATTGAAGGTGTACTTATAAACAAGTTTAGAGGAGACATTGAAATATTAAAGCCAGGTTTGGAGATGTTAGAAAACATTGTACACAAAAAGGTTTTAGGTGTTGTCCCTTATATGGATGTGCACATTGATGAAGAGGATGGGGCGACGGAGAGATTTTATCGCAGGAGTACAGAAGGAGATATAGAGATTGCAGTTATAAATCTTCCCCACATATCGAATTTTACGGATTTTGAACCTCTTGCTAAAGTTCCCGGAATAAAGCTTCGCTATGTGAATAAAGGGGAAAGGATTGGAGATTGTGATGTTGTTATAATTCCGGGAACAAAAAACACAATTGGAGATTTGCAAGCATTGAAGAAATATGGGCTTGATAAGGAAATTTTTGAAATGAGAAAAAAAGGGAAATTTATAGTCGGCATTTGTGGAGGATACCAAATACTGGGAAAAGTCATTAAAGACCCAGGAAGAATTGAAAGTACAACTTCAGAAATTGAGGGACTGGGACTTTTGGATGTAGAGACTGTAATTGAAAATGAAAAGACAACAACCCAAATTAAGGCGGTTATTCGCAATAATTTACCATCAATATTATCACCTCTTAGAAATATTGCTGTAGAGGGATATGAAATACACATGGGGAAAAGTCGAATTTTGGGAGATTGTCAGCCTTTTTCAGTAATAACTCATAGAAATGGAGAAAAAATCGAAGTCTATGACGGTTGTATAAGCGATGATGGAAAAGTGTTTGGAACTTACATACACGGAATTTTTGAAAATAGAGAGTTTGTCAGGGAATTTATAAATATTGTGAGAAAATCAAAAGGACTTTCTCCTATAGAGGAAATTATTGATTACAAAGAATTTAAAGAAAGAGAATATGATAAGCTTGCAGATATTGTGAGAAAAAGTATCGACATGAAAGAAGTCTATGAAATTATGGAGAGGTATAGAGATTAATGGAAGTGGTATTAGCCTACTTATTAGATTTGTTGATAGGAGACCCTGAAGGATATCCTCATCCTGTAAGAATTATAGGGAGAGTGGTATCACATTTAGAGAGTATACTTAGAAGATATGCTAAAAGCAACAGAGCTTTAAAAATAGCAGGTTTTATACTGTGTGGACTTACAGTAACTTTGGCATTTGCAGCAACATATGCACTACTTTATATTGCAGGACTTATACATCCATATTTAAAATATGCTTTCGACGTTTTAATTATATATACCTGTCTTGCTACAAAAGACCTTGGTAAAGCTGCAGGAAAAGTATACGAAGCCTTGACA
The DNA here is from genome assembly GCF_000092965.1 of Thermoanaerobacter mathranii subsp. mathranii str. A3. GTDB lineage: Bacteria > Bacillota > Thermoanaerobacteria > Thermoanaerobacterales > Thermoanaerobacteraceae > Thermoanaerobacter > Thermoanaerobacter thermocopriae. The sequence continues at coordinate 451,605 of NC_014209.1, forward strand.
AAAGGAGATATAGTTGAAGCAAGAAGAAGATTATCTTATATAGTCAGTAGGGATACAGATAGGCTTGATGTTGAGAATATATCCAGAGGAGCGATAGAAACAGTTGCAGAGAATATATCAGACGGTATAATAGCCCCTATGTTTTACGCGTTTATAGGAGGTGCGCCATTGGCTATCTTTTATAAAGCGGCAAGCACTCTTGATTCTATGGTAGGCTATAAAAATGAAAAATACATAGATTTAGGCTTTGCTTCTGCAAAACTTGACGACATATTAAATTTTATCCCTGCTCGCATAACAGGTTTTTTGATTGTTATGGCTGCTTTTCTCTTAGGCTATGATTATAAAAATAGTTGGAGGATTTTTTTAAGAGATAGGTTGAAACATCAAAGTCCAAACAGTGCTCACGGAGAAGCAGCAGTTGCCGGTGCTTTAAATATACAACTGGGAGGTCTTAATTATTATTTTGGAAAGCCTGAAATTAAACCAACTCTTGGGGATGGGAAAGAAAAAATTGATCCACAGCATATAAAAGACAGCATCAAAATAATGTACATGACTTCATTTTTGGGGCTTGTAGTATTTTATATAGGGAGGAGATTGATGTGAAAGAAAAAGCAAATACATTAAAAAATGTAAAGACTCTTACTCTTGTTGCTATGCTTATAGCCTTAAGTGCAATAGGTGCTCTCATAAAAGTTTTTAACACAGTTGCTTTCGATTCAATGCCAGGATACTTTGCCGCATTATACCTTGGAGGTTGGTATGGAGCCCTTGTGATAAGTTTAGGGCACATGCTTACAGCAATTACTTCTGGATTTCCTTTAGGGCTTACAAATCATATATACATAGCAGTGCAAATGGCATTATATGCCTATTTGTTTAGATTTTTTTATCGAAAATTTAACATCTATATTGCAGTAATTGTTGCTACCATCTTAAATGGACCTGTTGCAACCCTTTTGTTTGTGCCCATATTCGGATGGGGATTTTTTGCGGCATGGGTACTTCCCTTAACAATTGCGTCGTTTGCAAATGTATTTCTTGCAGCGTTAATTTACAAAGCGATACCGAAAAGGAGTAGGGAATAAAAAGTGATTGAGAGATACAGAGATTTAGTTGTAATTTATGAAAATGATGTAGCATATGTGATATCTTGTGACAGCCTTGGAGCAATAGGGAATAAAGAGAATGATGTGTTAAAAGTTGATGAAGAGATTGTAGGAAGGACTACTGTAAAAGTAGCTCTTTCGGAAGTACTATGTGTAGGAGCAAAACCCTTAGTCATATCAGATACTCTGTCTGTTGAAATGAATCCCACGGGAGAAAAAATTTTAAAAGGTATAAAAAATGAACTTGAGGATAACGGGCTTTTAGACGTAGTTTTTACAGGAAGTACTGAAGAAAATTTTCCCACATCTATGACAGGTATAGGAATTACTGTAATAGCAAAAGCAAATGTTTGCGATTTAAAGATAAAAAAAGTTAAAGCAGGTATGCATGTTTCTCTTTTAGGATATCCCCGCGTGGGAAGTGAGGTCTTAAACTCAAAGGATGTGCTTACATTGAAAGACTATATAAAAATTTCCAACTCTAAAGAAATAATAGAAGCAATACCTGTGGGTTCAAAAGGAATAAAATATGAAATTGGCATATTAGAGAAGATATCAGGATTAAAGGTGGAGGCAAATTTTCCACAATATCTTGATGTATTAAAATCAGGAGGGCCATCCACCTGCTGCCTTGTAGTGCACAGTGAGGAAGATACAGTATCTATTAAAGGACTGACAGATAAACCATTAACATATATCGGTGTGCTGATTTAGCGCAAACGAAAGAAGGTGTTTAAATGAAGCCTTATGAGCATGGTGGAAATGTTTATGATTATGAAGGAGAAATAATTGATTTTAGTTCAAATATAAATCCTCTTGGGGTTCCGGAATGGATTTTTGATATTATCAAAAAAGTTGATTTAACGAAATATCCGGATATAAAATATCGAAAACTTAAAGAGGCTGTTTCACAGTATGTGGGGTATTCGCAAGAAAATATAATTGTTGGGAATGGGGCGACAGAGCTCATACATCTTTTTGTGAGAGCATTTAAGGTGAAAAGACCCCTAATTCCGTCTCCTGCTTTTTTGGAATATGAAAGGGCAGTCCACATAAACGGTGGTGAACCGATATATTTCAGGCTGGAAGAAGACTATGGATTTAAAATGAATCTCGCAAAGCTTCTTTCACAAATGGAAGAGGCGGATTCTTTAATCATTGGGAATCCTAACAATCCTACAGGACAAGCCATAATTAGAGAGGAAATAGGAATTTTATTAAAGAAAGCTGAGATTTTGAATATACCTGTCATGATAGATGAAGCTTTTATTGAATTTATGAAAGACTATAAAAATTATGAAGCTTTACCTCTTATAAATAAGCATGATAAATTGTTTGTTGTAAGAGCGGCAACGAAATTTTTTGGTATGCCGGGGTTGAGGCTGGGATATGGGATTGGGAGCTCTTCTTTAATACAAAAACTGGAAGAGCATAAAGAGCCTTGGACAGTAAATGCTTTTGCAGATGCTGTAGGTAGGGAAATATTTAAAGATGAAGCTTATATAGAAAAAACAAGGGAATATGTAAATAAAGAAATAGATTATATGCTTTATGCTTTAAGAGAAATTGATTATTTAGTTGCTTTTGATACAAAAGTAAATTTTATATTGTTAAAGTTAAGAACAGGAAGGGTAAATGACCTTAAACAAATACTTCTAAAAAAAGGAATTCTCATAAGAGATGCTTCTAATTTTAGATATCTGGACAAAAGCTTTTTTAGAGTTGCTATAAAAAGACATGAAGACAATGAAAAATTGATACAGGCTTTGAAAGAAATAGATATAAAAGACTTGGTAGAAGATAAAGAAAGGGTTGTAATATAAATGAGCCTTGTTATGATCACAGGCGGTGCACGGTCTGGCAAAAGTGAATTTGCTGAACAATTAGCTTTAGAAAAAGGAGGAAACAGTGTCCTTTATATAGCTACTTCTATTCCTTTTGACGAAGAAATGAAGGAAAGGGTCAGAAGGCATAAAGAGAGAAGGCCACCTTTTTGGCAGACAAAAGAAGTCTACAAAAATTTATATGATGTAATATCAAAAAGCAATGCCAAAGTCGCATTGATTGACTGCCTTACAGTTATGATTACAAACCTATTAATGGAAGTTGACTTAACATGGGAGAATGCAGGAATAGAGGAGATTGATAATATAGAAAATCAGATTGCCGATGAAGTGGATGAAATATTGACTGCTAAGAAGGACTTTAAAGGAGATATAATTCTCGTGACAAATGAAGTGGGAATGGGATTAGTGCCCGAATACAAACTGGGCAGGATATTTAGAGATATAGCAGGCAGGATGAATAAAAAAGTCGCAGATGCTGCAGATGAAGTTTATTTAATGGTTTCAGGAATACCTCTTAAAATAAAGGGATGATTGAAAGGGATGCAATATCCTTATGGAAGAAATTAAAAGATTGGTACTTGCGATGCAATTTATGACGCGCCTTCCTATACCAATAGAAATTGATGCTGAAAAAAGTGAGTTTTATAAAATAGCATCTTATTTTCCAATAGTCGGAATTGTTATAGGAGGTATCCTCTCACTTCTTTATATTGCTTTAAAGAATTTCTTTTCCCGGGAAATTGTAATGACTTTTATTGTAGCTTTTTCTTATGTTTTAACAGGAGCAATGCATATTGACGGGCTTGCGGATACTTTTGATGGCCTTTTTAGCAATAAGGATAAAGAGAGAATACTTGAGATAATGAGAGACTCAAGGCTTGGCACAAATGGAGTCTTAGCTTTAGTTTTTATGGTTGTTTTAAAGATATTATTTCTCACCAATATACACGAAAATATTACTTTAACAGCACTTTTAATTACCCCAATTATTGGGAGATTGTCCATTGTGTTTTCTATGATGATAACTAAATCTGCAAGAGGTGGAAAAGGGCTTGGAGGACTCATGCTGGGCAAAGTAGGGATAAGGGAATTTGTCATTGCTTTTGTTATTTCAATTGCTACAAGCTATTTTATACTGCCTTTAGCGGTTTTTGTAAAAATTCTTACTATATCGCTTTTTGTTACTTATATTGTATCAAAGTATATTTCGCTGAGAATAGGTGGTATGACTGGGGATACTCTTGGGGCAGTGAATGAGTTGGCAGAGCTTACTGCACTCATTTGCTTTGTAAGTGTGTCATTATAAAAAGGAGAGATTTTTATGGGAAAGGGATTATTAATAATAGCACATGGAAGTCGTGTTGAAGAGACTAAAGATGTAGTTACTAAGGTTGTAGAAAAAATAAAGAACTTAAAAAATACTAAAAATGTAAAAGCAGGTTTTATGGAATTTAATGAGCCTGATATATCTACTTCCATAAGAGAATTTGTCGAAGAAGGAATTTACGATATCATAGCAGTTCCTATGTTTTTATTTGAAGGAAACCATGTGTTACATGATATACCTGAGGTTTTTGGAGAAGAAAAAGAAAAATATCCGGGTTTAAAGATTAAGTTTGCAAAGTCTATAGGGTATGATGACAGGATCGTAGACATAATACTTGAAAGAGCAAAAGAGGTAGAATAAAAGTTTGCCTTATGGGGAAGGGTTGTTTTATATGAATTATATAACTGACCCTAAAGAGATTGAGAAGAGAAGTTTTGAAATAATAAGTAAAAATATTGACGAGATGAAGTTTGAAAAAAGAGAACTTATGATTGTAAAAAGGGTAATTCATGCGACGGCAGACTTTGATTTTGCTCACATAATAAAAATCTCTGATGGAGCAATAGATGCAGGTTTAAAAGCCTTAAAAGAGGGATGTACAATTGTTACAGATACAAAAATGGCTGAAGCGGGAATAAACAAAAAGGCTTTAAAATCTATAGGAGCAAGTGTCAAATGTTACATTGACATGCCACAAGTAGAGGAGCTTTCAAAAACGTACGCCATTACAAGGTCAATGGCATCAATGGTTATAGCCTCAAAAGATGGAAGAAACAAGATATTTGCCATTGGCAATGCTCCAACAGCCCTTTTTAAGCTTTGTGAACTCGTAAATTCCGGTGAAGTAATGCCTTATTTGATAATTGGCGTTCCTGTCGGTTTTGTTGGAGCACAAGAAGCGAAAGAAGAAGTAAAAAAACTTGGAGTGCCCTACATAATAACGGAAGGAAGAAAAGGTGGAAGTACAATAGCGGCAGCTATAGTCAATGCTCTTTTGTACATGATGGGTGATTAATACAAAAGACAGGCGCAAAAGTGGGGGGAATTATGGAAGTGTATACAATTAAAGAAGGTAAAAAGCTGAGATACGGGTATACTACTGGCTCCTGTGCGGCTGCTGCCTCAAAAGCGGCTACCTACATGCTTTTTACAGGGGAGAAAATAGACACAGTAGAGATAGATACACCAAAGGGGTGGCACCTTATACTTGATGTTTTAGATGTGACGTCAGGAAATGGGTGGGTAAAATGTGGCATAAGAAAAGACGGCGGTGATGACCCTGATGCAACTCACGGGCTTATAATATATTCAAAAGTGGAATTAAAAGAGGGAGAAGGAATTGACGTTTACGGAGGAGAGGGAGTAGGAGTTGTCACAAAACCGGGGCTACCCGTAAACCCTGGAAAGCCCGCTATTAATCCTGTTCCAATGTCCATGATTTTAAATGAAGTCAAAAAAGTACTGCCGGAAGGGAAAGGTGTAAAAATTACCATAAGCGTGCCAGGTGGTGAAAAGGTGGCTTTAAAAACTTTTAATCCGCGGCTTGGAATAGTTGGAGGAATATCAATACTTGGTACCTCAGGAATTGTAGAGCCTATGTCGGAGGAAGCTTTAAAATCTTCTCTTGAGTTAGAACTTTCTATTCTTTCTGCCGAGGGACATAAAAAGGTAGTTTTTGCTCCAGGAAATTACGGCAAAGATTATGCTATGAAAGAAGGCCTTGAAGAAAGGCTTATCATATCTTATGGGAATTTCTTAGGATTTATGCTGGAAAAAGCAGTAGAGTACGGCTTTGCACATGTGGTGTTGGCAGGGCATATAGGGAAACTCGTAAAAGTAGCAGCAGGGATATTTGATACCCACAGCCATGTTGCAGATGCAAGAGCAGAAATAATGGCGGCTTATGCGGCCCATTTTGGTGCAGATAAAAAGACTGTTGACAAAGTTCTGGATTCAAATACAACTGAAGAAGCCCTCGATATAATAGAAAAAGCGGGAGTCAATATAAAAGACTTTAGTCAGTTTATCGCTGACAGGGTCTACATGAAATGTAAGCAGTATGTTTATGATAAATTAAATATCGAAGTTCACCTCATTTCATTGAAAAGAGGCATTATTGCAAAAGCAGGAGAGAAAGTAGAATGGTGACGATTGTGGGAATAGGGCCGGGAAACAAGAAATTCATTACCCCCTATGCACTTGAAAAAATAAAAAAAGCGGATGTGCTAGTAGGAGGAAGACGCCACCTTGAAGAATTTGAAGATATTGATTGCGAAAAGATTGTGATAAACGCTTCAACAGATTACCAAAGTATACTAAGCAGAGAAGGCAATATTGTCATTTTAGCATCGGGAGAACCTTCTTTGTATGGCATAACCGAAGTAATTTTAAAATATGTGGACAAAAGCCAATTAGAAATAATTCCAGGCATAAGCTCAATACAATACATGTGTGCAAAACTTAAAATAACAATGAATGATTTGACAGTGGTAAGCTTGCACGGACGCAGTGAGGATTTGGTGAAAAAAGTAAAAGAAAACAAAAAAGTCGCTGTTTTTACTGATAACACACATACACCACAATTTATTGCAGCCTTATTGAAAGAGGGAAATTTGCATGACAGAAAAATACACGTTGGTGAAAATCTGTCTTATGACATCGAGAGGATTTACTCTTTTACAGTAGAGGAACTTTTAAACTGTAATAAAAAATTTGATTTAAATGTAGTGGTGATAACATGTGGCAATACATGACACCGGGAATTCCTGATGAATATTTTGTACGAGGCAATGTGCCAATGACAAAGGAAGAAATAAGGGCTTTGTCAATATCTAAGTTGAGGCTTAAAGAAGACAGTATAATATGGGACATTGGCGCAGGTACAGGTTCTATTTCTATTGAGGCTGCTTTAATATCAAAAAAAGGTGTTGTTTATTCTATAGAAAAAGAAGAAGAAGGAATAAAACTTATAAATGAAAATATCAAAAGATTTAATGTAGAAAATATTGTTGTGGTGGCTGGTGAAGCGCCTGATGCCCTTTTAGATTTGCCATCTCCTGACAGGATATTTATTGGAGGTACAGGGGATAAAATGTATCAAATATTTGACATTGCTACAACTAAATTAAAGGAGGAAGGGGTAGTTGTAGTAAACGGGATTACACTTGATACAGCATATTCAGCTAATCATTATTTTAAACAAAAAGGATATAGTGTTGAAACGATATGTGTTAATATTTCAGTTTCAAAAGAAGCAGGAAATAAAACGATGATGATAGCTAGAAATCCTGTTTACATAATAACGGCGAAAAGAGAGGGATAGAATGGCAAAATTATACGGCATAGGAGTAGGACCGGGGGAGGAAAGCCTTATTACTTTAAAAGCTGTAAAAATACTTCAAAAGGTAGATGTGGTGATAGCGCCTACAAGCAAAGGAGAAGGAAGTATTGCTTATGAGATTGCAAAGCCTTATATAAAAGGCGATGTAATATTTATGGAATTTCCCATGACCTACTCAAAAGAAGACCTCAAAACAAAGTGGGAAGAAAATGTTAAAAAAATCAAAGAGTTGCTTGATGAGGGGAAAGACGTAGCTTTTATAACAATAGGAGACCCCATGATTTACAGTACCTACATATACATTTTAAAAGGAATTAAGGATTACGAAGTAGAGACCATTCCTGGAATTACCTCCTATAGTGCAGCCGCCTCAAGGTTAAATATCCCAATTGCGGAGGGAAACGAGACTTTTGCAGTGATTTCATCAGGAGATGTGACGGAAATTTCAAAAGCTCTTGATATGTTTGATAACGTGGTATTAATGAAAATTTCGAGAAGATACGAGGAAATAGTAAATCTTCTAAAAGAAAAAAGGTTCAAAGGATACCTTGTGATAAAGTGCGGCCATCAAGATGAAAAAATATCCTGTGACCTTGATAGATATATAGGGAAAAAGATAGATTATTTGTCACTCATTATTGCAAAGAAGGTGAAGTAGCCGTGATTTATTTTATTGGTGCAGGACCAGGAGACCCTGAACTTATAACATTAAAGGGGATGAAGATAATACAGGCTTGTGATGTCATCATATACGCAGGGTCACTTGTCAATAAAGAGATATTGAAATACGCAAAACCAGAGGCTGAAATTTACAACAGCGCTTTAATGAACCTTGATGAAATAATTGAACTTATGGTAAAATCTCATAAAGAGGGAAAAGATGTAGCAAGAATACACACAGGAGATCCTGCTATTTACGGTGCCATACATGAACAGATTGTGAGGCTGGAAGAAGAAAATATAGATTATGAAGTAATTCCCGGTGTTAGTTCTTTTTTGGCAGCAGCGGCAGTTTTGAAAAAAGAGCTGACGGTTCCTGAAATAACCCAGACGGTTATTATAACACGAATAGGCGGAAGGACAAAAGTGCCTCCAGAGCAAGAATTAAAAGAGTTATCCCGTCATAGAGCTACCATGGCGATATTTCTGAGTGTGCAAGAAATTGACAGAGTCGTTTCAGAGTTGAAAGAAGGTTACCAAGAGACTACACCTGTAGCAGTTGTGTACAAAGCTACTTGGGAAGACCAAGTGATTGTTACAGGTACTCTCAATGACATTTCACAAAAGGTCAAATCAAAGGGAATAAATAAAACAGCTATGATACTTGTAGGAGATTTTTTAAAAGATGTGAAGTCTTATTCAAAGCTTTATGATAGGGAATTTTCTCATAGCTTCAGGAAGAAGGAAAATTTATGAAAGTAGCGATAATCGCTCTTACAAAAAATGCATCAAAGTTGGCGAATGAGATTGGCCAAAAATTAAAAGGGGATGTATATGTAAAAGAAAAATACTCAACCCCTGAAGGCTACGCAATAGAAGAAGATTTTATAGACTTTGTCCATAAAATATTCAGAAAATATCAAGGGTTGGTCTTTGTAATGGCTACAGGGATTGTGGTAAGGGCAATTGCAGGGGTTGTGAAGGATAAATTTACTGACCCTGCTGTTGTGGTAGTAGACGAAAAAGGGAAGTTTGCCATAAGCCTTTTGTCCGGACATGTGGGAGGTGCAAACAGACTTGCGCTCAAAGTGGCTTCTATAATTGGAGCGCAGCCTGTCATAACAACTGCAACAGATGTAGAGGGAGTCATATCCCTTGACGTTATTGCTAAGGACTACGGGTACCAAATTGAAAATAAAGAAGATTTAAAAAAGGTTAGCGCTGCCTTTGTAAATGGAGAAAATGTGCGTTTCATTCTTGATGAAGATGCAGAGAAAATACCTTTGCTAAAAGATTATTTAAAAAACAGAGATGACCGTCAAGTTGACGCTTTTGTTTACATAACTGACAAAGAAATAAAAAAACCGTTAGAAAAACCTTATGTAATATTAAGGCCTAAAAATATAGTTATTGGCTTAGGATGCAAAAAAGGAATAGCTTTTGAGGATTTGTTTCTCTTTGTCAGTGAAACCTTTAAAAAGTTAAATTTAAGCTTAAAAAGCATCAAGTCAATTGCTACTATAGACATAAAAAAGGAAGAAAAAGGGATACAGCATTTGGCAAAATTTTTGAAAGTTCCTCTTGTGTTTTACACAAAAGAAGATTTAAAAAAAGTAGAAGATAAATTTCCTATCTCAGATTTTGTTTTTCATACCGTGGGAGTTGGAAGTGTTGCAAGGCCTTCTGCTTATTTAGCTAGTAGCGGTGGCAAAGAGATAGCATATCTTAAGAAGAATGGGATGACACTTGCCATATATAAGAAAGAAGGATTGACATGGGATGGATTAAAGTCGTGGGAATAGGTCCCGGTGATATAAATGACATGACTCTTAAAGCCTACAATGTCTTAAAAGAATGTAATGTAGTCGTAGGATATACTACTTATATAAACCTTATTAAACCTTTAATTGAGGACAAAGAGGTAATTTCATTAGGGATGAGAAAAGAAATTGACAGGGCTAAAAAAGCTGTGGAGTTAGCTTTACAAGGTAAAAATGTGTGCATTGTGTCAAGCGGTGATGCAGGCATATATGGCATGGCAGGGCTTATGTATGAGGTTGTCCATAAAGAAAACATAGATTTAAAAATAGAAGTAATACCAGGAGTAACTGCTCTAAATGCTGCGGCAGCTATACTGGGAGCACCTGTAATGCAGGATTTTGCAGTTATAAGTCTTTCAGACCACTTGGTACCTTGGCAGGTGATAGAAAAAAGATTGGCTCTTTCAGCACAAGCTGATTTTGTAATTGTCCTTTACAACCCTAAGAGCAAAGAAAGGCCGGAAAACCTTATGAAAGCCCAGAAAATTATTATGAAATACAAAAAAGAGGATATCCCTGTAGGAATAGTGAAAAATGCTTCAAGAGAGGGACAACAAGTGATAATCACCACTTTAAAAGAAATGGCAAATTATGAAATTGACATGAGGACGATTGTAATAATAGGGAATGAAAGTACTTATGTAGAAAATGGCAAAATGGTAACGCCGAGGGGATATGTACTGTGATACTGGTTTTGGCAGGTACAAAAGACGGAAGGGAGATTGCAGAAAGATTAAAGCTTAAAGGTTTTGGGGTTATAGCAAGTACAGTGACAGATTATGGTGCAAGTCTTTTTAGTGAGGGAATTAAAGTTCACAAAGGGGCAATGGATGAACTAAGCCTCGTTAATTTTATTTATAAAAACAATATAGACATTGTAGTTGACGCAACTCATCCTTTTGCAAAAGATGTAAGCATAAATGCTATAAATGCCTGTAACAAAACTGGTATCAAGTATATAAGGTATGAAAGAGAAAGTCTATATTACTACAAAGCGATTGTAGTTAAAAGTTTTGAAGAGGCAGCAGAAGAATGTAAAAAATACGACAGCATTTTTTTGACTGTAGGTAGTAAAAACCTCGAAAAATTTAGGGTTCTCTGGGAAATAGGAAAAAAGGTGACGGCAAGAGTGCTTCCTTTAAGTAGCGTCATAAAAAAGTGTGAAAATTTAGGATTAAAACCCAAAAATATAATAGCGATGGAGGGCCCTTTTACTAAAGAGCTTAATTATCAAATGTTTAAAGAAAGGAATGCAGAAGTAATTGTAACAAAAGAAAGTGGCATTGTGGGAGGAGTATTAGAAAAATTTGAAGCTGCTAAAATGCTGGGTATTCCTGTAATTCTAATAAAAAGGCCTGATGTAAATTATCCTGTTGTAGTAACAGATGTTGATAGTCTCATAAATGAGGTGACAAAAAGTGGACATAAATAATATTAAGATGGTGGGAGTAGATAAGGATACTCCTTTAGAATTGAGAGAAAAAGTTTCTTTTAAAGATATTGGAGAGGCATTAATAAAATTAAAAGAGTTGGGACTGGAAGAGGTTGTAATACTTTCCACCTGTCACAGAAGTGAAATTTACTTCTATTCACAAAAAATATCCACGGATGAAGTAAAAGATTTTTTCATAAATTACTTTGGCTTAAAAGAAGATTTCATAAAATATTTAAGGCAAATTTACGGACTTGATGCAGTGGAACACATTTTTAGAGTTGCCTGTGGACTTGAATCTATGGTAGTAGGTGAAGACCAAATATTGTCACAGGTGAGGGAGGCTATAGATACCGCACAGACTTTCAACTCTTCCGGAAAGATATTTTTTAAACTCTTTAGAGATGCAGTAACTCTTGGGAAAAAAGCTCGTACAGATACGGGTATAAAAGATCTGGCTTTGTCTATAAGCTATATTGCAGTTAAATTTGTTCAAGAAGTATTTGAGGATATAAAAGGCAAAAAGGCTTTTGTGATAGGTCTTGGCGAGATGGGGCAAAATGCTATGAAAAATCTCATAGATAAGGGTGCTGATGTATTTGTTACAAACAGGACTTTTTCAAAAGCTATCCAATTAAAGGAGCAAATTCCAGAGATACATGTTGTGCCTTATGAACAAAAATATCTTTACATTGCCAGTAGTGATATTGTAATAAGTGCCACAAATGCTCCTCATTATACGATAAGTTATGAAAAGTTTAAAGAAGTTTACAATGGAAGAAAAATTTGCATGGTAGATATAGCTCTTCCTAGGGATATAGACCCAAGAATAGGACAAATAGAAGGGGTAAGTCTTTATACTATTGACGATCTAAAAAAGACAGCGGAGGAAAACAAAAAAGAGAGGCTTTCACTTATTCCCGTTATTGAAAAAATGGTGAAAGAGGAAGTGGATAAATTTGAAAAATGGTACAAAACACTTGAAATAGAGCCTTATATAAAAGAAGTAAGTAGATATGCCAATGAAGTTTATAACACAGAATTTCAAAGAATTGTAAATAAATTGACTGACGTATCTGAAAAAGACAAGGAAAATATAAAAATCGCTTTAAAAAGAGTTGCAAATAAAATGGCTAATAAAATGATAACGTACCTTAAAGAAAACGCCTATTAGAATCTGGAGGTAAAGATGAAAAAAGTTATAAAAGTCGGCACAAGGTCAAGTGAATTGGCTTTAGTACAAACTCAAATGGTTATAAATGAAATAAAAAAGTTTAGGCAGGATTTTGAATTTGAAATAGTAAAGATAACCACACAGGGGGATGCATTAATTGACAAACCTGTTAGTGAAATAGGGGGAAAAGGGGTTTTTGTAAAAGAAATAGAAAGTGCATTGCTCAAAGGCGAAATTGACATGGCAGTCCACAGCATGAAGGACATGCCTTATGAAATACCTAAAGGGCTCAAGCTCATGGCAGTTTTAAAAAGAGAAGACCCAAAGGATGTGTTTGTTTCAAGAGATGGTACGCAATTTATGGATTTAAAAGAAGGGGCTAAAATTGGGACCAGCAGTTTAAGAAGGCAAGTGCAGCTTAAAGCTTTAAAGCCAGACATACAGATTGTTCCAATAAGAGGTAATGTGAGGACGAGGCTCAAAAAAATGGAAGAACTAAACCTTGACGGCATTGTTTTGTCAGCGGCGGGTTTGCACAGGTTAGGATTGGAGAGTATTATTACTGAATATTTCCCACCTGATGTAGTTGTACCAGCACCTTGTCAGGGAATTCTTGCAGTAGAAATTGCAGAAAGTTTTGATAATATATTTCAGGAGTTTTATCCCTATATTGTTGATAGAAGAACATTTTTTGAGGCTTCTGTTGAAAGGGAACTTCTAAAAGTCTTTGGAGTTAATTGTAGACAGCCTTTTGGCGCCTATGCCCAATACAGAAAAGAGAGAGACGAAGAGAAAATAAACATAAAAGTTGTTTATCAAAAAGAGGATAAACTTTTAAAAAGTGAAGTGACTGGCTTAATTGAAGAAACCGATAAAATGATAGAAAAGCTTATTGAAGAATTTGGAGGTATATGATGTCAGGGATTGTATATTTGATCGGAGCAGGACCTGGAGATATTGGGCTTTTAACATTGAGAGCAGTCGAACTAATAAAAAATGCAGATGTGCTGGTGTATGATAGGCTCATTAATGAAGATATTTTAAAAATGGCAAAAAAGGATGCAGAGCTTATTGATGTTGGAAAGTTTCCGGATAATCACAAAGTACCTCAAAGTAAAATAAACGAAATAATTGCGAAAAAGGCCCTTTCTGGCAAAAAAGTAGCGAGAATTAAAGGAGGAGACCCATTTGTATTCGGAAGAGGTGGCGAAGAGGCTGAATACCTTTCACAAAAAAGGATACCTTATGAGGTAGTGCCAGGCATAACATCTGCAGTGGCTGTCCTATCCTATGCAGGAATTCCTGTAACTCATAGAGATTTAAGCTCTTCATTTCATGTAATAACGGGTCATGAACGGGAAGGGAAAGATAAAAACCTCGATTGGGAGGTCATATCAAAACTCGAGGGGACACTTGTATTTCTCATGGGGATAAAAAATATAGAAAAAATTGTGCAAAAACTTCTCAATTACGGCAAAGACCCTCATACACCAGCAGCAGTAGTAATGGAAGGTACTACTCCAAAGCAAAAAGTTGTAACTGGGAAACTCATTGATATTCCAAGTCTCGTCCGAAAAGAAGGAATAAAGAATCCGGGAGTTTTTGCTGTAGGAGATGTTGTGGCATTAAGGGACAGATTAAAATGGTATGAAAACAAAAAGCTTTTTGGAAAAAGGATTTTGCTTACAAGGACCTATGAACAGTCACAGCAGATGAAAAAAATTTTGAGCGAAGAGGGAGCAGATGTTGTTGTTTGTCCTACTATTAAAATCACGCCGTTTTTAGATAATATAGTAAAGTTTTTAGAAGAAATACACAAATTCGACTATGCTGTATTTACAAGTGTAAATGGCGTTTGGAGTTTTATTGAAGCTTCCCGAGAAAAAAGGTTTGATTTAAGAAATTTAAGTATTAAAGTAGTAGCGATAGGGAGTAAGACTGCGGAAGCTTTAGAAAATATTTTTATATATCCAGATATAATTCCTGAGGAATATACTTCATACTCTTTGGCAAATGCACTTAAAAAACATGTTGAAGGAAAAAACATAGCGCTTTTGACTTCTCAGATAGGTGGGGATATATTGATGGAAAGCCTAGGAAATTGCGCTAACGTACAAAAAATTGTCGCATATAAAAATGAACCAAATTATGAAATAAAGGAAAAGCTTATAAGTGAACTCCGCAAAGGAATAGATATTGCTGTATTTACAAGTTCCTCTACCTTTAATTATATGCATCAATTAATAGGAGACGAAATAAATCTTCTAAAAAACTCTAAAATAGCTGCAATAGGACCTGTAACAAAGAAAGCTATAGAGGATAAAGGATTTAATGTAGACATAATGCCAAGTGAATACACAACGGAAAAACTTATTGAAGAAATATTAAAAAACCATCAGAATCTATAAACGGGAGATGAGATCAAATGGATTTGGTAAAAAGGCCAAGAAGGCTTAGGATGAACAGCATTTTAAGGGAGATGATACGAGAAACTTCTTTAGATGTAAGTGACCTTATATATCCTCTTTTTGTTGTGCCAGGAGATAATATAAAAGAAGAGATAGATTCAATGCCGGGTGTTTACCATTTTTCTATAGATTTGCTTGTAGAAGAGGTTAAAGAAGTGCGTGACCTTGGAATTCCTGCTATTTTACTTTTTGGTGTGCCTTCATATAAAGATGAATTGGGGTCAGAGGCTTACAGCGAGGAAGGTATCGTTCAAAAAGCCGTAAGAGAAATAAAAGAAAAAGTGCCAGAAATTGTGGTAATAACAGATGTATGTATGTGTGGGTATACAATTCATGGACACTGTGGCATTGTTGAAAATGGACAAGTTCTAAATGACAAAACAGTAGACTACATTGCTAAAATAGCATTGTCCCATGTTGAGGCAGGGGCGGATATTGTAGCGCCTTCTGACATGATGGATGGAAGAGTAGCTGCCATAAGAAAGCTTTTAGATAGTAAAGGATTTGTAAATACACCTATTATGGCTTACAGTGCTAAATACGCTTCCTCTTTTTATGGACCTTTTAGAGAAGCAGCAAATTCTTTCCCACAATTTGGCGACAGAAAGTCTTATCAAATGGACTATGGAAATTCCAATGAAGCTTTAAGAGAAATAGCTCTTGACATTGAAGAAGGAGCAGATATTGTCATGGTAAAACCTGCACTTTCTTATCTTGATATTATAAGGCGGGTAAAGGATAATTTCAACATTCCTATTGCTGCTTATAATGTAAGTGGAGAATATTCAATGGTAAAGGCGGCAGCTAAGATGGGTTGGATTGATGAAAAATCGGTAGTCTTAGAAATACTCACTTCAATTAAAAGAGCAGGAGCAGATATGATTATAACTTACTTTGCAAAGGATGTTGCAAAATGGCTTATTACCCTGTAATGCTTAATATAAAAAACAAAAAATGTCTTGTTGTAGGAGGTGGAAAAGTTGCTTTTAGAAAAATTTTATCCCTTGTTGAAGGAGAAGCTTTAGTCACTGCCATTTCTCCTTCTTTTGATGAAGGAATAATTGAACTTGCAGCAAAAGGAAAGGTGGAACTTATAAAACGTGAGTATCAACAAGGGGATGTAAGGGGATTTTTTGTTGTGATTGCTGCTACAAATGATGAGAAGGTAAATAAACTTGTGGCGTCAGATGGAGAAAAATACAATGTGCTTGTAAATGTGGTTGATGATAAAGACCTTTCTTCTTTTATTGTACCTGCCATTGTAAAAAGGGGAGACTTAATTATTTCTATATCTACAAGTGGCAAAAGTCCACTTCTTTCGAGAATGATAAAAGAAAAATTGGAGTCAATCTTCAATGATGACTATGAGAAACTATTACAAAAGCTATATCAGAAGAGGATAGAATTAAAGGAAAAAGATTTTGCTGAAGAAGAAAAAATGGCTATTTACAGAAAAATTATTGAAAAAAGCGGGCTGTTAAAATAATTCTACGTTAAGCCTTGAGAAATGTTTTTTATCAAAAGTAAATACTTTTTTGTTTCCTGAATTTATTGCATGGGCAGCTATATACGCATCAATAAAATCAACATTATTTTCTCTATAACTGTTTAGAGATAGAATTAATGTGTCCCGTTCTTCTGCTTCCACAGCTTCAGAACATATAAAGGCAATAAGCGTATCAGATATTTGATCCTTTGATATCTTGTAAAAAGACTCAAGTGTCCATACTACTTCTGCAATAGTGAGAGGAGATACGAGAAGTTTTAATTCTCCGCTGTCCGCTTTTTTCATAATTTCATACGCTTTTGCATAAAATTCTTCATTGTCCTTTAAAAGGTATCTCAAAATGACATTGGCATCAATCCATATTTTCTCCATTGTTATTTCTCCTTACTCTTTTATTTACCCAAATTTCTTTTGTATTTTCTGTTTCTTCATCAATGCTTTTGAATTTTACTTGAGATTTTAACGTTCCACCTAATTGAGAAAGCTTTTTCTTTTTTATTAATTTCAACACTACTTCTTTGTTGTCTTGTACTATAAAGATGACGTTATCTCCTATATCAGCACCAATAGCTTTTCTGATTTCTGCAGGCAATTGAATTTGCCCTTTGCCTGTAATTGTAGACGTAGCATGTATCATTTTTTCACCTCCACACATCTTTTACTTAGATTATAATACATGATTTATTATTTTTCAATTACTTATGATTTATTCATGAAATTTAAACAGAGAATGATAAAAATTTAGGAAGAGGTGATTCTGTGAAAACTGATAAATCGCAAAAGCTTTTTGAAAAAGCTAAAAAACTTATGCCAGGTGGTGTTAATAGCCCTGTAAGAGCTTTTAAATCAGTAGGAGCTACTCCTGTTTTTATAAAAAAGGGAGAGGGAAGTCATATTTGGGATGAAGATGGCAATGAATACATAGACTATGTTCTTTCATGGGGACCGCTAATACTTGGGCATTCACATCCACGGGTGGTAGAAGCTATTAAAAAGCAGGCGCAACTGGGTACCAGTTTTGGAGCCTGCACAGAGTTAGAAGTTAAGATGGCGGAAAAAGTAGTTGAAGCTGTTCCCTCTGTAGAAGTTGTTAGAATGGTAAATTCAGGAACAGAAGCCACTATGAGTGCTATAAGGCTTGCAAGGGGGTATACGGGCAGAGACATCATTGTAAAATTTGAAGGATGTTATCACGGGCATTCTGACAGCCTGCTTATAAAAGCAGGGTCAGGTGCACTTACTTTTGGGGCACCTGATTCGAAAGGTGTGACAAAGGAGGTAGCGAAAGATACGATTATAGCGAGATACAATGACATCAATATGGTAGAAAATATTTTTAAAGCTTATGGGGAAAATATTGCTGCTGTCATTGTAGAGCCTGTTGCTGGGAATATGGGTACTGTTTTACCTGAGGAAAATTTTTTAAAAGGATTAAGAGAGATTACTACAAAGTATGGTGCACTTTTAATTTTTGATGAAGTGATGACAGGCTTTAGAGTGTCTTATTCGGGGGCACAAGGATTTTACAATGTTATGCCTGACATTACCACACTTGGTAAAATTATTGGTGGAGGTCTTCCTGTTGGTGCCTATGGAGGAAGAGAAGAGATTATGAGAATGGTTTCTCCTGATGGACCGGTGTATCAAGCAGGGACTTTGTCTGGTAACCCTCTTGCAATGGCAGCAGGATTTGAGACTTTAAAAATTTTATCTGAGGATCCGACCCTTTATGAAGAATTAGATAAAAAAGCAGAAAAACTATGTAATGGGTTAAAAGAGAGCATGGTTCAAAATGGAATTGATGTTACAATAAATAGAATAGGCAGCATGATGTGTATGTTTTTTAATAAAGAGAGTGTGCATGACTATGATTCTGCACTAAAATCGAATACTACTTTATACGCTAAATATTTTAGAGAGATGCTTAAAAGAGGAATATACATGCCGCCTTCACAATTTGAAACCTTCTTTTTGTCAACTGCTCACACAGATGATGACATTGAAAAAACGATTGAAACAAGTTTTGAAGTGGCGAAAATTATAAGTCAGCAATTAGAATAAAGGCATTTCGGTTTGTGCAAAATGTCAAACTGAATGAATTATCTACAAAATCTTAGCACAGATAGAATTCTTGCCTTTTATTGACGACCTATTTATAAAATGATATCCTTTATTTAAAGGAAGAATTGAATAACATGCAAATACAGGTGCCCAATTTTGGAATCAAAATTGGGTTAAAAGGGAAGCAGGTGAAAATCCTGCACGGTCCCGCCACTGTGATGGTGAGCTCTTTACATTATGCCACTGTCTGTCACTCAGCGGAGCACGAATTTAACAAATTATATTTCGTATAAAAACATGCTCCGCTGAGTGACGGATGGGAAGGCGTAAAGAGCGATGAACCTAAGTCAGGAGACCTGCCTGTATTTGTGACACACTTACTCTACGGTCGATAGAGGGGGTGTTATAAAGGGATAAGTATGTGTTTTTTTACCTCTTAACGCCGTTGGTAAGTTAAGAGGTTTTATTTTTACTTAAATTTTACAAAAAGAGGTGTGTGTGATGAAAAGGTGTATGTTGCTTGTAGCATTTGCATTATTTTTGATAGCTCCACAAATTGCATATTCAATGCATATAATGGAAGGTTTCCTTCCTCTTAAATGGTGTATAATATGGAATATAGTTTCTTTACCTTTTGTGGTTATAGGACTTATAGCGATAAACAAAAAAGTAAAGGAGAATCCAAAACTTAAGATGCTTTTAGGTTTTGCAGGTGCTTTTGCATTTGTTCTTTCAGCACTTAAAATCCCTTCAGTTACAGGAAGTTGTTCGCATCCAACCGGTGTAGGACTTGGAGCTATACTCTTTGGACCTTTTGCTATGAGCGTTTTAGGCCTTATAGTCCTTTTGTTTCAGGCATTACTTTTGGCTCATGGCGGCATAACAACTTTGGGCGCTAATACATTTTCCATGGCCATAGTGGGGCCAATTGCTTCCTATTATATATTTAAAGGGGTAAAAAAAGCAGGTAGTCCAAATTGGCTTGCAGTATTTTTAGCTGCTTCAATTGGGGATTTGCTTACATATGTGACTACCTCTTTCCAACTTGCTATTGCTTTTCCTGCTGAAGTAGGCGGCTTTACAGCCTCATTTTTAAAATTCATGGGAATATTTGCAGTGACACAGGTACCTTTGGCGATAAGTGAGGGGCTTTTAACTGTGCTTGTAATCAATATGCTAACTGCTTACAGTAAAGAAGAACTCATTGAACTTAAGGTTTTAGAGAAAGAAGGTAAGGCAATATGAAAGATAAAAAGTTTTTAATGAAGAATTTGATATTAGGATTGTTGGTTATTTTACTGGTGGTGTTTCCACTTGTTTCTATTAAAAATGCTGAATTTGCTGGTGCGGATGACAGGGCGACAGAAGCTATTGCTCAGGTAGACAAAAATTACAAGCCATGGTTTAAACCAATTTGGGAACCACCAAGTGGAGAAATTGAAAGCCTTTTGTTTGCCTTACAGGCTGCGACTGGTGCAGGCTTTTTGGGATATTATATAGGTGTTGCGAAGGGGAGAAAAAATGCTAATAGATAGTTATGCTTATACCAACAGGATGTACAATGTACATCCTGTTGAAAAACTTTTATTTGCTTTTTTGACTATGATTTTATGCTTTGAATTTGATGCCTATACAAATATTGCAGTAATTATTTTGATATTTGTGATAACTGTATTTAAAGCGAAAATTCCAGCAAAAGTGTACATTAAGCTTATGTTAATTCCCTTTTCTTTTTTGATAATAAGCATAATAACACTTATCATAAATGTGATAGGAAATAAAAGTGCTGCATTAATAAGCTTTAATATTTTTGGGGTAACTTTAGGAATTACTGCACAAGGCATTAATACTGCTGTTATTTTATTCTTTAGAGCTTTAGCAATAGTGTCTTGCTTGTATTTTCTCGTACTTACTACTCCTGTAGTTGATATTATAAATATCTTAAAGAAATTGAAAATTCCATCACTGTTTTTAGAGTTACTTCAATTAATTTATAGGTTTATATTTGTTTTAATGCAAGCTGCTGATGAGATCTATATATCTCAGGATTCAAGGTTGGGATATGCCACATTAAAAAATGGCTATAGGTCTTTAGGACTTTTGATATCTTCTCTTTTTATTAAGTCCTACAAAAATTCAGAGGATTTATATGTAGCTTTAGAGGCAAGAGGCTATAATGGAGAGATAAAAGTCCTCAGCAAAGATTACAAATTTTGTTATAAAAATATAATATTTATTGTTTTGATAGAACTAATTTTAATAAGTGCATCAATGCTTTTAAGAAGGTGAACTATGAAAGAGCAATTTATATTAGAAGCGATAGATATTACTTTTGAGTACAGTGACGGCACAAAAGCTTTGGACGAAGTAAATATGTCGATAGAGGAAGGTAAAAAGATTGCAGTTTTAGGTCCAAACGGTGCAGGCAAGACAACACTGTTTTTGCACTTTAATGGGATTTTGAAACCCAAATCAGGGAAAATATTATACAAAGGTGAAGAGATAAATTACAGGCATAGCGAACTTGTAAAACTTAGAAAGAACGTTGGTATTGTTTTTCAAAATCCTGACATACAGCTTTTCTCTGCCAGTGTATACCAAGAAATTTCTTTTGGCCCTATGAACTTAGGTTATCCAGAAAATATAGTAAAAGAGAAAGTTGAAAACGCCATGAAAGAAACGAGAATTATTGGTTTAAAAGACAAGCCCACTCATTTTTTAAGCTATGGACAGAAAAAAAGCGTCTCAATAGCTGATATTATAGTTATGGAGCCTGAAGTTATTATATTGGATGAGCCAACAGTTTATTTAGACCCTAAGCATGTTCAAGAGATTATGGGTTTATTTGACAAATTGGTTGAAAAGGGAAAGACAATTATTTTATCAACTCATGATGTGGACTTTGCTTATTCATGGGCTGACTATATATATGTCATGAAGAATGGAAAAGTTGTTGCAAAAGGCGAACCCACAGTTGTTTTTGCTAATGCAAAAGAACTTGATCGAAGTGATTTGAAAAAACCTATGCTTTTAGAGATATATGAAATTTTAAAAGAAAAAGGAATTATAAGTGGAAGCAATATACCAAAAAATATAGAGGAATTAAAGAAGTATATAAAATAGAAAAAAGCTGCTGAAAACTCAGCAGCTTTTTTCTATTTTATTTTCTTTTTGTCCTGAAGAGCTGTAAAATATCCAACGAGAGCACTGCCATCTTCCATTGACACGGGATGGGTAGCGCCTATTCTACTACTAGGGGCATTACAGCAACATTTGCTGAAAGTGTTATAAAAGTGCCGACAGAGCTCCCTCACGCTCCTATCTGGGAAGACTCATACTACTTTTATATTATTTCCTCCAAATTCTTTTTAATTTCAAGGAGGAAACTTTCTGTATTTACAACAATTTTATTTGGCAAATCAGAGAGAGCTGCTAAATCTTTTGTCATTATACCTTTTTCAATTGTTTGAAGAGATGCTTTTTCAAGTTTATCTGCAAAATCTACAAGGGAATCTATTCCGTCAAGTTCTCCTCTCTTTTTCAAAGCACCTGTCCATGCGAAAATTGTAGCAATAGAATTTGTAGAAGTTTCTTCTCCTTTAAGGTATTTATAATAATGCCTTGTAACTGTTCCATGAGCTGCTTCAAATTCGTATTTACCATCAGGAGATACCAGTACAGAAGTCATCATGGCGAGGCTTCCAAATGCTGTTGCTACCATATCTGACATCACATCGCCGTCATAATTTTTGCATGCCCAAATCATTCCGCCTTCAGAGCGTATAATGCGAGCTACTGCATCGTCAATAAGGGTGTAAAAATATTCAATCCCTGCTTCTTCGAACTTTTCTTTATATTCATTTTCATATATTTCCTGGAATATGTCTTTAAATCTGTGGTCATAAGTTTTTGATATGGTATCTTTGGTTGCGAACCACAAGTCCTGCTTTGTATCAAGGGCGTAATTAAAACATGCTCTTGCAAAACTCTTTATCGATTCATCAGTGTTGTGCATACCAAGAATGACGCCAGGACCTTCAAATTCATGTATTGTTTGCCTTGATACTTCACCTGTTTCAGAGGTAAAAACAAGTTCTGCTTTCCCTCTATTTTCAATCCGATATTCTACATCTTTATAGATATCTCCATATGCATGCCTTGCAATTGTAATGGGTTTTTTCCATGTTTTTACAAGCGGTTTAATGCTGCTTACAATAATAGGTGCACGAAAAACTGTGCCGTCAAGTATTGCTCTGATTGTACCATTGGGACTTTTCCACATTTTTTTAAGATGGTATTCTTCAACTCTCTGGGCGTTTGGGGTGATTGTTGCACATTTTACTCCCACACCGTATTTTTTGATAGCATATGCTGCATCAATTGTAACTTGGTCCTCTGTTTCATCTCTGTTTTTAATTCCAAGGTCATAATATTCTGTTTTAAGGTCTATATAAGGCTCAAGCAGGATTTCTTTTATCAATTTCCATATGATTCTTGTCATTTCATCCCCGTCCATCTCAACAAGGGGCACTTTCATTTGAATTTTTCCTATCATTTTTTTCTCTCCTTTGTATAACAATAAATTTTTTAAAATTTACTGTTGCGAATTTTTATCATAACTTGATTTTATTATATAGAATATGAGGCTTTTTTGCAATATCTATTAATTGAGCTTTCACAACTTGGCCTAAATACAGTAGTTATTTATTATAAAACGCCAAGTAGAAATTTAAGTCCAGTTTGCTAAATGGTTATGGCTTTATATTTGTGGACGATGAAATTGCAAGAATGTGAATACCTCAATAAGCAATGTAAAATATTACAAGAAAAGAAATTTTCAGTGTATTGGGTGCAAATAACGTAAAAGATTGTATATATAAGGATAGAAAAAGGTAATTCTGTAAGAGTCGAAATCAGGGATAAAAGTACAGGCGAGCTTTTAGAGGCATATGGAGAAAAAGTTGAATCAGTTGATACAGCTAAATCAAAAAACGAAATTTCAATTCAATCTATTACACCTTATACAACTACAATACATACAATTTACAAAGAACGCACTGATGGACCTGCAGTGTCAAGACTATACACAGTTTTAAGCGTATATACTACTGGATCTTTTAGGCAAATAAATAGTGTTTTAGAAACTTATTGGACTGAGGAAAGTAGTGGAACTTGGGAATTAGATAATACTCATGCTGTAACAATTTCTACTTCTGGCAGTTTTCCCACAACAGAAATAGAAACAAGTGGGACTGCCACAATTAAGGTAACAACAACTGAATCTACAACAGGAAGCTTTTCAATTGATTTTTTAAAGGGCGCTGGATTTAGTATTTCATCTACACAGGGCAGTACATTTTATTTAGGAAAAAGTATATCGCTGGGATATCGTTACAGCCTATATTAATAGTAGAATAATTAAAGAGGAAGGTTCTACTTGAACCTTCCTAGGTATTATTTTTATAAATAAAAAATGAAAGGTGATAATAATTATGTCTCAAGAATACTATTTTAATATTATTGGAAATGCAATTCAATTTTTAGATAGTCATCTTTCTCGAAAGTTAGATTATTTAAGCTCACATATTACTCGAATTGGTGAGATTCTTACAATGACAAATTGGCTTTTGTTCCTACTTTTTATAGTTTTATGTATTAATACTTTTATAAATTGGAAAAGGTATAAAAATGGTAAGTGAAAAAAATTAGACAAAGACAAGGGGACAGGAACTTGTCCGAAAAATAATAAAGTTGGAAAATGAACAAACATTTAACAGTAAGTTGTTTAATAGTATGATATAATACAATAAAGTATGCAATTTTTGAGAAAAGGTATGAAATGCTAAGTATAGCAAAGGAACAATATAAATGATATTTTAAGTTACATATGATGGTACAATTGTAAATATGTTCATTTTAGCTTTCTATTCCAGGGACGATTTAAAAATGAAGCGAAAAAAATGAAGTTCCGGACAGGTCACTGTCCCTATGTCTGTATGTCTGTAGTTGCTATAACTGTAATGCCTATGGTGATTCTAAAATAAATATTTTGTTTATTTTATAGTAGGCTGAAAAGCATTTTAAAAGATGTGAGTTTATGCATCTAAAAAAGATATTTTATAATTATCTATTTAAATTTGGTTGGCTCTTGCCAATTTTAACACTGGCTATCAATATTTCTGTATATAAATATTTACCTGATAATATAGCATTACAAAAAGATGCATTTGGCAATATAAACTATTGGATAAATAAATTAGAATTTATATTTTTTATCCCTGTATTACAGCTTTTTGCTTATATTGCGGTTAAATATCCTCAAGCAAAAAGGAAAAAACAAATTTTTCATGGCGTTTTTGATATTGGAGGAGGCATTATTCTACTATTTCTTGATATTTTTTTAATTTACCTTTTTATAAAACAAAGTAGTGTTTGAAAATTTTCAGCCAACTCTCAAGATTCTTTTTAAGATTTCAAAGGATATTAACATTCAAGATAAAAACTAACACCCTTTTTGCAAGGGTGAATTTTTTTTATTTTTTATTCTTTCTAGCTTTTTAAATAATAAATGGCAATCTGTGTTTTGTGGGAAAGCCCTCTTTTATTTAGAATGGAGCCGATTAAAGAAGATTATTTGCAATCTTTTTGGCAATCTATTGAATAAAATTAAATAATAAAAATAGGCAATTTTTACAATTACCAATTGTAAGATATTAGGCAAAAAATGCATTTTCGTTCTCCAAAATGACACTATCGTTCCAAATTTCACAAATTTTGCTCTAAATATTGTAAACTCATAAGAGCTTTTCATATGAGTGTAGAAGAGGATTGGGTAAAAGGTGAGTATCTATTTTTGCTTACTGACATTGAAGGATATTTGTTGGATGTAAAATGCAATACAAAAGAGAAAAAGTGTATAAAAGATTCCGGCTTTGAACCGGGGGTATCCTTTAGAGAAGAAAGTTGTGGGACAAATGCAATTTCAATGGCAATGCGATTAAAGAGGATAGTGTATGTAAGACCTCAGGAGCACTACTGTGACATATTCAAAAAATGGCATTGCATTGCTTCACCTATAATAGTAGAAAATGGGGAAATAGTAGGCTATGTGGATATATCAACTATTGATAAAAAAATTGCAGATGAAATATCAATGGTAATAAAACTGCTAGTTGAGAAAATAGCAATTGAATATGAAAAGACATTGAAAGAAAAAGAGCTAAATGAGATAAAGATAAAATTAAATGACAGCCAGATAAAAATACTGGCATTAGAGGCAAAGGGATACAGAGGATTAGACATAGCAGAAGCTCTTGGGATAGAAGTTGTGACTGTGAAGTATCACAAGAGAAAGATAGTAGAAAAACTTGAAGTAAAAAATATCAAAGAGGCAGTAGCAAAAGCGATTAAGTTAAACTTGATAGATATGGACTAAAATTTGGGGCTATACTTTAGTATAGTTTTTTTGCTTAATTATGTAAACATTAACTGGAAATGTAATAAAGACTATACTAAAGTATAGTAGACATTGGAAAATTTGTATGTTACAATATCTGTAGAAAAGTTTGGTAGATTAGGAGGGATATAAACAATAATATGTTTTTTAATATAGGGGTAGAATCCATGGAAATAAACTTACCGGAGATAATGCCCATATTTTTGAGGATATTGACCTGATTTTGAAAAATAGAGGTCAAATAATCATGAGAGAAGTCATTAATAAAATGACGGAAAGTCAATAAGAAGAAAGAGGTTTAAGGATGTTAAAGTCACAAAGATGAGCAATGATAAGATTATTGTGTGAGATAATCTAAAAGGTCAGAAATTGTACCGAATCTTAAAGCTTAATAACAATAAAAGCTCTAAACATTGCACAATGAGAATAACTCTTACGGCCAGGGCTAGAGGAAGGGGAGTCAGGTATTGAAGACAAGTCTAGATTTTTAAACATAGAAGAATAGAAATCAATTTTAGACTGAGAAGTAAAGAGTTCAGGTATATTTAAGAGTAATTGAAGCTTATACATGTTAGGATTTCCTCTTTATAAGTATATATAATAATTCGACAAATAAGGGAGGAAATCCCACATAAAAGATAAAAGAATTTAGGAGTAATAGCTGTAAATGATAAAATAAGAATGTACGAAAAGTGGAAAATAAAAATGTGCAAATTTGTACATAAATTTGGTATCCTTCTGTTTGTAGGAGGGATACCAAAAATGAAAAATCTATTAGGTCAAATTAGTATATTTAAAGCTATTTAAAGATAATTGATGAAATAAACAAAAAAGTTAATCAATCCACAAATCAATCAACAGGAATACAAACGATAATATTATTCCAAAAAGAGAAGGAGTATCTATCTCCGCTACCAAGTAATGATATCATAGAAAGTTATATGAACTTCGAGCAAAAAGCAACTGTCCATAAAGATTCTATGATATATTACAAGGGGAGTAGATACTCAGTCCCTCCAAAATATATAAACAAAACTGTAACTCTTAAAACAGTAGAAAATGAGTTACATATATATTTTAACACAGATTTGATATCTGTCCATATATTAAGTGTGATAAAAAAGGTAAACTATCATGAATCTCATTATAGAGAATTAATGGAAAATCTCATCAAAAATAGAGAAGATATTGAACAAATATGTACAAATAATCTTAATGAATTAGATAAATTATTGCATAGGTAAGTGAAAATGTGAGTAACTATATTAAGCTATTAAACAATTTAGAAGAACTTGGATTAAATAACATAAAAAATAATAATATAGATACGTACTTAAACCTGATTAAATCAGGAGAAAAAAGTGTTATAGATGCTCTATATGAACTAAGCAATTTAGAAATAAAATCAAAACAAGAAAAAGCAATACTTGCATGTGTTAAAGTAGCAAACTTCCCTTTTTTAAAAGAACTTGATGATTTTGATTTTGAATTTCAACCAAGCATAAACAAACAAGAAATTCTTGATTTAAAAAGCTTAAGATTTGTAGAAAATAACGAAAATATATTGTTTGTAGGAACCCCTGGGGTAGGCAAGACACATCTTGCCACCGCCATAGGGATAGAATGTGCTAAGCACAGATATTCTACCTATTCATTCATTTTCAAGAATTAATGTCTCAATTAAAAAAGGCATTAGCAGAAAACCGTTTAGAGATCCGATTAAAACATTTTTCAAAGTATAAAGTGTTAATAATAGACGAAGTAGGATATTTACCAATAGACACAGATGCTTCAAATATATTTTTTCAGCTAATATCTAAAAGGTATGAAAAGCATAGTACTATTATTACAACTAATATGCCCTTTTCTAATTGGGCAGAAGTATTTGGATCAGCAACATTAGCCAATGCAATATTGGATAGATTACTTCATCATTCGCATGTTATATCAATAAAAGGGCCTTCATATAGATTAAAGTCAAAAGTTGAATATTTTAACAGTTCTTCGAATGCATCTTAGTACATTTTTTGTACAAAATTATATTCCATTTTTTGTACAAAAATATATTGACTTTTACAATAGCAAAAAAGTACATCTTGGAAGTGGCTTAAATTAAGGCTTTCAAATTATGCACAAGTTTATAGTTATTGAGTATTGAATAGTGAAAGCAAGAGTTTAGCTTTTAGGGAAATATTAAAAAGGAATTATCGCTTGTTAAAAAGATTAGAAAACAATTTGCCAGTGTGGTTTAGATATTGTAAGTTGCAGTGTAATAGTTAAACTTACCTAACTGCGATACTAAAAGTACCATTTCTCTAGTAATTGTAAGGAGCTATATCTTTATTTCGAGAGGGTCTCTTTCAGGGACAGTTAAACTAACTGAGAGCGATAGCTTTTTCTAAAAAATTCAGGTTTTCTAATCTAATTCCTGTTATTTACGCCAGCAGGAAGGGTTTTCCTTTCTTGCGATAAACTTTTTAACAAGTAGGAGGTGAAAGGGATGAAAGTTAAAAGACAAGATGAAGGGGTTAAAACACGAATTAAGAAACAAGATTTAGATGTAAAAACGTGGTTAGATTTAACTGAGGAAGAATTAAAAATAATTTCTGACGTTTGTAATTGTATGTATGGGAGAAAAAATACAATCGGAGACGGTTAAACAAAAGTAGTTAAGTTACGTAGTAATTTTGATTCAAATGTTAGAAGAACTACATCACTCTTCTCTTACTAGTGAGTGATGTAGTTCTTAGATTTTTAGATTTATTAAGTATTTCGATAATAGGTCAAGAAATGATTATATGTGGAGGAGAATTATAATGTTTAAATCAAAGTATATTCATGAGTGTTTTATAAATAGTAAGCTTTTACTTTTTCATACTTTGACATTTAGTTATGAGATTCTAACTGGAGAAGATATTGTTTTGTGGGAAAAAAATAAATTTGATTTTATAAGCAATAAAAAACTAGGAAAGTTAATTTCTAAATTATTTATTGTGGAAGATAAAGGGAGCGATGAAGCTCTTTTAAATAAAGCAATAACTCTTTTAGGAAATAAAGGGAGGTTAAAACCACAATTTTTCATATATGTAACTACCGAATGCAACTTGAATTGTCCTTATTGTTACCAACGTGATTATAAAAGTAAAAATATTACAATTTCTAAAAAGCATGTCGATTCAGTAGTTACCACTATCGATTTACTAAGTAAAAAAGAAAATAAGCATTTAGTCATTTTTGGAGGGGAACCGTTACTACCTCAGAATAAGCAAATAATAGAATATATGTTTGATAGGTTTAAGACTATAGATGCAACTGTTGAAATAGTTACTAACGGGATATACTTAAAACAATATGACGATGTTTTAAGTTCAAATAAACAAATGATAAAAATATTAAGATTTACTTTAAACGGTCCTAAGAAAATTCATAATTTTATAAGAGATAACTCTAATTTTGATACTTTTAGCATAATTACAGATAATATAAGGTATGTCTTGAATAAGTACGATCATATTCAAGTGATAATAAATTTTTTACTTGATAAACTTAATTGTGACTCAATTTCAGATTTATTTAACGAATTAGAAATTAACGATATTTTAGGCAAACAAAATTGTAGGATAGAATTTGGTAGAATACAGTCAAGAAAACATCCAGAAAATAATTTTTATAAAAATGAATTACCTTACACAGAATATTATCCGGTTCTTTTAAGAACAAAACTAAAAGACAAAAGAATAACAGATGAAATGCTGATAGGAAGTGAAGTTAGTATTTTAGGTAAAATTTATAGACAATTTCTTAAAAAAGAAATAGCTATCCCAAATTTGAAGGGATGTAAAGCTATATATCCTGGGGTTTTTGCTTTTTATCCGGATGGCAAAATTTATCCCTGTGATGAAATTGCTGGAGATGTATCTTATGCTATTGGGCAATATTATCCTTACTTTATGTTTTATAAAGAAAAAGAGAACTGGAGTAGTTATTCGGTATTAGACAATGAAAAATGTTTAAAATGTAAATTTATTGGTATGTGTAATGGAGGTTGTTTGGTTTCAAATTTAGCAGTTAATGGAGATATAAACTCTCCGTATTGTCTAGATATAGAGAATTCTTTAAATAACTTTTTGGTTGAATTAGAACTGGAGGGCTTTTTCAATGGACAAGATTATTCTTAATCAGTATCAAAGTTATTATGATATCAGTGAGAAAAAAGGAGCAGTTGTCGATTTTCTTGTTGGAAAAATAAATTACATAAGTAAGACTAGTGCCAATTTAGAAATTTACGAAGAGTTTTCACATTTATATGAGGAGAAAAGCAATATATTACAAAAAAAATTGCAGAGAATAATCAGCAATAGAATAAATTTCACAATAATACCAACATATCTGTGCAACATGAATTGCGAATATTGTTATGAAGGTGATTTGAAACGAATTAAAAAAATTGTGGATATCGATTATGCTGAAGCAATAGTTAAATTATTGAAAGAAATTTTAAAAGATGAAAGAAATAAAGATATAGAATTTAATATATTAGGTGGAGAGCCTATAATGCAAAGAAATATGAAATTTTATGATTACTTATTTAAGAATATACAAAATCTTTCCGTCTCTTATAAATTGAATTTTATAACAAATGGTTTGGAAATAAAAAAATATATTAAAAATTTAAAGAAATACGGAATTACTACATGTCAAATAACATTGGATGGTAGTGTGGAAACACATAATAAGCGTAGGATACCAATTGATACTACTATCAATAGTTTTGAAAGAGTGTGTGAATCAATCGATTGTTTATTAGAAAATAACATCTATACTTATGTTAGAGTTAACATTGATGAACAAAATATAAATGATTTGCCTGAATTATCAGAGGTAGTAATTAGCAAAAAATGGAATAATTTTAAAAATTTCCACATTTACCTATATCCTATTTCCTTTAGTGGTCATAATCCCAATAAAATTTATCTGGAAGAGTGTGAGATACTTAATAAAGTCTTGTCAATTTTCAAAAGTATGCCTCAAAAAAATAGATTATTTGGACTGGATTTCCATGGCATATCATTTATTGATGCTCTAAGAGGTAATGAAACTCCTCCTTTGAAATTTGTTTTTTGCGATGCGTGTAGAAATCAATATGTTTTTGATGCATTAGGTTATATTTATAGTTGCTGGTGGGGAGCTGGTAGAGATGAATTTAAAATAGGCGAAAAATTCGGTAATGAATATGTATTAGATGACAATAGAATAAATAAATGGAGAAACAGAAATATTACTACTATTTCTAATTGTATAAAATGTAAATTTAAGTATATATGTGGGGGAGGATGTAGTTATAAAGCTATACTAAGGAAGGGAGACTTGTTTAAAGGTAATTGTTATTCTTTTGATAAAATTATTGAAAGTTATTTAAGATACTTAAACGATTATCAATAATATTTTCATATCATGCAAAAATTATAGATAAATTCCTAAGAAAATCTGCACATTAATCTATCTGGACAATCGTATACTAGGTTAGTTAAAATAAAAACTAATAGGGGCTAAAATGAAAGGTGGGAGTAAAAAAATATCCAGTAGAATTTAAACGCTTAAAGCAGTAGAAGAAGTTGGTAATACTACTTTGGTTATACAAAAATACGATTTAGACTCTAATACTGCTAATAGAGGAAAAGTGCTTAGCTGTTGGCATGCTTTAGCTAATTACTATGAAATAAAGATAGAGATATAAAAACAAAGAAAGGTAGAAGCCAATCTCTGGTTATTTCTTTTATTCCGGGTTATGCCTAATGGACATGAAATGATAATTATAATTTGAAAAAGTTGGAGGATACAAATGAGAGTTATTGAGGTTAAGAATTTAACAAAAGTTTATTGCGCTTATGAAGGGAAAAGTCTTGGAAGGATTTTTAAAAGACTATGGAGTAGGGAAGGTGTAAAAGAAGTTAAAGCATTAGATAATGTCAGCTTTTCTATTGATTTGGGTGAAAGTGTAGGGCTAATTGGAGTAAATGGGGCTGGAAAATCCACAACCATAAAAATTTTAACAGGGATTTTAGAGCCTACAGAGGGCGTGGTCAGAGTATTTGGCAATATTCCTTCAAAACATAGAATGAAAAACAATTATAGAATTGGGGCAGTATTTGGACAAAGAACCCAGTTAAGATGGGACCTGCCAGCTTATGAGTCTTACGGCTTGTTGAAAGAAATTTATAATGTAGATGATAAAGTTTTTAAAGAAAGGCTTGATTATTTTTCTGAAGTGCTTGATATAAAAAAAATTATGCATAGACCAGTAAGGACATTGAGTTTAGGTGAAAAGATGAGGGCTGAGTTATGCGCTGCTTTTCTACACGGGCCGGAGGTTGTGTTTTTAGATGAGCCTACCATAGGTTTAGATATTTTTAGCAAAGAGGCCTTACTTCATTTTTTAAAAGAAATCAAGGAAGAAAAGAAAGTTACAATTATTCTCACTACCCACGATTTATCTGACATTGAAGAGGTAAGTGATAGAATAATAATTTTGGATAGAGGTAAAATTCTCTTTGATGCTTCAAAAGATGAAGTTTTAAACACATTAGAAGTTGGAAGCCAAATCATCTTTACACTGAAAAACAAAGAAGCAGTAATACCACAAAGTGTAAAAAGTTTGCCTTTTAGTATATCTAAAAACTTTTTAAAGGTCGACAACGTTTCTAAAGATTTAGTGCCTCAAGTGCTTACAGATGTATTTAGTTACAATACTGTGTTAGGAGTAGAAATAAACTATCCTGATTTTAAAGATATTGTAAAACAAATTTATCTTCAAAATAAAGATAGGGGCAGGAAAAATGGAGACAATCTCTACAAAGGCAAGATTGGGTTTTAAATTGATAAAAATAGGTTTTGAAAGCCAATACATTTACAGATTAGGTACCTTTTTTAGTTTTTTATCTGGTCTGCTTTACTTAATTATGCAGTATTTTTTGTGGCAGGCTATATATCATTCCGGCGATATAAAACAGTATAGTTTTAATGATATTATTTTTTATATCTTTTTAGCCCAGATTATAAGTTACGTGTTTCCAACGGATGTAAGTAGTAAAATAGCTTTTCATGTTAGAACAGGAGACATCATTCATTTACTTTTAAAACCAGTTAAAATTGAAACACAGCTATTTTATGAATCTCTGGGCAAAAGTGCATATAGGTTATTAATAAATGGGGGATTCATCTTTATAGTTCTGTTGGTTCTTCTTCCTTATAAATTAGAACTGACAGTTTTAAGATTTTTTCAATTTGCACTTATACTTTTACTGTCATATGTTTTTGTGTTCTTTTTTGAACTGCTGATGGGGATTATAGCTTTTTATACCACCAGTACTTGGGGAATACAAAGCTTTAAATATGTCATAGTGGGAATATTTTCAGGAAGATTGATGCCAATATCTCTCTATCCTCCTGTTTTTAGAAAGATAGTTGATTGGCTTCCTTTTAGAATAATTTATTTTACACCCATAGAGTTTATTATGAATAAAGCCAATTATGATTTTTGTAATGTAGTAAAATATCAAACTGTATCAATTGCTTTATTGCTTTTATTGTATGTTCTTGTCTATAGAAATGCCTTAAAGAAAATAAAGGTACAAGGTGGTTAATATATGAAAAATATGCTTTTGAGGTACATAAAGCTTTATATTCACTTTACAAAGATAAATATAAGCTCTTTTATGGAATACGATGCTGATTTTCTTTTTGGAATTGTTGCCTTGATTTTAAAGAACTTGATAAACCTTTTAATAATCTTTTTTATATTTCACCTTATTGATAATATTAAAGGATGGGACTTCAATCAAATTTTATTTTTATACGGTTTTTCCAGTACAAGTTTTGCAATTTGGCACTGCTTTTTTATAAATACTATTTCACTGCCTTTCTATACGAGGACAGGTTTATTAGATAGTTTTTTATTAAAACCGGTTGATGTCATATTTCAGATAATGGCAGACTCTTTTGATGAAGATGGGATAGGAGATTTAATATTTGGCATAATTGTTCTTACAATTGCCATTGTTAGGCTGAAAATAGTGTCAATAAAATTAATCTTTTTGCCTGTATTACTTCTTTCAGGAAGCTTAATATATGCTTCCTTGGGACTAATATCTTCTTCAATTTCTTTTTTTACAATTGGCGAAACAGGTATATCCAATCTTGTAATGGATTTTTTTGAATTTTCAAAATATCCAATCACAATATACAACGATATCCTCAAAATTGTTTTTACAGTTTTGATTCCAATTGGTTTTACAGCTTTTTATCCCAGTTTGTTTTATATAGCAAATTATAAATATGGTTTGGTGCTAGTATTAATAACTCCTGTAGTTTCGATCCTCTTTTTCTTAATTTCATACAAAGTTTGGAACTTGGCTTTAAGGCATTATTCAAGTACTGGCAATTAAGCAGAAATTTTTCAATTTGACTTTGTTTACAGCCTAAGAGGAGGTTATTCTCCTCAATTTTTATTTCTAATTGTAAAATATTAGGCGGAAAATGCATTTTCATTCCCCCAAATGACACTTTCGTTCCAAATTTCACAAATTTTGCTCTAAATATTGTATAATATTAAAAACGGTTCAATCTTTTTGGGGGTATAAAAAATGAATTTTTTATGTCCACAGGAGGAACTAATTTCTTCATATGAGCGATGTAGGGAAATTGGTATTGACCCTTCAATAACTCTGCCATTGGTGATATTAAATCCAGAAGATTTGCAAAAGAAAATACATAAAAATAAAGAACTCATAGAAGCCTTTCATATGAGTGTAGAAGAGGATTGGGTAAAAGGAGAATATCTATTTTTACTTACTGACGTTGAAGGATACTTATTAGAAACAAAGTGTAGTATAAAAGAAGAAAGATGTATAAAAGATTCTGGGTTTCGCTTAGGGATATCCTTTGAAGAAGAAAGCTGTGGTACAAATGCGATTTCAATGGCAATGCAATTAAAACGAATAGTTTACATAAGACCCCAAGAACACTACTGTGACATATTCAAAAAATGGCACTGCATTGCTTCACCTATAATAGTAGAAGATGGGGAAATAATGGGTTATATTGATATATCAACTATTGATAAAAAAATTGCGGATGAAGTATCAATGGTAAAAAAACTGCTAGCTGAGAAAATAGCAAGTGAATATGAAAAGATAGTAAAAGAAAAAGAGCTAAATGAGATAAAGATAAAATTAAATGACAACCAGATAAAAATACTGGCATTAGAGGCAAAGGGATACAGAGAATTAGACATAGCAGAAGCTCTTGGGATAGGGGTTGTGACTGTGAAATATCACAAAAGAAAGATAGTAGAAAAACTTGGGGTAAAAAATATCAAAGAAGCAGTAGCAAAGGCGATTAAGTTAGGCTTGATAGATGAGGACTAAAATTTGGGGCTATACTTTAGTATAGTTTTTTTGCTTAATTATGTAAACATTAACTGGAAATGTAATAAAAACTATACTAAAATATAGTAGACATTGAGAAAAATGTATATTATAATAGCTGTAGAAAAGTTTGGAAGGCCAAAAAAGATACAACCAATATATGATTTTTGTAGCTCCGGTGGAGCTTATCATATTGGGCAGCAGGAGCAGGGTAGGGTTGAATACTATAATTATTATCAATAAGGATTAATTATTTTAAAAAATCGTTTTAGGAAAGAGACTTGGGATTAATTAACTTGATATTAATAATTAAAGAATAAAGAATTCAGGAATATTTAAGAGTAATTGGAAGTTGTACATATAGGATTTTCTTTCTTATAAGTATTTTGTGGTGTATATATAATAATTCGACAAAAAAGAGGGAATCCTCCATAAAAGATGAAAAATTAAGAGTGATAGAAAAAAGTAAAACTTGGGAATGGCTTAAATTAAGGTTTTTTAAATCATACACAAGTCTAAAATAGAAAATTGAGGGGAGGTGATAACTTTTTGCAATGGGAAATTGCAATAAAGGAGACTGTTTAGAGAAAGGAGGGAGAAAGATGAAAGAAATTACAAAATTATCTAAAATATGGTTAAACATTGAAAAGCCTGTTAAAAAAGGGTTAAAAATAAGTAATGAGTTGACGTTAGAGTCAAATATTAAGAAACTTATTAGAAAAGAAATAGATTCGGAAATTGATATAGTAGAAACTATTCTTGATGTGGGTTGTCATCCTTCTGCACCAAGACGCATGATTAGTTAGAAATATGATTACTTAATACTTACAGTAGCTTTTGATTAAATAATCAAAAGCTACTGTAAGTACGTATCTATTTGTTCGGCATTGAAGTAAAACTCTTTACCCAAAAAATGGAGAATTTGGAGGTATGTGATTATAAATAATGATTGAAGGGCATAAAAATATTTTTGGATTTGTAATTTACCTTCTCAACAGAATTTTTTATTTTTAACCAATATGTTTAAGAAAAGTATACAGTTTTTAATTTTTAGTGTATAAGTTTGAAAAAATTATAAAAAGGAGCTATGGGGTTCTATGAATGCGAAGGTATTATGGGAAAATAGGGAAGTATCATCTTTTTCCAGACTCTATGCACTGTTTTTTATTTTGATAATACTATTCTTTATTTCATTAAAACGTATAATTTATTTGGCTTCTGATATAACAGTCGTTTCATGGATAAATGACATAGTTAGAAAAGAATTTATTTCGGGTGTTGGGCTAAAATTTTTTGTTTTAGGACTTTTACCAGAAATTCCTTACTGGATTAAATTTAAAAGAGAGAAAAATGGTATTGTGATATATAACATTCGAAAGAATTTATTTTACCGTAGTAACAGTCTATTATTGTATTTAATTTTGAAAATGCTTTCTAAGAATTACAGTGTTGAACAAATTGTAGAAATAATTTCGGAAGATAACAAAATATCTTTTTTAAAAGCAAAAGAAAAAGTAGATCATTATTTAACTCAATTGCAGAAAATAATTATTGGAGAGAATAGAGAAGGAAATAATACAAACTATAGTATTGACCACATTTATGAATTTGAATCACCGTTAGTATTATCACTACTATTAACTTATAAGTGTAATTTAAAGTGTAAACACTGTTTGGTTGGGAGTTTAAGACATTACCAAATAAAAGAATTAGAATTAGATGATATAAAAAAATTGGCTGAACAAATGGAGAAATACGAGATCTTCAAAATAATTCTTAATGGTGGCGAACCAACAGTTAGAAAGGATTTTTTTAAAATTTTGGAAATATTTAATAAACACAAAATCCCTATTGAACTAGTTACTAATGGTATAAATTTATCGAAAGAAAAGATTGAGATAATGAATTCTTATCACGTAGTAGGTTATAGTTTATCAATAGAAGGAAGTAATAGCGAGACTCATGATTTTATCAGGGGAGAGGGGACATTTAAAAAGGTTATTTCTTCAATTTCAAATTTAAAAAAATTTTCAATTGCATTTCAAGTGGACGTTGAAGTAATTTACGGAAAACATAATATGATGCAAATAGAAGAAATTGTAAAATTGTTAAGCGATTTGGGAGTTACTTCAGTTAAATTTGCACGCTTGAAACCTTGGGATTGGGGGCAACAATTGTCAAACATTGTACCAAATAAGGAGGAAATAAAGAAAGTTAACGAAAAAATTTGGAATATAGAAGGAAAATATAAAGGCATTAAAATAATGGGAGATGTACCCAAGTCTATTGAAGACCAAAAGGTTCCAGGTTGCAATATAAACGTCGGTTTTGAAATTCAACCTGATGGGAATGTACTTCCATGCCGGATTTTCGAGCAAAGAGTAGATGATAAAATAATTCTAGGCAACATAAAATCACAAGATATTTTTGAAATATGGAATAGTGAGAAAGCAAAAAGGATAAGAAGTTATTCCAAAAGATTAAGCAAAAAATTTCTGTGTACCAAATGTGAATTTGCTCGCTTCTGTTCTACGAATTATTGTATTGCTGAAAACTTCCTAACATTTGGTAAATTTATTCCTTCAGAGGAGGATTTAAATAAATGCAAAATTTAAAAAGGAATGAACGATTTTTCTTGACGGTAACATTGTTTTCAAGTTTTTTTACATCTTTAATGGCACCATTTTGGGTAATATATTTTAATAAAATTAATTTAGATTTTTCACAAATTTCACTCCTCATAATAATAAACCACATAGCGGTCATATTATTCGAAATACCTACGGGTGCTTTTGCTGATACATATAGCCGTAAATTTTCTGTCCTTTTATCTTTATTGATTGGCAGTTTAACTTCTATTGGGATATATTTCAACACCTCTTTTACAGTTTTATTATTTTTATATTTCTTATCAGGAGTTGGAGCAACTCTTAATTCTGGAGCCTTTGAATCTTGGTTTGCTGATTCGTTTCTTTTCGGTCAAAAAGAAATGGACCTGACAAAATACTGGGGACGTCTTACAAGTTTTAACTATTTAGGTAGTACGATAGGATTTTTAGGAGGCAGCGTTTTAGTACGTTATAATATCTTTAGAGAAATCTGGCTAATAGAAGGTATAGGGATTTTTTTGGTTTTTATTTACGTATTTTTAGCGGGCAAAGAAGCTAAATTACAGAAAAAAACGGACGAATACAGTTACAGAGAGTATTTTAATAAAATTGCTAAAGGAACTGTGTATCTATTTAAACACAGGATTTTGCTATCTATTACAGTCGGGTCTTTTTTCTTCTTTTTTTCGTCAGGAATCATGTCAATGTTGTGGCAGCCCTATTTCGAAAGGGCAGGCATACCTGTAGAATTGTTTGGTATTATTTTAGCATTAACGATGGTACTTAGTATTTTTGTGCCCCGTTATGCTGACAGGATAGCTGAAAGATTCGGAGGGGCAGCTCGCACACTAATGATTGTCAGTATTACATCTGCATTGTTTATATTTATGATGTATGCGATTCCCAAGTATTCATTTATACCTTATATTATTTATACAGCAGTATATTCTGCACACACTCCGATTTTTATGTCTTATTTTAATAAGTTAATACCTTCTTCAGAGCGTGCAACGATTATTTCAATATATAGTTTGTTTATTAGTGTTTCTACAATTCTATGTACTTACTCCTTTGGAATCTTAAGTGACAAAAAGGGTCTTTATGCTGCACTTTTCTTATCTTTAATTACAGCTTTAATTTCCAGTATACCTTTTAAAAGGGCAATAGGATTAGAAAAAGAGCTGTGCCTTTGAGTACTTTAGACAATAGAGGAAGAACTGGTGGAAGTCTTGAAAAAAGCAGGACTATTGGGTGGTTTAAATATCTGCCAGAGGGCTTTGAGGTAGTTTTTGACATGAGTAGTAGGTACGCTAGAAAAAATGGATTATTGGTACATATTAATAAAGCGGTACACCGGGTATAAACAGTTTTATGATTTTTACTGCTATAAATCCGTATTTTTAAACAAATGCAGCAAAAGTGTTGTATGAAGCACTTCAAAGAGTAAAGAAGATGAGCGAATTTATTATCATGGTTATGTTGATATATCAACTATTAATAAAAAAATCACAAATGAAGTATCAATGGTAATAAAACTGCTGGCTGAAAAAATAGCAGTTGAATATGAAAAGATATTGAAAGAAAAAGAGATAAATGAGATAAAGATAAAATTAAATGACGACCAGATAAAAATACTGACGTTAGAGGCAAAGGGATACAGAGAATTAGACATAGCAGAAGCTCTGGGAATAGAAGTTGTGACTGTGAAGTATAACAAGAGAAAGATAGTAGAAAAACTTGAAGTAAAAAACATTAAAGAGGCGGTTATAAGAGCAGTTAAGTTAGGTTTAATAGATGTAGATTAAAGTTTGAGACTATACTTTAGTATGATTTTTTTGCTTATTTATGTAAACATTAACTGGAAATGTAATAAAACCTATACTAAAATATAGTAGACATGCCATTAGTTTCATTGTATAATGAAAATAAAAAATAAGTGCAGAAATGTTATTATTGTGCAAAGTTAATTAAAATAATCAGAATTAAAAAACAAAGTATGTATGATATAAAATATATAATAATCAAAACTGACAATTAAATACAAAGAAAATAGTCAGGGATAAGAAAAGACAAAAGAGTAGCTAAAAAATCATAAATATCCTCTGAAAGTCAAATATTAAAAAGTGGCCCAAACTAAATTTAGTGAAAATTATATATAGTAAATATGATTGTAACTTATATATTTTTTGCAGGATTCTTTTTGGAATTTAGAAATTATGCTGCTGTAAAAGACAGTTATTACATTGGCTTTTTATATTGGTTTCTGGCGGCTAACATAATAAGTGAGGTATCTGTATCGATATCCTTTGAAAAACAAGTAGGTACATTAGAACAGTTGCTTCTAAAGCCAGTAATAAAACTGCATTACTTACCAGAGGACTATTTCTATGCCTACAGAAGTAAATGTTGAAAAAATGAATTTTAGAGTGGTGAATGTTATTTCTGTTGGAAAAAGATTATTCCCGAGAAATTCTTTATATGCCGATAACGGGCTGTAACAAGATTTTCGATTTTCATTGACAATTTTAGAACAATATAGTAAAATGGAATTAAATAGAGTTATTGGATGTTATTTAAAGTTAAATGTTTAGGCATAAAAAATTTAATAAAACTTAGGAGTATATGCATTAGATTATGAAAGGAGGGGAGAGATGATGAAAAAGATTGTGATAATAATGTCAATTATAGCGCTTTTTACTTTGGTATTATCGGTTCCTGTTCAGGCTAGAGAGTTAGAAAGGGGAAATGAGAAAAATTCACTTAATTCATCTTTGCTAATAAAATCTCCAATGAGGATTGATGAAAAAGTTTGTGAATATTTAAAAACAGTTAAGGAAAATTATGAAGAAGAAATTTTGGAATCGAAGACAGTTCAGTCTTTCGCGGCAGCTCCGCCATTAACATATTTACAGGTATATGCTGTAATTTCTTCTCAACATCCAACATATGAATATTTTTCGGAAAATCAACTTTCTTCCGTTGAAGATCATGGAGGAGATGAGATGTATATAGTAACAATTGAAATAGGATATGGACATCTGCGCTTTGCAAAAATGAATGGAAGTCTTTTGAATTCCGTTCAATCGCAACCAATTGATTTAGATAACGATTCAATTATAGATGGTTGGTTTTATTGGTGGGATGCTAGTGGCTATGATAGTGGTGATTTTACTTACCAGAATACTTCTTCAAACTATCCATGGAATACAATGTCCGATTTTATACATATAAAATAAAACGATTAAATAATTTATTTAGGGAAGTGATAGAAATGATGATAATGCCTTTATGTTATCAACAGCAGATTCGATATGACGGTGAAATTACTAAACATGATAAGAGACAAGAAATTTCTAATACATTTGTGATAAAAAATAATGATAAAGCAAATAATTCTTCAGATATTTGGAAGGAGTTATCGGGTAAATATAACATTAGAAATGCTTCTTTTAGTGATATTAAGAATATTTCTTATGAGCTGTATAAAGCAGGACAGATTTCCCTATTGGATTACGGAATTTTAACTTTTGACCCAAGTGAATCGCCTCAAAGAATAAAACCAAATATTTTCCTGACGCAGTTCGATAGTAATGGTAGAATGGATTGGATTGCTGAATATGAGGCAAGAGTAAATAGAGATTTAAAAATAGGAAATACAACTGGTTATTTAAATAATAAACGCATACTAAATATTTTAAAGCGGCTTTTATGAAAACTATCTTATTGTTAAGTAAAAGTAAAGCAGCAAAGTTTCTAATCCTTTGCTGCTTTTTTAGGCTGCTGCTAACCTCTTGGGTTAGTATTCTCCGAGCCGGCAAATGCAGCGTTAGCCTAGTAATAATGAGAGGATAGTAGAGAAAAGTGAAGATAAGAGAAATATAAGAAAGACATTAAATAGGTAGAATTTCATGTATTGAAAGGTTAGAATATGTAAAAAGTAACCAGAATTTGCAGCAAAGATTTTTGGAGTTAGGGTTGTGTTAATAGTAGGGGGACTAACCTGTGTTTTTTGAGGACGGTTTTTCTGCCTAGACTAATCCGGGCAGAGAAACCGTCCCTTTTATGCATGTCTAGGGAATAGATTATTCAAAAGTATAGTAGACTTTAACAGTAAAAACAAGTAAATTAAAGGGGAGGATATAGTGAAAATGCGAAAAAGAGTAGTTGAATATTTGTTTAAGTGGGATTGTATATTTCCAGTTATAACCTTTATTATAAATGTTTCGCACACAAATATTTACCTAAGAGTATACCTCTTCAGAGAGATGCTTTTGGGAATATAAATTATGCTGCATCTAAGTTGGAATTTATATTTTTTATGCCTATATTGCAGTTGTTTTCTTATATTGTAATGAGATATCCTCAAGCAAAAGGTAAAAAGAAAATTTTTCATGGGACATATGATATTACGGTAGGGGCTATACTTTTATTTTTTAATATTTTTCTATTGTATGTTTTTATGCGAAAATAATGAGCTTTTTGATTATAAATAGTTAGAAGTATGAAGAGGCAAGCTGATAATGATTTGTTAAAAGCATGTAAAATTTTGATATGACTTGGAAATAAAAGAAGGATTTTGGGGAAATTTGTAGAATTTATAATATTGTGTTAAAAATTTCTTGTCTAATAACTTTTACGATGGAGGTAAGTCTCTTGATATATTTTATTGTTGCGATATTTTATCATATGTTTATTGAAGCTTTTTGTTAATAATTCTTGCAGGCTGTTCACAGAATGCAGAATCTATGGAGATTGATAAGATTCCGTGGGGAGATTATCAGAGATTAACGTATGATATTTTTGAAAATGATAAGCCAATCGGTACAGTTGAATTTACAATTGAAAAATCTCAGAGTACAGAAACTTATGAGATATCGTCTATCACAAAGATTGACTCAACACAACTGAATACTGTTACCACAACAGTTAAAAATTCACACTAAAATGGAGGGTTACGATGAATAGCGTATTGTCTATTAAAAATTTAAAAAAGTATTACGGCAAAATAAAAGCGGTTGATGGCATTACTTTTGAACTTTATCCCGGTGAAGTCGTGGGTCTTATTGGTCCAAACGGGGCAGGTAAAAGTACTACTTTAAAGACTATAATGGGACTTTTGAGGAAGACAGAGGGAGAGATAAAGGTATGCGGTTATGACTATAAAGACAAAGAGGCGCGAAAAAAGCTTTCCTACATACCTGAAATTCCTGACATATACCCAATGCTTACAGTTTGGGAGCATATGAAGTTTATTGCTCTTGCTTACAACCTTGACAATTGGGAAAAAGAGGCTTTGAGATATCTTGAAGCCTATGACCTTTTGGATAAAAAAGATGAATTAGGGGCAAATCTGTCAAAAGGCATGAGGCAAAAGGTGATGGTTATTTGCGGCCTTTTGTACAAACCTGAGGTAATGCTTTTTGATGAACCCTTTGTAGGGCTTGACCCTAAGGCGATTAGAGAGCTTAAAGATACCATACGCGAACTTAAAAAAGAAGGCAAATCTGTTCTTTTGAGTACACACATGCTAGATTCAGTTCAAAATCTTGGAGACAGAGTGCTTATTTTAAAAGCGGGAAAGCTCATCTATGAAGGTACTCTTGAAGAGGTTATGGAAAAAGCAGGACCTAATGGCACATTAGAAGACCTCTTTTTGGAGGTGACAAAATGACAGAAATAAAGGCTTTGCTTACATTGGACTTATTAAGATTTAAAAATTTTGTGAAGGATATAATCAAAAACCCCAAAAGAATATTTATATATCTTCTTCAATTTATCTGGTATGTATTCATTTTAATACCCGTGATAACAAACAGGGGAAAGACATTCAATGAAATAAGTACGATAAAATTTGAAGTTTTTAATGCAGTTTTGATAGCGGTCATGCTTTTGGGAGTTTTTGCTTCTTTATTTACCTCCTTAAGACAGCCGGGAATTATATTGAGCCCAGGAGATACAGCTTTTTTGTTGTCTTCCCCGATAAGAGAAAGAATGATATTTTTCTGGTACATGGTAAGGAGCATTTTTAAAAATTTATTTATTGCTGTTCTATTTATCATATATCTGCCTTTTTTAAGTGTTACAATGGAAATTTTCAAATATTCACAGAACTTAATTTGGGGATACCTCGGAGTATTTACTTTTTATCTTGCACTTAGTCCTTTAAGCTTTTTATTTTACTC
This sequence comes from Thermoanaerobacter mathranii subsp. mathranii str. A3, assembly GCF_000092965.1. Classification (GTDB taxonomy): domain Bacteria; phylum Bacillota; class Thermoanaerobacteria; order Thermoanaerobacterales; family Thermoanaerobacteraceae; genus Thermoanaerobacter; species Thermoanaerobacter thermocopriae. Next base: position 496,025 of record NC_014209.1, read on the forward strand.
CATTTCAATGAAGTTTAATGCAAAAGAGATAATAAAATACATTTTATGGAGTGTATTAGTCTTGCTTCTCGGTTCTGCAGTGTATTTTGCCTATAAAGAGCAAAACATTTATAGTTTTATTGAATATTTTGACTTAAAAGGATGGGATTATGTTCCTATTATAGGACCTTCAAAAGGACTTATACTTTCATATTTTACTGGTAATTCTCACAACGCAATAATACAGATAATTTTACAACTTGTAACAATAGTTTTGCTTGTATTTATAGGACTTTATTTTGCGACGGACTATTATGAGGAAGTTGTCACTTACAATGAAAAGATAAGAAAGATAAGAGAAAAGGCCGATAAAGGTGACTTGTCAGGTACGGAAGAAAATATAAAAAAGAAAAAAAGAAAAGTAGAAGTGAAATTTTCACCAAAAGGTCCATGGGCTTTTATATGGCTTAAAATGGTAGAAAATAAAAGACAGATAGGCTCTATATATTTTAATTTTTATAACCTCTTTTTGCTTGTAATTTCAATTGCTTTTGGATATTTTCTTCCTAAAAATGATAGCACTATAATATTTGTTTTGGCTTTTATGTACGCTTATATGGGTTGGCTTTTGAGTATGGTCTCAGCAATAGGGGCAGAATTAAATAGAATGTACATTTACATAATTCCGGGAGAAGGCATAGAAAAGCTTATTGCAGTAAACTTTGTACCTCTTTTAAAATCGTTTATAACAGCGATACTTCTTATAGTACCTGCTTCAATTTTTATAAAACCCGGCTTGCTTAATACTATTGCAGCTATACTGTTTATAATAAGTCTTTCGGTTTTACAGAATTTTTCCTACGCTTTTTTGCTTACTTTTATGCCATCAAAAGAAGACATTAAAATAGCAATACCTTTTTTTAGGTTGTTTGGATTATTATTTGTGCTTATACCTGTAGGATTAGTTTCCATTCCTTTGGGTATTGCGACAAAAAGTATGGGAATAGGCATTTTATCAGCTTCTATAATAATGCTTTTAGAAGCGGGAATGTTTTTGCTCTTTGCAAATTATATATTTGAGAGGTTGGAGCTGAAGTGAGGGAAAATTTTGATGGGAGATATAAAGTCTAATGAAATACTTTTTTCTTATAAAAAGTGTCTGGAAATAGGACTTACAAAATCGATAGTTACTCCATTAATATCTTTAGAAGAAGAGGAATTGAAAAGGAAATTACAAGAGAATAAAAAACTCATAGAAGTTTTTAGAAAATGTGTTAATAAGGTACGTGCACAATTGAAGAAAAGATATATTTTCTTGCTGGTAGATAGTGAAGGATACCTTTTAGATGTTTTATGTAATAGAAAAATATACAAGGATATTACTGACTTAGGTATTAAGAGAGGAACCTCTTTTAAGGAGGAAAGCTGTGGGACAAATGCCATTTCATTGGCTATGAAATTAAAGCAGCCAATTTACTTAAAACCGGAAGAGCATTATTGTGATATTTTCAAACAATGGTACTGTATAGCCACGCCTTTTCACATAGATAATCAGATAGTAGGCTATTTGGATATATCAATAATAGAACATAATATGGCAGATGAAATGATGGGATTTATAGATTTATTAGTATATAAAATTGCCAACGAATATAAAAGAGAAATGGATTTAGAATCACAAGAAGACCTTGAAAAATTGACAGATAAACAGATTGAAATAATAAAAAAGTGTGCAAAAGGATACACAGAATTAGCCATATCGATGGAACTCGGACTAAAACCAGCTACGGTAAAGTATCATAAAAAAGAAATTATTAAAAAATTGCGAGTAAAGAACTTTCAACAAGCTATTGCAAAAGCCATTAGGCTTAATTTGATAAATTAAATTTGGACTATACTTTTGTATAGTTTTTTTATTTTTTCGCCAAAACTATACAAAGATATAGTAGACATTGGAAAAAGTGTATTATAAAATAAAAATAAAAAAAGGACTTCAATCTATTAAAGATTTATCCTTATAAGTACATAATTAACAGACTTTAATATTAGTTCAGTGAAATAAGTAAAGAAAAATTCTGTTAGAAGGTAAATATTCTTTTGAGAAAAAGGTTAAATATTATCATAAATAAAAATTATAATTGCTCAATTTTACTTTTCCTAGGATTTTTCTATTTTGTTTTTGAGTTTCTCTATATAATAAAAATTCACTTATGAGGTAGAAAAGAAAAGGGGAGAGATAAAAGGTGGATGTAAATTTAAGAGATGGAATAAAATTTGAAAATTTAATTTACTTTGAGAAAGAAGTAGTAAATCCGATAAGCATACAGCAGGAAGTACGTAAATTAATAGATAGGTTAAAGGATGGAGGGATATTTTATAAAAATAGACTAATAACAAAAGTAATAGAGAAAGATATCACAAAAAAGACGGTAACAATGAGGATAATGATAGAAGTAGAAATAAGTGAAGGCTCTGGTATATACAATTTTTTGAAAAATTATCCGCAATATAGATATTTAGAAGATTTTTCTATCGGGAAAAGTTATTCAATATCTATTTCGAATGATGTAGAAGAATTTAAGAACGCAATAAGTCTGCTTATTAGCAAAATTGACAGCGATGTAAAAGATATAAATAATTACGATTTATCAAAGAATAACATAATTGAGATTGCTCGTATTGATTATGACGGAAATGTGATAGGATTTGACTTGTTTCTGGAGATAGATGGAGGGGAAATAAAATGGGAGTAATGTTAAATTTAAATAAAAAGATGAAATTTATAAAATGTAACAGGTATCAGTATTTAGTAAAAAGAGGTAGTATTTCAAATTACTCCTTTGAAATAATAGATGAGGATAAGAGTGGTATTTTAGAGGTGCTGTTTCAACAAGTTACATATCCAGTGGGAATAGAGAATTTAAAACAAATTATATTGGAAAAATGTAAATTTATTGATGAGAAAACTATTGAAGATTTTTTAAATAAGTTGCTAGAAATAGAAGTTATAATATCAAATTTAGAGCAAGAGAAAAAAATATTTGTTTGATAATCTCTAAGGAGGATGGGATAAAGATAAGGAATAAATTTAAGGATGTTAGAGATGAGAACTATAATATAACATATTTAACCGTTATTGCTCCACTTAATGTTATAACTAGAGAGGGAGAAACGGAATATTTAGGAGAAGAAAAACTATTAGATATCATTAAGCAGCATGATTGTGTGCTGGTTATTCAAAAATACTTTAATCCAAACCTGTTTTACAAGATAAACAGGCTTTGTGTAGATTTAGAGAAAAAATTTGTTATATCTTATTTGGACGGTGATGAAGGACTAATTATTCCTATTATGGACATAAATCGAGCAGGATGTTATAACGATTTTGAATTGCTAAGGGAGTCATCATTTTATAATTTACTAGACTATCAAATTATGAAAGAAAGTTACATAAAGGAAAACAATGTTCTAATAGCAAGTGACAATTTATATTTTAATACGTTACTAAATCTAACTATGTTAATTTTGGATAAATATTTGAAATGCACGTATATAAACAACTATGCATATTCGGTTGACTTTGAAAGAATGGTTATTACTAAGATAAGATTGTTTAGGTTTCCAAAGTGCCCTAGTTGTCAGGGAGATAAAAATTTGACACATCCTTTTATATAATATTAAGGAAGTGAAGCTAAATGAAGGAAAAGTCAATAAAAATGTTATTTGATGAAAATAATAAAGAATTTACAGAGGAAGAACTAGCGGTTTTCAAGCGATACTTGGAAGAAAACAATGTGTTTACAGATAATAACTTTGAGTTTTTTGAAGAGAATCTCAATTATTATGCATCAAGGTATACAAATGAATTCTATTTTTCACCTGCCGAGTTATTTCATGCAAATTCAAATTTTTTGTCTTCAGAAGAAATGATTAGGAATATAGAATTATATCATAAATCGGTGGAATGGTATAATAAAACAGTACATCCAGAAGATTCTGAATGGGTTGTAAAAGGAGAAAAATATGTGTATGTGAGTGACCTAGAAAGTAAATTGAAAGAATTGATATATTATCTGAACAAATATCCGAAGGTTGATTATCATTGTTTGGATATACTATTTTATTTTAAAGAAAGTATTTATAAGTATTTGCCACAGAAAAATTTTACTTTTAGGTGGAAGGAAAATGCTAAAGATTTAATACAAAAACTACTCAAACATAATTTCTATCAAATTCATCAAATAAAGTCTGTTAATATTATCCAGGAAAGTTTGCAAGATATAATTATAATTTTTCCTATATTTATTCCAATAAGGGTTATGCTGTTTCTGGGGGAATATGGATATAGGAGTGCCATAATAAATTACGGGGCAATAATAGAAAGGTTTAAAAATTACGGAAAGTGTAAAGAAATTTTGGATGTTAACATGTTTGAGAATCATAGCGTGAATAACCTTTTAGGTTTAGATGGTATTGAAAAAAGCATATTTAATATACTTATATGCAGATAAAAGGAGGGAGAAGGAATAAGTGGATGGTGTGAGGCTAAAATATTACAATAAGAAAATCCAACAATTAAAGGAATTACTAGCAAACTGCTCGGATTTAGAACAGGTTAGTATATTACATGAGATAATAGACGATACACCATATAAAACTAAAAACTACATGAAATACATGCATAAGGGATATTATATCAAGCATAACAAGGAAGAGCTTATAGATAATTCTTTAAAACAGATTAAACTACAAGTGAATGATTTTCCTTCCAAAAATATAGTTGAAATCATAAAAAATAGATATTCAGTTCGTGATTATGAAAATAGAGAGGTTAGTTTTGAAGCTTTTAGTCAAATTATACATTATAGTTTCGGTGTCAAACACGTTGCAGAAGGAGTCTACGATAGGAAGAGTTATCTATTTAAATATACAAATAGCCAAGGTGGACTAAATTATTTAGATCTATACATTATAGTAAATAATGTTGAAGGTGTCGAGCAAGGACTGTATTACTACGATTTTATAGGAAATAAGATATGTCAAATAGATAATGGAAATATGAGAGGAATTATAAAAGAAATTCATTTCCAAAACGAATTTACTGCTTACAGTAGTTTTTTATGCATAGTAGTTGCAGATCTTAGAAGAGTTGTTCCTAAATATTACAAAAGAGCATATAGATTTGCACATGTAGATGCTGGTATACTACTAGCTTATTTGCAGTTGCTTGCGGAAAATAATGGTATATCTTCATGTATTGTAGCAGGTTTTTTAGAGCATAAGATAGAAACTCTCCTAAACCTATCAAAAGATGAATACCCGATTGCAACCATAGGTTTTGGGTATAAATCAAGGAGTTTCGATGTGGTATGAATATTTTAAAAGAATTGTTAATTTACTTAGTAACATTTTTTATTCTACTAACAAAGGTTTTGAAATGGGATAAAAATATCGCATTAAAGTTATATATTTCATTACTTATTTTGGCTGCTTGGATAAATGTATTGTATGCATATAATAGTAATATACAATTTACAGGCACACTTAGTATAACTATATTATTAGTGGTAAGTATAACTTCGTTAGTATATTATGTTTTAGATTTCATGTTGATAAATATAATTAAAAGTGACGTTCTCATACTAGATATCGCATATTATTTTAAAGGTAGAGTTAAGATGTTAGAATTTTTAACATCCGTAATTATCGGTATACTGGAAGAATTGGTATTTAGACTCTATTTAATAGAAAGTTCCATTAAAATGGAATTTTTATTGTTAATACTAAGCAGTATGTGTTTTGGTATGGTGCATATTTTTTTCTCGAAGTATGATGTGCTGTCTAAAATGGTTATGGGATTGGTACTTGGTTATATATTTATACAAACTCACAACATATTGTATCCAATTACTTTTCATATGATTTATAATTGGTTTGCATTAAAAAAGAAAGGGTGAAGAAATGAATACTATGTTTGTTGAGGTAAAGAATTTATATAAATCCTACAACAATAGTATGGTTTTAAAAGATATAAACATTAGGATAGATAAACCAGGGGTTTATCTCATAGCGGGTCCAAATGGAAGTGGAAAAACAACCTTATTGGAAATAATAATTGGGCTAAGAAAAGCTGATAAAGGGAGTGTTATAATAAACGGCAAATTTGGTAACGATATAGAGACAAAAGAGAAAGTGGGCTTTTTGACTCAGGAAAACAGTTTAAGGAAAAGCAGCAAAGTAAAAGAAGAACTAAATTTAGTTAAAGACATATTTAATTTAAACATTGATACATATGAATATTTATGTAAATTTGGTTTGCAAAAATACTACAATAAAAGGACGAAGCAATTGTCTGGAGGTACTAAAAGAAGGTTGCTTGTTACAATGCTCTTCATGGCTGGACAAGATATAGTTATTTTGGATGAACCTGTCTCGGGATTAGATCCATTTAACAGGAATGAGATTTGGAATATGATAAAAGACTATTCAAGGAATAAGATAGTCATTGTTTCTGACCATTACCTGAATGAAGCTGCAAGATATAGCGATTACATTTATTTGATAAATGAAGGGAGAATAATTTTAAGTGGAACCACCACTGATATAATGAGCCTATGTAAAGATAGATATCTTATAAAAGTGAGAAAAGAGTTTTTTGATGAAGTAGAGAATTTTATTTCAGCTCATTTTAATGACTACGAGGTGAGAATTTCAGGAACAGTATATCATATTTTTTTAAAGGGAGATAAAAACAGGTTAATTAGAATGCTTGAGGAAAAAGGAATGAGTTTTGCTATTCATGATGTAGATTTTGAAGACATATACTTTTATTATACTGGCACAATAGTAAACCAGGAAGGGGTAGTAAAATAATGGAAAACAGCTTCAAAACTACTATAAGAAAAATGTATGGATTTTTTAAAGTAGAAGTAAAAGCTTTGTTAAGAGATCCTACAACCGTTTTCTTTATGCTAGTCTTACCTATGGTATTAACTGTGGTGTTTGGCAGTGCTTTTGGGAAAGAACCAACGCATTATGGTGAACATATTCTAGGGATAGATACAGTCGTTCCTATAAACATAATTTTTTTACTTGCAAATGCAGGTTTAATGGGTATACCAATTACAATAAGTGAGCTTAAGGAACAAGGGGTAATAAAAAGGTATATAACATATCCAGTGGATTATAAAATATATTTTGGTTCCTTAATGGCTACTTTTTCAATAGTTAGTATTATATCAACGTTATTATTTACAACTGTATCATTTATATTCTATAAAGCTACACTTTTCATACATTTATTAGGAATAATGGGATTTGCAATGTTGTATTTTTTAAACATGTATATTTACTATGGTATAGGATTTTTGTTATCGCTATTGATAAAATCAGCGAGAACGACAAATATAGTTACTTCATTTTTGTTTTTAACTCTAATATTTACATCTGGAATAGTTCTACCTTTGGACTCCTTACCGCCGAATATAGAAAAATTTGCAAATTTATTACCAATGTCACATAGTATCCAAGTCACACAAATGTGGTGGTATGGATTGTTCTCTTTTAAAGAACAGGGGAAAGATTTGATATATTTAGTTATAGTAGCTATTATCTTATATTTTCTGCTCAGGAGGGTTAAGGTAAAGTGGGATTAAACATAAATGTAATAAATAAACGGAAAATATGTGAACCACAAATAACCCAGATAGATGATTATTTAAATTATAAGGAAATGATGAGTTTTGTAGGATACTTTAATTTGATCAAAAAAGTAGATATTGTGTTGGCACCCTCATCCGAATTACCATTGTTTATTGGTAATTGCGAATTTGCAAATCTTACTTACTTGTTTAATTACTTGCTGAGAAGGACAAGCATGTCTATAAGACTTGAAGAGTCAATTTTTGCAGGTGGTAAAGGATTTTCATATTATAAGGCCATTTGCTCATCATTGGGTGAAGCATTTGAAAGATTGATGGGATGCTTGGATTATTTTAATCAAAGAGAAAATGTCCTGGTAGGAACATATAACAAATTGATTAAAGAAGGATATAAACTAATTGATCCTGCTAAAATAAACATTTTTTCTGATGAACAGTTCAATGAAAAAGATTTTCTATTTGATAAATTTGATAGAAATTCAATAGTTGGATGGATAAAAATGTTGGATATGGATACTCATGAGGGAATATATGTACCAGCATCTCTCATTATGATGTACTATGAACGGCAAGATTCAAAAGAAAGAAGAATAGCATATGCAACTTCCGGTGGTCTTACATCACACTTTAATGAATTATATGGGTATGAACATGGTTTACTTGAGATCATAGAAAGACATGAGATAAATTTATCGTGGTATTGTAAAATACCACCAAAAGAAATTGTGTTAAATGAAATAGAGGATAAAAGGTTATTACAGTATAAAGATTATATTAAAGAAAAAAACATTAGATTTTATAGGCACAACATAGATCAAGAAGTTTTTCATGTTGTTACGGCTGTATCATTTGATAAAGACATGGAAAAATATTCTTTCAATACAGGAGGCGGTATAAGTGTGGATATTGAAAGCGCAATTTTATCAGCTTTAGAAGAGTATGCCCAATCGGTTAATAATACTAGAAAGGTTTTATATGCACCAAAGTGGCTAACATCGATCTATGTGAATCGGGTTTTAGATGTTCAGGAAGAGGAAGATCCCAGAAAATTCAAAGTCTTTTATCAAGCAGTTTCGTATTATGGACTCAAAAGACATAAAGAAAAGTTAAGTTGGTATCTTGAAAACAATGAAAAAATATATTTATCGGAAATAAAGAAAAATCAAGAAAGAATTAGTGCAACAGATTACTTAAAAAAAGAAAAAATAAGACCTCTTTGCCTCAAAATAATGCCAGGTAGATTTAACCACATATTTATATCCAAAGTATTCATGGTAGAATTTGTACCAGCATTTATAGCTGGGATACCAATGCTTGGACATGAGAAATATAAAGAATATTTGAAAGAGGGAGAAGAAATAAATAAAGATATTCTTCCCTATCCATAAAGTTGATAGTTTTTGACTGAAAAGTGGACGAGCACAACTGTCAAATATATATCGCTGAATATGTAAAAGTATTTTTGCTTGGATTGGCTTTCTTGGATTTTACAAAATTCTTCTCATCTCTTTGAAAAGAGCAATTTTAGTTATTAGAGTATGGCTTAATTAGTTTCTATAATACAATAACTTTTATCGTGGTTTTTTACATGTTTGAAAAATAAAAGCAGTTAATTTTAAGAAAAGAAGGAGGTGAACAGAATGAAGGTTGTGAAGAAAGTAGAAGATCAAAAAGATTTTAACGCAGTTGCACTTTCACCCGGAGGCTGGTGTTGTTCATGTTGTTGCTGGTGTTGGGCTACAATTTTCTTCTAAAATTTTGATGAATAATTGTTGCTTGTAGTTTTTAAGAGTGTGCTGTTTTATTTAGACTCTTTGTCAATAGTTGGGTAGGTGTTTTTTCTGAATGCCTACCCTTATACTTTAGTTTTATTCTATAGTGTTTATTGTAAAATAAAAGTGGACAGAGTTGCAAAGAAAACTCCCCATTTTTGCAACTCAAAAATCTCCAGATTTACAAAGGGGGCATTGTGGATACTCGCAAAAACCATTAATCTTTGTGGTTAGTAAGGGAGAAATGGGGTTATAAATGGGGTTATACTTATAATTTTAATTTCAAACCATCTTCTTAAGTGTAAAAAATGTCAGTATTTGATGTAATTTTAACATAAGGTTATAATTATGCATGTTAGGAGGAATTTGTATGAAAAAATTATTTTGGTTGTTAGGCTTTCTCGGTTTTCTTGGCTTTTTAGGATTTTTTAAATCTTATATGTATTTTGCATTTTTTGCTTTTTTCTCTAACTTTTTTACTAGTCGATATATTAACATCCCACAAGATAAACAACTTCAAAACAAAATGGCAGAAGCGCATACAGTGAGTTTTGTTGTGACAAGTTTTTTCTTATCATTCATGCTAATAATGCTGATATTTAACGTAAGTTATGAAATTTTTAAAGCTATGTTTTGCATTATTTTTGCTTTAATTTCTATTATAGATTCCTACCTACTTTATAAATACACAGGAAGTAATCAAAAATAAAACTCAGATCTCTGTTTTGTCAGCCTATAACAGAATTATCAATTGGTACATAATTAACCTATGGGAGACGAAAAGAAATTACTCCACTACCTGCTGCAATATTTTTATGATTTGGATTACGCTTTAAGTGTTAGAAATATAAAAAGGTAATAAGGTATAATTATGTTAAGCTTACGTTAAATTTTACTGTAGATTGGAAATAGAAGAAGAATTTTAGGGAATTTTGTAGAATTTATAGTATTGTGTTCCAGTGGTTGTTTTTTATTATAGTTTGAGAGATTATAATTTGTATAAATTTTGCATAAACGGAGGTCGAAGATGGATAGTGTGCTTTCTGTAAAAAATCTAAAAAAATATTATGGAAGGGTAAAAGCAGTTGATGGAATTTCTTTTGAGATGTATCCTAGTGAAGTTGTAGGGCTTATAGGTCCAAATGATGCAGGGAAAAGTACTACTTTAAAGACTATAATGGGGCTTTTGAGAAAGACAGAAGGAGAAATAAAAATATGCGGCTATGACTATAAAGATAATGAGGCAAAATTCAAACTTGCTTATATACCTGAAACTCCGGATATATACCCAATGCTTACAGTATGGGAACATATGAAATTTATAGCTCTTGCTTATAAGCTTGAAAATTGGGAAGAAGAAGCTTTAAAATATCTTGATGCCTATGACCTTATAGATAAAAAGAATGAATTGGGAGCTAATTTGTCAAAGGGCATCAGGCAAAAGGTTATGGTGATCTTTTACATAATCCTGAAGTTATGTTATTTGATGAGCCTTTTGTAGGTCTTGACCCCAAAGCTATAAGAGAATTGAAAGATACCATAAGAGAGCTTAAAAAAGAAGGGAAGTCTGTACTTTTGAGTACCCACATGCTGGGTTCTGTACAAAATCTTGGAGACAGAGTGCTTATTTTAAAAACAGGGAAACTCATATATGAGGGTACACTTGAAGAGGTAATGGAAAAGGCAGGACCGGGAGGCTCATTGGAAGATTTATTTTTGGAGGTAACAAAATGAGAGAGGTAAAAGCTTTGTTTTTACTTGATATAATAAAGTTTAAAAATTTTGTAAAAGATTTGATTACTAATCCTAAGAGATTTTTTATATATTTTCTCCAATTTGTATGGTATTTATTTCTTTTGATACCTATTATAGTAAACAAAGATAAGACATTTTACCAAATAAGTACCATAAAACTTTCTTATTTAAATGCTGGTATAATTGCTGTGATGCTTTTAGTGGTTATCACTTCTGTTAATAGTTCATTAAAACAGCCAGGTATCCTTATAGAAGAGGGAGATACTGTTTTTCTTCTGTCATCACCTATAAAAGAAAGAATGGTATTTTTATGGTATGTGATAAGAGCAATTTTTAAAAATTTAATTTTAGCTATTTTATTTATTCTTTATCTACCTTTTTTGAGTGTTACTATGGAAGTTAATAAATAAACTTGATTTTTGGATATTTAGGCATATTTACTTTTTATTTAGCTTTGACTCCTTTAAATTTTTTGATTTATTTAATTTCAATGAAATTTAATGCCAAAAAAGTTATTAAATATATGCTTAGTGGCCTATTAACTTTAATTGCTAGCTTTGCAATATATTTTATATGTAAGGAACAAAGCTTATATGGACTATTTAACTACTTTTCTCTAAAGACGTGGAATTATGTTCATATTTTAGGTCCTTCAAAACAATTGATGCTTTCATATTTTACTCACAAGGAAATGCTATTAACAATTTAGATAAACTATTTGTTGATTTAGATAATATAAAGAGAATAATTTATAAACTTTATGAACACCCTCTTATTAAGCAAAAAAAGTTTGATTTGGTATTGCCATGCTTTATCCCAACTATAATAGGGCAGAAAAATTTTAATATTGGTAGAGGCTCTTTCTTGATTAATAGTTGTGGCGCAGGCACATATAGTGTAAATATTAATCCATTTGGAGATGTGACAGCATGTGGAGTTTTAACTGATGAAAAATGGGTATGTGGAAATATTAGGAATGATAGTTTAAAAAACATATGGAACAAAAGTGAAGGTTTTTCCATATGGAGACAAGTTCCCCAGTTAAAAGGTAAGTGTAATTCTTGCGATATTTTCAATGAGTGCAGAGGTGGATGCAGGGCTAGTGCATATCTTATAACTGGGGACATAAATGCATCTGATCCATTGTGCTGGAGAGGGGAGAAAGTAAATGAAGAGACCTGTTAGTTGCGAATGGAATATAACAAACTATTGTAATTTAAAATGTTCATTTTGTAGTATGAATTCTTCTAATCAAAAGGACTTTGAAAAACTTAACATTAGTAAAATAAAAGAGGTAGCAAAAAAAATTAAGGAAGTTGGATGCATATATGTATCATTAAGTGGTGGAGAAATAATGAGAAATTTAGAGAGCAAATAAAATCAATTATAAAGGCACAAGAAAATAATTTATTAAGGTGATAAAAATGGATACTGTAATTAATTGCACAAATATATATAAATCATATATTAAGAAGAGATGGTTTAAAGTTGTAAAAAGAAATGATGTATTAAAAAATTTAGATATAAAAGTAAGAAAAGGTGAAATCTACGGTTTACTAGGGCTTAATGGAGCAGGTAAAACTACCCTTATTCGAATTATAACAGGGATTTTATTGCCAGACAAAGGAAATGTTGAAATATTTGGAATGAGATATGATAAACATGAAAAAGAAATTAAATCCAAGATAGGTGTAGTTATGGGAGGAGATCGCTCCTTATATTGGAAACTGTCTGCGGAAGAAAATCTAGAATTTTTTGGGACTTTATATAATGTCCCAAAGAAAAAGCTTAAGAAAAATATAGAAATATATTTGGACTATGTTGGATTAGGTGAACATAAAAAGGATTTAGTTGAAACCTATTCTAAAGGTATGAAACAAAGACTGTTAATAGCTAAATCCTTAATAATTGATCCTGAAGTTTTAATTTTGGATGAACCAACAGTTGGATTGGATATACAAGTAGCATTTGAATTTAGAAAATTATTAAAAAGGTTAAATGAAGAATTAGGTTTGACTATATTATTAACTACTCATTATTTACATGAAGCAGAAGAGTTATGCTCCAGAGTAGGTATATTGAAGGGTGGCAGAATTGTTGAAGAGGGAACAATTGATTATTTGAAGAGAAAAAATAAAATGGAAGAAGTGGTCGAATTTAAGTTAAAAACGGAGATAGATGATAATTTAGAAAAGGAGATTTTAAATTATGGTTCAATAAACAAATTATCTATGGATAATTACTTTACATATCAAGTAAGGACTAGCAGTATATATAGAGAAAAAATCATTAGTTTATTAAGTTCTCAAAGTAAATTAACTTTTTTAGAGGTAAAAGGGGTTACTTTAGAGGATATAGTTTCAAATTATTTTGAAGAAGGGGTTATTTAATATGAGACATATATTAGCAGCTGCAAAGTCGGAGTTTTTAATTTTAAGTAGATATCCGCTGAATTTATTTTATAACATAATTGCTGCTCTTTTTTCTTTGTTACCATTATTTTATATTGCAAAAATTTACAACGTTGAACAAACACAGTATTTGTGGATTTTATCTGGAAGCCTATTTTGGATGTATATATCTCAGGCACTATGGACTATAGGTCTTTCACTTAGAAAGGAACAAGAAATGGGCACATTAGAGCAAATTTTAATGTCACCTTCTAATCTGATTTACATAATGTTAGGAAAAAGTATAGTCACTGTTGGAATTAATAGTTTGACATTGTTAGTAGGTTTGCTGTTGATTAGATATGTATTTGATTGTCGGATTAATTACGCTTTAATAGTAGTAGTTATATTAATCAGTATGCCGTCTGTTTTTGGATTTTCGTATGTAATATCTGGTATAGTATTAAAATTTAAAGAAATATTTGCATTTTTACAGGTTATAAGTGGAGTTTTGCTTATTTTTAGTGGTGTAAGCCAACCTGCAACATTCCTGCCTTACAATTTAGGGAAATTAAGTAGATTTATAGTTGTTGAAAAAATGATTTATACATTTAGACGAGTTGTAATTGGTTCTGCATCTTTTTTAGCAATATATAGTCAATTGATATATATATTTATTTATGGATTTGTTCTGAATATAATTGCTGTTTTCGTCTTTTATTATTTTAAGAAGAAAGTGATGAAAAATGGGGATGTGTTTTATGTTTGATAAAGCATATGTATTTTTAAAAAAGGAATTACTTTTTCTAATTAGATATCCGATGCAAATAATTTTTGAAATACTTTTACCTGTGATTAATATGTTACCTGCTATATTTCTAGCAATATATCTAACATCATCTAACCATATTAAAAGTTTTGAGAAAGTTACAGGAACAAATAATTATTTTATTTTTATTAGTATTGGTATTGTTTTTTCTATATTTAATTCTATCCAAGAACAAACAAGCTATGTTTTATCTAAAGAAATGTGGATGGGCACTTTAGAGCAAATTTGGATTTCTCCCGTAAAAAAAATTAATTTAGTATTAGGGTGGATATTCTTTAGTTTTATAAAGGCAATATTGTATACTATTGCTTCAGCAATAATTTTAAAGTTTATATTTATATACTTAAATATAAGTTTTAGTATTTATAGTTTACCATTGTTAGTTTTATCAGTTTTGCTGTTATTAGCTGTTTCAATTTGTAGCGGGATAATCATATGTAGTATTACTCTAAACATAAAGCAGGTAGATTCTTTTGTATTTTTAATAACAGGAGCCGTGCCGTTGTTAAGTGGAATTACATTCCCGATTTCTGTGCTTCCACCGAAAATACAAATGATTTCAAAGGTGTTGCCAACAACTTACATATTTGATTTAATTAGGCATTCTATACTTAGGAGCAATACTATATTCGAGCCAATTATGGAATTAACCCTGGTTTTCTTTTATGTGATTATTATGATGATTATATCTGTCTTTATCTTTAAACTATTAAAAAGAAGGGTTGAAAAATGTGGGACAATCTATATGATGTAAGAGATAAATTTTGTTCACGAAAAAGCGTTAGGAATTATTTGAACGTTAGTCTTGACCAGGATGTAATTAAAGTATTAATGGAAATCGGATATAGTGGACCTGTCTCAGGAGGACTAAGGTGTGTTTTTATAAAAGAGGTAAGTAATAGCGAAGAAAAATACATTTGTTATAAAGGAACTTATTATCAGAAACATGTTTTAAGAGCACCACATATTTTTTTAATTGGATGTAATGATTCGATTATTGAAGAGAAATATAACGGAGAGTTTGTAAATATATTTAGTTGTCAAAATTCGGTTATTGCTGCACAAAACATCATTATTGCTGCACATGAAATGGGAATCGGGACATGTTTTGTAGGGGCAATTAGAAAAGATGTAATAATAGATGGGTTAAAACTGGACAAAGGCTATAACCCTTGGTGTATATTATGCCTAGGTATAGGTAGGGATGATAACATTGGAATATAAAAACATGGATATGATTATAAAATTTGATGATGAGCATAAAAATTTTATTCTTATAAAAGGTAATAATCAAATAGTAATGGATACTAAGCAGGCTATAGGCTGTATTGTTATATTTAGGGATATATTAGAAAAAATAAAGGGTAAATAATCTTAGAAGTTTTATCAATATTTTAATCCAATATGAAATAGAGCTGAAAAACAGACATAGGGACAGGGACAGCATTATTGTGATATTTTCAAACAATGGTACTTACTGTATAGCCATGCCTCTTGATATTGATAATGATATAGTAGGCTATTTGGATATATCAACAATAAAACATAATATGGCAGATGAAATGATGGGATTTATAGATTTATTAGTATATAAAATTGTCAACGAATATAAAAGAGAAATGGATTTAGAATCACAGGAAGACCTTGAAAAATTGACAGATAAACAGATTGAAATAATAAAAAAGTGTGCAAATGGATATAAAGAAATAGCAATTTCAAGGGAATTGGGGATAAAACCCGAGACAGTAAAGTACCATAAGAAA
This sequence comes from Thermoanaerobacter mathranii subsp. mathranii str. A3, assembly GCF_000092965.1. Classification (GTDB taxonomy): domain Bacteria; phylum Bacillota; class Thermoanaerobacteria; order Thermoanaerobacterales; family Thermoanaerobacteraceae; genus Thermoanaerobacter; species Thermoanaerobacter thermocopriae. The sequence continues at coordinate 512,174 of NC_014209.1, forward strand.
GAAATTGTTAGAAAATTACGTGTAAAAAACTTTCAACAAGCCATTGCAAAAGCTATTAAGCTTAATTTAATAGATTAAATTTGGACTATACTTTTGTATAGTTTTTTTATTTCTTCGCTAAAACTATACAAAGATATAGTAGACATTGGAAAAAATGGATTGTAAAATTAAAAATGAAGGAAAAATTAGTTGAGTTAGGAGATAGTATACTGGAACAAAATGTAATTATATAAAAATAAAGTTGGGTTACATAGATGAACTCAAGCTAATTAAATATAAACACTTGAGTGGCAAGTTCAACAATGAAAGTTTAGGATTAACAATAGCCCCAACTCTTAGTTGTAATTTTGAATGTCCTAAATATCATCAGTGAGGTACTATCAATGAAAGCTCTTTTTAAGTTGGCTTTGCGAAATATCATTGCTAAAAAAGTAAGGTTTTTTATATTATTTCTTACTTTTGTTTTATCTGCCGTAACTTTAATGGCAGCTATATTTTTTAAAGATGCGGCTATTGAATCCAGAGAAGAACAGCTTAGAAATAATACATTAAATAGTCAAATAGTAATACTTTCTTCAAATGATAGAGATATTTATTTTAAGCCAGGGGATGTATTAAACAAAATAAAAAATATTGAGGGTATAAAATATATTGTTGAAAGATGTGGAGGTGTTGCTGCATATCAAGATGAACAATTAAATGTAGTTGGTATCGACTTTAATAAACAATCAAAAGTTTATTCATTCAAATATATTAATCACGTACAACTACCTAATTCTGAAAATCAAATTGTTGTAAGCAAGGTGTTTTCAAAAAAGTATGGATTGAATATTGGAGATGTTATTTTATTATCTACCCAAAATAATGAAATAAAATTTAAAGTTAGCGGAATTGCAGAGGATAAAGGAATTTTTCAAGGAGGTAATATTGTTTTTGTAAATATTGATGCTGCACAAAGATTATTTAAAAAAGAAGGGTTAGTGTATTCTATTGGTATTACACTAAAAAATCTCGACAGTATTTCTGATGTTGCTAATGATATAAGAAAAGTTATTGGCTCTGGGTACATAGTTGAAGAAAGGTATGATATAGAAAGTTATAAAGCTTATGTTGGAACGATAAGCATAGCATTGAGTATTTTTAGTGCGTTTACTATTTTCATAACTTTATTTTTAACATATTCTACTTTCAAGACAGTACTATATGAGAGGATTTCACAAATTGGTACTTTAAGAAGCTTAGGAGCAACTAAAATGGAAATATTTATAAGTACATATATAGAAAGCTTCATAATTATTACAATTTCCACTATAATTGGTTTAATTGTAGGTTTTCCTTTTTTGCATTTTATTCTTAAATTGATAGTTGAAGATGAAATTATAATGAAATTTAGCATTCTAAAGTTTATGTTAGTATTTTTTATGCTTTTGATTACAGGCTTATTAAGTGTTATTTTGTCAGTTTTGAGGATATTTAAAATTTCTGTAGTAGATATCATAAAAGGTAATGTGGAAAAACATACCAAAAAGAAAAATATCCTTAAAAATTATGCCGGAGCAGTGATATATTTGTGTCTATAATATTATTGATTTTAAGTGAGAAAATGGATAATGGTATTTTTTATCTTATCTCTGGAATTATTTTATTTTCGTTTTCATTTATTTTGCTTATAGAGTTTTTACATATTTTAATTAATAATACTTTATTAAAATTTATAAATTTACTGGGACCGGAAGCAAGATTGTTAAATAAAGAATTTAAAAGAGACTTTTCAAGATCAGTGGAATCTATAATACTTATTAGTATAATAATTGGAATAGCATATCTTAGTTTTACTTTATCATATTTGGTCAAAGAAAGTGTAGATAAGGTATATAAAGGTGTTGATATTGTTATTAATACAGATTCTTCAATGGGGTCCTTAGATGAAAAATTATCCTCTATTTCAGGGGTTGATAAAGTTGTTTCGCAGTTAAGGGTAAAGGAACGTATCAGAGATATGGATGTAGAAATTTCAGGAATTGATCCAGAGAAATATAAAGATTTTTCTTTTGAAATATATAAAAATGGTTCAATAGATGAATTATTTAAGCAATTAAATTATGGAAAAAATATCATAATTACAAATACATTTGCTAAGAACACAAATACTAAAGTTGGTGATTATATTCAAATTAAATCAAAAACAAAAGAGAAGGGAGAAAAATATAAAGTTATTGGAGTTGTAAGTAGTTTTGAGAATATGGGTAAAGTTCTTTTTATATCTAAGGACAATTTTATAAAGGACATTGGTTCTAATGAATACACTTTATATTTATTAAAAATCAAAAAGAATTACAATGTTAGCCAAGTGGAAAATGGTATAACAGAAATGTTGGGTAAAGGAGCTTACTATAGTATAAATTCACTTGAAGAGATGAAAAAATTAAATGCTGAATATAATAATAGATTGTTTTTAATAGTAAATGCATTATTTTTAATATCGGTGTTTATAAGTATTTTTAGTTTAAATAATAATCTTATTATAAATGTTTTGACGCAGGTTAGATATTTTGCAATAAAAAGAACGGTTGGGATGTCCTTAAAGCAATTGTTATTTAGTATAATAGGCGAGGGGGTTATTATAGGTTTTGAGGGAGGAATTTTTGGCTTATTATTTGGATTTTGTCTGAATCTCTTTATTGTGAAAATTTTGTCTTATTATGTTGGAGATTTATCTTTTGGATATAATTATTTAGTGTATTTAATTTTATTATTATCTTCGATTTTTATTGGTTTTATAAGTTCAATTTATCCTTTTATTAAAATTAGGAAGATTAATATTGTAGAAGCAATAAAAGGAATAGAATAGGTAAAAAAATAAAAATATAGGGAGGGACTAAAATGGTTATTTTAAAGACAGAAAAATTATTTAAAGAATACAATGTGGAAGGAAATGTGACAAAAGTTCTTAATGGTATTGATTTAGAAATCAATGAAGGAGAGTTTGTTTCTATTATGGGACCGTCTGGCTCAGGGAAAAGTACTTTGTTGTATGTACTTAGTGGTTTAGAAAAACCTACTTCTGGTAGTATCTTTTTTAAGGGAGAAGATTTAACTTTGTTAAATGATGATAAATTGAGTAAATTGAGAAGAAGAGAATTTGGTTTTATATTTCAGTTTTATAATTTGATACCTAATTTAAACGTTGAAGAAAACATAACACTCCCCTTAGAGTTTGAAGGAATAAATAGGAAAGAATATAATAGCAATATTGATAAAATTTTAGAAAGGGTCGGATTAATTGAAAAAAAGCAGAATTTTCCTTATCAATTATCGGGAGGACAGCAACAACGAGTGGCCATTGCAAGAGCGCTGATAATTGATCCTAAAATAATATTTGCGGATGAGCCAACTGGGAATCTTGATTCAAAAGCGGGAGAAGAAATTTTAAAGCTTCTGTATAATTTGAGTAAAGAAAATAATAAAACAGTATTAATGGTTACTCATGATAATTATGCTGCATCCTTCAGCGATAGGATAATTAAAATAAAAGATGGGGTAATTGAGTGAATTTTCCTCAACTTTTAAAGTTATAAAGACAAATACATTGCACCTACAATGAAAGATATCCAAGATGTTATAAATAGGGTACTATCTGTAGTCTCGGCTGTACTTTTGGTTATAGCGGCAATTACGTTAATTGTTGGAGGTATAGGCATAGTTAATATACTCTTTATATCTGTAACAGAAAACCTACAACCATTAAAACCGAAAGGGAAATAAGAACGAACCTTAAAAATTCACAAATAATTAATTTTTAAGAAACCTTTATGACACAAAAAATATCCTCTGATTTATATAACCTTTATCAGAACCATCAAAAAAGGCATTATGACAACACTAAAGATTGTTGTATATGTAATCATACTTGTTGCAAATTCATAATCTGCTTTATAAACCCTTGCTATTATTGATGAGTTTACCATAACAGGCATTGCAGACATTATTATAAAGACATCTCTCATAAGCTTTGGAATTGGTATAAATAAATCTAATATCCATACCAAAGCAGGAGTTACCAAAAATCTTCCAATAAAAACCATAAAAGCATCTTTATCAAGCTTAAATTTGTCAAAACTCATCTCGTAAATAGTTATACCAACATAAAATATTGAAAGGGGTGTTGTAAGTCCTCCTATCATTTTGAAGCTGTCAAAAATAAATGTTGGAAGTTTAATATTGACAAAAACCAATATTACACCTCCGATAAAACCAATAAGAGGAGGATTAAATATTCTTTTTAACGTATCTAAAGTTAATATTTTTTGATCTTTGCCGTTTGTGTCCCGAGCAATACCGTAAACCCCTAATGTCCACCAAATTGTAGTATTTGCCATGTAATATAAAAGAGTATATGGCGTTGCAACTTCTCCAAAAAGAGCTTGAGACATTGGAAGCCCTACAAAAATGGAATTTGATAGTGAAAATATTGCTGTAAATACTCCTTTTCTTTCTCTTTTGACTTTAAAAATTTCAGCCAGTATGTATGCAATCAAGTAGGATATCAATATTGACAAAAAAGGTATCAAAAGTCCTCTTCCTGAGCGTTCTAATTGCTTTTTTGAGAAAGTTGATGTTATGTTTACTATCATAGAAAGTGGCAAAGTGATATTGACGACAAGTTTAGCAAATAAATCAGATATTGTTCTATCAAACCACCCTGCTTTTGCCAGGTAATAGCCAAGGATTAACATAAATACAATTGTAAGTACCCCTTGAACTGATGATAGAAAAGTCTGCATTAAACTGCCTCCTTGATGTGAAATGTTAACTTTGTATTTACTTTTAAGAGTAACATAAAAAAGAAAAATTTTAAACTATATAAGAAAGGAGTAAAAATATTATGCATGAAAATTATGATGTAAAACAGGAAATGAAAAAAGATTGGTGGCTAATTGGAATTATACTATTGATATGGATTTTTACATTTGCTGTTTTTGGGCATCTGCCGGATAAAATTCCAATGCACTGGAATATTTCTGGCCAAGTAGATAGTTATGGTCCAAAGCAGGATGTCTTTATTTTACCTTCAGTTATCACTGTAATATATTTTTTGATGGTATTTGTTCCTCTGATTGACCCTAAAAAAGCTAATTACAGTAAGTTCGCCGGGGCATATAGGATGATAAGGGCTGTTTTAGTAATTATTTTATCTATATTGTACTTTGCCGCCACATATTCTGCATTAGGATATAAGGTGAACATGGATAGACTTGGGAGTGCTGTGATTCCTGTGATGCTCATTGCATTTGGAAGTGCTATGGGTAAGCTTCGCCATAATTATTTTGTAGGAATAAGAACTCCCTGGACGCTGGCAGATGAAGAGGTATGGAATAAGACACATCAGCTAGGCGGGAAACTATGGCTCATTGCAGGCATTATTGGTTTGTTTGCTTCCTTCTTCAGTGGTACATGGGTGGCTGTTTTGATGTTTGTGCTGTTAATTACTGCTGTTATAGTACCAATTGTATATTCTTATATAATTTTTAAAAATGAAGAAAAATAAAAGGGAATAAACGTAAGAACACCCCAAAGGTTCAAAAGGTTTACCAAAAATTGAACAGGATAACAAAAAGGATAGTGCTACATTTTATTAGCGAGTAAAGCTAATAAAGGCAGCCAATACTCCTTTGAATAAGCAGGAATTTGAGAGGTTTTGTAGAAATAATAAACTTGCAGGGGTGAATCATAAAAATAAAAGGAGAGGTTTAATAAAACTAGATGGGAAGGGGTAGAAAATGGATTATAAGAATTTGCTAAAGAAATTATGCGAAAGCCATGGAGTTTCTGGACATGAAAGAGGAATTTATGATTTATTAAAAGAAGAGTTTGCTACAATTTCTGATGAAGTCGCTGAAGATAAATTTGGCAATTTATTTTTTTTAAAAAAGGGTACAAAAGGTAAGTATAAGGTAATGCTGGCAGCCCATTTAGATGAAATAGGTCTTATAGTAAAGGATATAGACGATAAGGGATTTATCAAGTTTACCACTGTAGGGGGTGTAGACCAAAGAACTCTTCCCTCTCAAGAGGTAATAGTTCACGGAAAGAAGAATATATTGGGAGTTATAGGGAGCAAACCACCACATCTTTTGTCTTCAGGGGATATGGAAAAGGCTATAAAGATTGAGGACATGTACATAGATGTTGGAATGAGTAAAAAAGAAATAGAGGAATTAATTAAAATTGGAGATGTAATAACTATAAAAAGAGAATTTAGAGAGCTTCTAAATGATTATGTTTCAGGTAAAGCTTTGGACGACAGGGCAGGCATTGCTGTAATGGCAATATGCCTTGAGGAGCTTAAGAAATTATACCATTATCACGATGTTTATGCAATAGCAACACTGCAGGAAGAAGTAGGTGTAAGAGGAGCTGCAACTTCTGCTTACAATGTTGAGCCAGATATTGCTATTGCTATTGATGTTACACATGGTAAAGCCCGAGGTGTTAGTACAGAGATAGAGCTGGGTAGAGGGCCTGCAATTGGAAAAGGGCCTAATATACATCCAGCTGTATATAAAGGGCTTGTGGATACTGCAAAAGAGTACAATATAAATCACCAAATAGAGCCACTTCCTGGACCTTCAGGGACAGATGCATGGGCTATACAGATTTCAAGGGGAGGAGTTCCAACAGGACTTGTCTCAATACCTTTAAGGTACATGCATACATCAGTGGAGACTGTTAATATGAAGGACATCATAAATAGTGGAAAGCTTTTGGCCTATTATATTGCCAATCTTCCCGAGGAATTGGAGGGACAACTATGTTATTAAAAGAGCTGACAGATTTGATGGGTGCTTCAGGAGATGAAAAAGAAGTAAGGGAGAAAATTAAAGAGATTGTAAAACCTTATGTTGATGAACTTTATGTAGACAAAATGGGCAATCTGATAGCCTGCAAAAAAGGGAAAAAGGAAAAACCTAAAGTGATGCTGGCTGCCCACATGGATGAAGTAGCTTTAATGGTGAAGTCTATAAACGAAGACGGGACTTTGAGCTTTTCACCTGTTGGGGGAGTAGACAACCGAATACTTGTATCTAAAACTGTAAAAGTGGGCGAAAAGAGGGTAAATGGCGTAATAGGTGCTAAGCCTATACATCTTCAAAAAAGGGAAGAGCAGCAGAAGCCTCTTGATTTTGATGCATTGTACATAGACATAGGGGCTACTTCAAAGGAAGAGGCATTAAAGCACGTTTCTGTAGGGGATTATGTGTATTTTGATGCCAACTTTGAACTACTGGGAAATGGATATGTAAAATCAAAGGCTTTAGATGACAGAATAGGCTGCAATGTTTTGATAGAGATCTTGAAAAGGGATTATGAATATCCTGTTTGTGCAGCTTTTACTGTGCAGGAAGAGGTTGGTTTAAGAGGAGCTGGCGTTGCAGCCTACAATATAGAGCCGGATTTTGCTATAGTTGTGGAAGGCACAGTGGCTGCGGATGTTTCTGACTCGGAACCTCATTTGGTTTCTACCGAGTTAGGGAAGGGGCCGGCAATTTCATTAATGGACAGAACGACCCTTTATGACAAAAAGATAATTAACAAGATTGTAAAAATAGCAGAAGAAAATGGTGTGCCTTATCAGTTTAGAAGGATAGCCAGTGGTGGCAATGATGCAGGTAAAATTCACCTAACGAAGGGTGGCATAAAAGCAATTGCTGTATCTGTCCCCTGTAGGTATATTCACTCTTTTAATTCTGTAGCCTTTTTAGAGGATTTTAACAACACAGTCAAATTAGTTGATTTGATAATAAAGAATATTGCGAAGGAGGCTTTGATATGAGCTTAAATATAGAATTGATAAAAAAACTTACACAGACTTATGGACCTTCAGGAAGTGAGGAGAAAGTTTTACAGGTCATAAAAGAGGAAGTAAAAAATTTTTGTGATGAGATTACATACGATGCATTAGGGAATATGATATGCAGAAAAACAGGAAAAGGAAAAAAAATAATGGTGGCTGCTCATACAGATGAAATAGGACTTATGATTACACACATAGAAGATGAAGGTTTCTTGAGGTTTACTACTATAGGGGGAGTTTTTGTAGAACAGATAGTAGGGAGGAGAGTGGTTTTTAAAAATGGAGTTCAAGGAGCCATAGGAGTAGAATATTTAGAGGATAAAAAAGATTTTAGAGTTGAAAAATTGTATATAGATATTGGGGCAAAAAATAAGGAAGAAGCTCAAAAATATGTCAATATTGGAGATAGTGCATCTTTTGCAGGTGAATTTATTGAAGCAGGTGATAGACTTATATCAAAGGCTTTTGATGATAGGATAGGATGCTATGTAGTTATTGAGGCACTAAAAAATCTTAAAACAGAAAACGAAGTGTATTTTGTGTTTACTGTTCAAGAAGAAGTGGGGACAAGAGGAGCTGCTGCAGCTGCCTATAACATACATCCTGATTTTGCTGTAGCAGTTGATGTTACATCAACTGGCGATACACCTAAAGCGAAAAAGATGGCAGTCTCTCTTGGTAAAGGGGCAGCTATAAAAGTGATGGACAGGTCAATAATAGTAAGTCCTTCTGTGAGGGAGATGATGATTGAGGTAGCGAAAGAAAATAACATTCCTTATCAGTTAGAAATACTTGAATTTGGTGGAACTGACGCAGGACCTATACATTTGACAAAAGGTGGTATACCGGCAGGTGTTATATCGATTCCTACAAGGTATGTTCACAGCATATCAGAGATGGTAGACAAAAATGACATTGAGGCAAGTATTGAACTTTTGAAAAAAGTTCTTGAAAAGTAATTGAAAGAAGTATCAAACGTTCTGTTTTTCTCTAGACAAGATAAACCTTCATTTTGCTTGCTTGTTAAGGCCAAAAAGTAAAATAATTAAAAAAGATAATATAAAAATAAAAAAGGGCAGAACCTCTGCCCTTTTATGCTTGTATGCCAAATACATATTGTACCAAAGTGCCGAAAAGATATGATAAAGCTGCTGCTCCAAGACCTGTTGTTACCATTTCTAAAACCTTTCCTTTTACAGAAAGACTTTCTGAAGCGACAGATACTACAATTCCTACTATAGAAAGTGCTATTGCTGCAAAAATTACTGAAAATAAAAGTGCTACTAAAGATGACGAGGTGATTATAAAATAAGGCAAAACGGGGAATAGGAGTCCCACAAGGTATGCAATGCCGGTATATAGAGCAGATTTTATTTCGTTTTCAGAAATTTCTTCTGTTAAGAGGTTTATCATGGCATCTTCATTGTCACTGAGTTTTCCTAAGATTTCTGTTCCGACATCTTCAGGTATGCCAGATTCTAACAATTTACTCAGGAATTCCTCTTTTGCCCTGTCCTTAGACACTTTGAATAAAAGTTCCATTTTACTTTTTATTCCCTCATTTACTTGTCGTTGAGACCGTACAGAGGTGTATGCACCTATTGCCATGGAAAGAGCACCAGCTACTCCTACTACTAAGCCAGCGGTTCCAACGGTGATGGGGCTTTTTGGATAAACGGCAGAAAGGCCTGTTACAGTTCCTAATATTTCTACAAGGCCATCATTCATCCCAAGTATGAAATCTCTTATGTTTTCTATGCTGAATTTGTCTTTTTGTCTGCTAAAGATTTTTTCATGTTCCAGTTCGTCTTCTATGATTTTTGAGAGAATTGCCTTTTCTTTTTCTGTAAGAGAGGCTTCGTGAAAATAGCGGTAATAGGATTCGGTACTTATTACCTCATTCATCTCAAGTATTGTGACAAATAATTTGCTTCCAAGTAAAGTTCTCAATATTTTATAAGTAAAAAGCTTAAATTTGTGGAATTTTCCTTCTTGAATTTCTATATTCCTGGTTTTTAAAAATTGATGCCAAAATTTTGCATGAACACGCTCCATTTTTGCAAGCGCGTCAAAATTACTTTTAGTTTGTGGATTTTTTTCTATTTTTGCAAGGTATGTATAAAGCTCGGCAGCTTCAACTTCTTCTTTGTAAAAATTGATAGCTTGGTCTATAGGATTCATTTGTCATACCGTCCTTTCTAAGAATAATTTTTGTGAAAATACCAGAAATAAAATTTATATTTATTATACCATATTAAAGAAGGATTAAAGCCAATAGTGATAATTATTACAAAAATAAAAAAAGGAGGGAATACCCCCTCCACTTTTTATTCATCTTTTGCCAATTTTTCGTAGATTTTATACCTCTCTTGAGCTTGTTTCTCAGCTTCTTCAAAGAGCTTCTGTGCTTTTTCAGGGAAAGTCTTTTCCAGAGCCGAGAATCTGACTTCACCCTGCAAGAAGTCTCTAACTGAGAGTTTTGGTGGCTTGGAGTCGAGTATGAATGGATTCTTACCTTCTTTCTTAAGAAGCGGATTGTATCTATAGAGAACCCAATATCCTGCCTCTACGGCCTTCTTTTCTTCTAATTGGCTACAGCTCATACCCTGTTTTATGCCATGAGCGATACATGGAGCATAAGCTATGATGAGAGATGGTCCTGGATAGCTTTCTGCTTCTACTAGCGCTTTTATTAATTGTGTTTGGCTTGCTCCCATTGCAACTTGTGCTACATATACATATCCGTATGTCATTGCCATTCTTCCTAGGTCCTTCTTGCCAATTGGTTTACCAGCTGCAGCAAATTGTGCTACTGCTCCTACTGGTGTTGCTTTTGATGATTGTCCGCCAGTATTTGAATAAACTTCTGTATCAAATACTAAAACATTTATATCTTCTCCTGAAGCAAGAACATGATCTAAGCCACCATAGCCTATATCGTATGCCCAACCGTCGCCACCAAATATCCATTGCGATTTCTTGATGAGATAATCTTTTCTTTCAAGCACTTCGTTAATGAGCTCTTTTACTTTTGTATCTTCTGTTTTGTAGTTTTGAAGTATTGGTAAGAGTTTGATTGTAGCTTCTTTGGATTTTTTGCCATCCATCATGTGGTCAAGCCAGAATTGCAATGCTTCTTTTAACTCTGGTGTGATGTTAAGCTCCAACAGTTCTTTTACTATATCAGCTAATTTTGCTCTTTGTTGTTTTACAGCTAATGCCATGCCAAGACCAAATTCTGCGTTATCCTCAAAGAGGGAGTTTGCCCAAGCTGGTCCTTTTCCTTCATGGTTTGTACAATATGGTGTAGATGGTGCACTTGCTCCCCAAATTGAAGAACAACCTGTAGCATTTGCAATCATCATTCTATCGCCAAAAAGCTGTGTGACAAGTTTAGCGTAAGGTGTTTCACCGCATCCTGCGCAAGCACCTGAGAATTCAAGCAGAGGCTTTTCGAACTGGCTTCCTTTTACTGTTTCTTTGTTCATTGGGTTTTCTTTTGGCGATAAAGTCATTGCGTATTCCCAATTCTTTGCTTCTTCCATTTGTGTTTCTAAAGGTTTCATTACAAGCGCTTTTTCTTTTGCAGGGCATTCATTTGCGCAAACGCCGCAACCTGTACAGTCAAGAACGCTAACCTGAATTCTGTAATACAATCCTTCAAAGCCTTTTCCAATAGCTTTTTTAACTTTAAAGCCTTCTGGTGCATTTTTGGCCTCTTCTTCAGTGAGCAAAAATGGCCTTATTGCAGCGTGAGGACATACAAATGCACATTGGTTACACTGTATACAGTTATCTATTTGCCACTCAGGTACGTCAACAGCAATTCCACGTTTCTCATAAGCTGCAGTTCCTGGTGGGAAGGTACCATCTTCTCTTCCGAGGAAAGCACTTACAGGAAGTTTGTCTCCTTCCAGTCTATTCATTACGTCGGCAACGTTCTTTACAAAATCAGGTACTTGTCTTTCTGCTTTTGGTTGTTCCTCAGCATCTGCCCAAGAAGCAGGTACTTCTACTTTGACTAAAGAATTTATACCTCTGTCCACAGCCTCGTAGTTCATCTGTACTATCTTTTCGCCTTTATGTCCGTATTCTTTTACGATAGCTTCTTTTAAGTGTTTTACTGCCTCTTCAATTGGTATTATGTTTGTGAGTTTGAAGAAAGCAGATTGCATTATCATGTTAATTCTTCCGCCTAAACCTATTTCTTTTGCAATGTCTACAGCATTGATGATGTAGAAGTTGATATTGTGTCTAGCTAAATATCTCTTAATAGAAGCAGGTAGTTTCTTATCTAGTTCTTCAACTTTCCAATTGCAATTTAGAAGGAAAGTACCGCCATCTTTTAATCCAGCTAATATGTCATAGTTGTAAACGTAAGATTGCTTATGGCAAGCAATAAAGTCTGCTTTGTTTATCAAGTATGTTGACCTTATTGGTTTTTTGCCAAATCTTAAGTGGGATACTGTTACACCGCCTGATTTTTTTGAATCATAAGAGAAATATGCTTGCACATATAAATCTGTATTATCACCTATGATCTTTATAGCGTTCTTGTTTGCGCCTACTGTACCATCAGAACCAAATCCCCAGAATTTACAGCTGGTTGTTCCTTCCGGTGTGGTATCAACTTCTTCACCTACAGGAAGTGATGTAAAGGTGACATCGTCAATTATTCCTATTGTGAAATGGTCTTTTGGTTTATCGGCTTTGAGGTTGTCGAATACAGCGATTATCTGTGCAGGTGTAGTGTCTTTTGAACCAAGACCATAACGACCTCCAACGATAACTGGACGCAATTCGCTGTCAAACAAAGCAGTTTTTACATCTTCATATAACGGTTCGCCAATTGAACCGGGTTCTTTTGTTCTATCCAGCACTGCTATTTTCTTAACAGTTTTTGGTATTACATCTAACAGATGTTTTGCAGAGAAAGGCCTGTAAAGATGAACTTTAACTACTCCTACTTTTTCACCTTTTTTCATTAAATAATCAACTGTTTCCTCAATAGTTTCTGTCACAGAACCCATTGCTATTATTATTCTTTCTGCATCTGGTGCGCCGTAGTAATTGAACAGCTTATATTCTCTTCCTGTTAATTTCTTTATTTCATTCATATAATATTCTACGATTTCAGGTATAGCATTGTAGAATCTATTGGCAGCTTCTCTTCCTTGGAAGAATATGTCTGGGTTTTGAGCTGTACCTCTTGTTACAGGATGCTCTGGATTTAATGCTCTTTTCCTGAAGGCTTTTAAAGCTTCATAATCTACAAGCTTTGCAAGGTCTTCGTAGTCTAAAACTTCGATTTTTTGCACTTCATGAGATGTTCTAAATCCATCGAAGAAGTGCAAGAAAGGCACTCTTCCTTTAATAGCAGAAAGGTGTGCCACGCTTGCTAAATCCATTACCTCCTGTACACTGCCAGAAGCAAGCATAGCAAAGCCTGTCTGACGGCATGCCATAACATCGGAATGGTCTCCGAAAATTGAAAGAGCATGGGTTGCAACTGCACGTGCACTTACATGGAATACCCCAGGTAAAAGCTCTCCTGCGATTTTATACATATTGGGAATCATTAAAAGAAGTCCTTGTGATGCAGTAAATGTTGTTGTAAGAGCGCCTGCTGCTAGTGACCCATGGACAGCTCCTGCAGCACCTGCTTCTGATTGCATTTCAATAACTTTTACTGGCTGACCAAATATGTTTTTTCTTCCATGAGCACTCCATTCATCTACTACTTCTGCCATTGGAGATGATGGAGTTATGGGGTAAATCGCAGCTACTTCTGTGAAAGCATAAGCCACATGGGCAGCAGCTGTGTTACCATCCATGGTCTTCATTACTTTAGCCATTTCTTTTCTCCTCTCCTTATTTTAAAATTAGTAAAAATGAACGAAAATCAGCGATCATAGAAAGATGTACCTGCTATAGCACAGTATACAATATTTTATTCTATTATATAACAGATATTTATAGCGTATATAACAGCTTGCAATAATTTAGATTTTTGCTGTTATTAACGCTATATAACAGGTACATAATAATTATACCATACTGAATTAAAAAATTAAAACTTTTTTGTGACAAATCTATATCAAAAAAATTTATTGGTTTCTCCATCAAAATCAAATAAAATTAGGATAACAATAGTTCAGTATACTATTTTTTAAAAGAATGATTGTCAAAAAAAATTGATTAAAAAAACTGTATTTTTTTTTTTTTTTTTTGAAACTTTTTTAAAATTGACATTAGAAGAAACAAATGGTATAATTTTTCTTGTCAAATTATGTCGAAAAGAAGGGGAAACGGTGGAAGTATACAATTACAATGAGTATTATCTAATAAAGCATTTAATAACGAGTTTGAAACATTATCATTATACGACTTATTTACATAGTATAAGGGTTGCAAAACTTACTTACTTAGTTTCTAAAAAATTAGAATTACCTAAAGATGAGCAGATTTATAACTGTAAGGGGGGATTATTACACGATATTGGAAAAGTATTAGTACCTGTCACCATTTTAGACAAGGCTGGCTCGCTTACAGAGTTAGAATACGAGTTTGTAAAAATACATCCAACTTATGGTTCAGAAATGTTGAAAATTTTTCCTTCACTAAAAGATCTCGTCCCGGGTGTACTTTACCATCATGAAAGGCTGGATGGTTCCGGTTATCCTTTTGGTGTCAGTATTATTCCTTTAAGTGCGCAAATAATAGGAATTTGTGACTCTTTTGATGCAATGACTACAAGAAGGCCTTATAATGAAAAAAGATTAAGAAATATACAGGAGGCAATATTTGAACTAAAAACCCAATCACAAAAATATAATTACAAAATCGTAGAAGCACTGGAAGAAGTCTTGTGGGAGAAAAAGGAAAAACAACAACGCTTCATTTCTATATAATATAGGAGGGTAACAAATGAAAAGTATTAGAACAAAACTTTTGGTGTTTACAATCTTGGTTATATTTATTCCCCTTGTCATAACCGGATATTTTTCTACAAATATTGCAGAAAGTATTCTTAAATCTAAAATAAACAATTCCAATCAGGCAGCTTTAAATGTTTTAAACAAGCATATAAGTTATTTTAAACAAAATACAGAATCAACACTTCTCATGATATCTGAATCAGATACTATAATGAATTATGATGGAAGCAGTACCTCAGATGAGGCAGTGCTTAGAGAATTAGAAGAAGTAAAAAAATCTATGCCAGATGCAATGTATGTGTACTTTGGAACGCCTGACAAAAAGTACATTTTATATCCTCCTGATCCCAGCTTAAAAGACTATGATCCAACAGAAAGACCTTGGTATAAAGATGCCGAAAAAGCAGGAGAAAGTATTGTATGGACAGATCCATATCAAGATTTTGGTACAAAAGTACCTATGATAACTATAGCAAAGGCGGTTAGGAATTCAGATGGTAAATTATTAGGCGTATTGGGAATTGACATAAGTTTAGAACAGCTTTCTAAAAATTTATCCAGCATTAAAATCGGCAACTCAGGCTACATATACATAATCACAAAAGATGGAACTGTCATTTCTCATCCAGACGCAAAGCAATTATTTACTTCTGTAAAAAAATATGACTTTGGGAAAAAATTGCTAAATCTCAATAATACTACTATACATTACGTTTCAGGAAATACATATAAATTTGCTAGTGTAAGAAATCTTGACAGCTTTGGGTGGAAAGCAGTAGTTACAATGGAAGATAGTGAGCTAACAACAGATGTCATGAAAATACGCAATTTTGTAATTACTGTGAGTATAATAGTATTACTCATTGGCTTTTTGGTAACTTATTTCTTTACAAATTCAATATCTTCAGGCATCAAGAGAGTGGTCACTGCTATGTCTTTAGCAGCTAAAGGAGATATTACTGTTAAAGCTGATGTAAAAGCAAAAGATGAAGTAGGAATATTAGCAAACAGCTTCAATACAATGATTGAAGGAATAAAAAAGCTTATCTTTGATATAAAAAGTGTATCAGAATCTGTAAATCATTCGGCTGAAAACATGGCTGTTGCTTCTGAACAAGCAGCACAAGCTACTCAAGACGTTGCAAAAGCTATTGAAGAAATTGCGCAAGGGGCATCCAGCCAAGCAAAAGAAACAGAGGAGAGCGCTAATGCCACTTTCTTACTTGGACAATTGATTGACAAATCCATTAAGAACGCTGATGAAATAAACCAAGAAGTATCAAATGTCAGCATGGTATCTAACGAAGGGCTTATGATTATAGATGACTTAATCAAAAAGACACAACTGACAGTAGAAGCTAATAACAATGTAAAAGAATCCACAGATTATCTTTTAGAAAAATCTACGGAAATAAGCAAAATTGTAGAGACAATAACAGGAATAGCAGACCAGACAAATCTTTTATCTCTAAACGCAGCAATAGAGGCAGCGAGAGCAGGAGAGGCAGGGAGAGGCTTTGCAGTCGTAGCAGATGAGGTAAGAAAATTGGCAGAGCAGTCTTCACAAGCGGCGAGAAACATAGCAAACTTAATATCTGAAATACAAAGCACTATTAACAATACTTACAAGACAGTAGAAGATTCAACAAAATCAATAGAAGAGCAAAGCAATGCAGTCAATACCACAAAGGATGTATTTGAAGGAATACTTCATGCAGTGAATTTCATAGTAGAAAAAATTGACAATCTTGATAAATCTTTAAAAGAGATAGAATCCCACAAGAACAAAATAGTTGATTCAATCCAGAACATAGCAGCGGTATCAGAGGAGGCTGCAGCATCAGCGGAAGAAGTATCAGCAACTTCAGAGGAGCAATCAGCAATTGTGGAGGAAATGGCTTCAACAGCAAACGAACTTAAAAATTATGCCAATACGCTTATAGAAGCAATTAAGCAGTTTAAGGTTGAGTAAGCGGGAGAATTCCCGCTTTTTTAAATAATGTCAGCAGGATTTTTAATATGCTAAATAGAAATATAATATGTTATAAATTCAAAACTTACGGGTAACTAAAATATATTGTAAAAAGATTTAATAGCGACCATCTTTTAATGAAAAGGGCATATACCAAAATGACTTTAGAAAGGGTGAGAAAATAGATGAACCAAATAATTGAATGTGTTCCCAATTTTAGTGAAGGAAAAGATCAAGAAAAAATAGCACAGCTTGTCAAAGAGGTAGTATCTACGGAAGGGGTAAAGCTTTTAGACTATTCTTCAGACAAGGACCACAACAGGACTGTCATAACTTTTTGTGGCGATGCAAAAGGAGTAAAAGAAGCAGCTTTTAAGCTTATTAAAAGAGCTTCAGAGATAATTGATATGAGATATCATAAAGGAGAGCATCCTAGGATTGGAGCAACAGATGTGGTGCCTTTTATACCTGTTAAAAATGTTACAATGGAAGAATGTGTGCAAATTGCGAGGGAAGTAGGAGAAAGAGTTGGAAAAGAGCTTAATATACCAGTGTATTTATATGAGGAAGCAGCTACAACTCCTGAAAGAAAAAATCTGGAGAACATAAGGCGAGGAGAGTATGAAAACTTTTTTGAAAAGATAAAGCAGCCTGAGTGGAAGCCTGATTTTGGTCCGCAGGAAATGAATCCAAAAAGCGGTGCAACAGCGATTGGTGCAAGAAATTTTCTCATAGCTTATAATGTTAACCTTGCTACAGACAACATTGAAATAGCTAATAAAATTGCTAAAGCTATTAGATTTTCAAGCGGTGGTTACAGGTATGTTAAGGCGATAGGAGTAAACTTAAAAGAAAGAGGAATTGTGCAGGTGTCAATGAATCTTACTGATTTTAATAAAACACCTATTTACAGAGTTTTTGAAACAATTAAAGCAGAAGCTGAAAGGTATGGGGTAAATGTCATAGGTAGTGAAATTATAGGGCTTGTGCCAGCAAAAGCTTTGTTTGATGTGGCAAATTATTATTTAAGGATAGAGAACTTTTCTGAAAATATGGTTTTAGAGAATAAAATATACGAATGAGGTTTAAAATGGGAACAGATTTGTTAATATACAACATTAAGAAAATTTATGCACATCTTGACAATCGTCCTCTGTGTGGGAGTGACATGGAGAAGGTAGAGGAGATTGAAGATGCTTATATTGTAATAAAAGATGGAAAAATTTTAGCGGCAGGGAAATCACCTGCCGCAATTTCTGCAAAAGAAAAAATTGACGCAAAAGGCATGATTGAAATTTTATGTGATGTATACACTTTGGAGTAAACCATGTAAATACGGTCATAAAGTCTAAAGAGGATAAGGTGGTAATATATGTAAAAAATACAATATCGCATTGGTGTATTTATTTGGCTCGCAAAAAGAAAATGCACTAAAATTGTTGAAAGAGGAAAAAGCAGTTATTGACGATCCGTTGACTGATATTGATGTGGGAATAGTCTTTTTAGAAAATATAGAATTTATGAAAGATCGATATAAAATTTATGCCAATTTCAAATATGTCTATGATAAATACAATGAAGAAGTTTTAGAAAAGTATTAAGAATGTGGTGAAAGGTATGATAAATCGTCAGAATTTGAAGGAATTAAGAGCCTTAGCTTCTTAAATGATAAAAGGAATGCAGCAGCTGAAAGTTTTTTAAGGCAGGAAGAGCTGTGTGAGATTATTACTTCGGAACTTACTGATATTGAAGAGTTCATATCTGACATAAAAAATAAAGTGTTAGAAGTAAAATAATTGTACAAAAAATCCACAGCACATACTGTGGATTTTTTTAAGCTTCATATTTTATATACCCTTGCTTCATATGGTCTTAAAATAACTTTTTCTTGAATATTATCATTAACTGGATAGTTGCTTATTAAAAGCTGAGGGGAGTTAGTGAACATCTCCTTTGGTACAGCAAAATTAACATTATCTTCTGAAAAGTTCAGCACAACCAAAAGCCTTTGATTGCCGTAACTTCTTGTATATGCAAAGATTTTTTCATCATCCTCATATAGCATAGTGATATTGCCGTATACAATAACAGGGTATTTTTTCCTAAGCTCAATTAGCTTCTTGTAATAATAAAATATAGAATTTTTATCCTCTAATGCTTTTTTTACATTTATTTCTTTATAATTAGGATTTACCTTAATCCATGGTATACCTGTGGTAAAACCTGCGTTTTTAGTATCATCCCATTGCATTGGTGTTCTCGCATGGTCTCGACTGCGCTTGTTCAAAATATCTAAAAGTTTCTCATCGCTTTTTCCTTGCTTTTTCATATCGTTATACCAATTCAGGGTTTCTATATCTCTAAATTCATCAATGCTTTCAAACTTGCAATTCGTCATACCAATCTCTTCACCTTGATAGATATACGGCGTTCCTTGCCATGTATGAAGAAATGTTGCCAAAAGTTTTGCTGATTCTACTCTGTATTCTTTATCATTTCCGAAACGTGAGACCATTCTTGGTTGATCATGATTGTTCAAGTATAGCGAATTCCAGCCTTTATCTTTTAACGCTAAGTACCATTTGTACATGATTTTCTTGAAATCTGTAAGCTTCCATGGTTTTATATCCCATTTGCTATTACCGCAGTCAATGTCCATGAGTTCAAAGTGAAATAACATGTTTAATTCATTTCTGTCATATTCCACATATAATTTTGCAATTTCAGGGGTTACAAATGGTGTTTCACCAACGGTCATGATGTCATACTTGCTTAAAACTTCTTTGTTCATTTCTTGCAAGTATTGATGAACCTTGGGACCGTTCGCATAATATTTTGCGCCAACAAGGCCACCCTGCCTTTCGCCTTGTATATCATCTGGTAATCCTTCCACTTTTGAGATTAGATTTATAACATCCATTCTAAACCCATCAATACCTTTGTCAAGCCACCATTTCATCATTTTGTATATCTCTTGTCTGACCATAGGGTTATCCCAGTTTAGATCTGGTTGTTTGACAGCAAAAAGATGTAGGTAATATTCATTGGTTAGTGGGTCATATTCCCAGGCAGAGCCACTGAAAAATGATGTCCAGTTGTTAGGTGGACGGCCATTTTTGCCCTTTTTCCAAAAATAAAACTCTCTATATGGATTATCCTTTGATTTTCTTGATTCTAAAAACCACTTATGCTCATCTGATGTATGGTTTACAACCAAATCCATTACAATCTTTATACCTCGTTTGTGTGCTTGGCTTAAAAGCTCATCAAAATCTGACATTGTTCCAAACTCGTCCATAATACCATAATAGTCACTAATATCATAACCGTTATCTGCATTTGGCGATTGGTAAATTGGGTTTAGCCAAATAACATCAATTCCAAGTTCTTTTAAATAGTCAAGTTTAGTTATTATGCCTTGTAAATCTCCAATTCCATCACCATTTGTATCATAAAAACTGCGAGGATATATTTGATATACAACTGCCTCTTTCCACCATTTTCTTTGCATTACTTAAGACACTCCTTTCTCTTTTATCGTGTTATGTTCTGTTTTATCCCTTTACTGCACCAGCAGTTAATCCAGATATTATTCTCTTTTGGAATAAGAGGACCATTATTATAAGGGGCACTGTTACAACAACAGATGCTGCTGCAATATCTCCCCAAGGGAGGTCGTGTTCTCCAGGAAACATAGCAATACCGACGGGGACTGTTCTCATTGAGTCTTGTGTGTTAAATACAAGAGCAAATAGAAATTCATTCCATGCAGCTATAAACGTGAGAATAGCAGTTGTAAACATACCTGGTGTAGCAAGAGGCATTATTATCTTTAAAAATGCTTGCATAGGAGTAGCACCATCTACTTTTGCGGATTCCTCAAGTTCAAAAGGAATTTCTTTAAAAAATGAAGTTAAAATCCACAAAGAAAGAGGAATTGCAAAAGTAGTGTATGTTAATATAAGTCCTAAGTAACTATTCAATAAATTTATTTTTCTAAGAAATAGAAATAAGGGGCTAACGATAGCGATTCCAGGAAACATAGATACAGATAAAACTAAAGAAAGTATTATCGCTTTTCCTTTAAATTTAAGTCTTGCTAAAGCATATGATGCAAAAGAAGAAACAAAAAGGCTAAACAGAGTGGTAGATGAAGCAACAATAAAACTATTTTTCAAATAGGTTAAAAAAGGGCGTTTAGTAAACACATTTATATAATATCCCGTATAAATTTTACTTGGAATCCAGGTTGGAGGAATACTGAACAGTTCTTGCGGAGTTTTAAATGATGTAAGTAATTGCCATAAAAAAGGGAAAATTATATACACGAGAAATATTATTAAAAACACATAAAATACGATTTGGTTTGCAGTATTTTTAAATTTCATTTTTTCACCTCATTCTAAAATGTTTTTATCTAAAAGTTTTATATAGATCATTGCAAAAATGAACACAAAAACAAATATTATAACGGCTATTGCAGAACCGATTCCAAAATCGAGGTTCCTAAAAAGGGTCTTATATGCATATATTGAAAGGGTTTCTGTTGAGTTTCCTGGTCCTCCTCCTGTCATTACGAAAATGAGGTCAAACACTCTAAAAGCGTCTAATGTTCTAAATATGAGGGCAACTAAAATTGTAGGTTTTAACAATGGTAAAGTGATACTAAAAAATTGCCTTATACTTCCTGCACCATCTACTTTTGCCGCCTCATAAAGGTCATGAGATATGTTTTGAAGTCCGGCAAGCAATAATAATGCCATGAAAGGTGCAGTTTTCCATACATCTGCAAATATAGCTGATCCCATTGCTAAAGAAGGGCTACCCAACCAAGCTCTGTAACTATCAATCAAGCCCGTTTTCATTAAAATATCATTCAGTACACCAAATTGGTCATTATAAATGAATTTCCACATGAGGGCGGATACTATAGTGGGTATTGCCCATGGAATCAACACGGCAGCTCTTACCAATCCCGTACCTTTAAATTTTTTATTCATCAAAAGTGCCATTATCATTCCGAGCACTAACTCCAGTGCTACAGATACAACTGTAAAAACAATTGTATTTGAAGTTGCTGACCAAAATCTTGGGTCATGAAATAATGCAACATAATTTTGAAATCCCACAAAATGAGTCAATCCAGGAAGTTGAAGTTTCATATAATAAAGACTCAGTTTAAAAGTATTTAATACAGGATATAAAGCTATTGCAATAATACATAATAATGCTGGAGCAACTAATATATATCCCAATGCGGCTTCACTTAGTTGGTACTTAGATTGTTTAGTTGGGGATGTTAAATTTTTTTGTTCTACCACGTTATCACCTTCTTTATATTAAGTGGCAGCGAGAGCTGCCACTTTGGATTTGTATGAAGAAGTACATTAAGTTTACTTTTTACCTTCATTTTTAATTATGTCGTTCAAATCTTTTTCTATATTTTGTATAGCTTGCTGTGCCGTTATTTCTCCTGTCAAAGCTTTATGAAAGTTAATTTGCATTGAATCAGACATTTGAGGATAAAAAGGAGATACAGGTCTTGGCTTAGCTGTTATGAATGCATCATAAAAATCTGCCCAATAAGGATTTTTTGCCAAAACTTCTTCATCTTGATATAAAGATTTTATTGTTGGGAGATTGCCGCCTTCTAAAGCGGTTATCTTTTGACCTTCTTCACTTGTAACAAATTCTATAAATTTCCATGCTTCTTCAGGATGTTTTGAGTATTTGTTTATACCGAGATTCCATCCCCCTAAAACTGGGGTTCCAGCTTGGCCGTTTTTTCCTTTTGGAATTGGAGCTATACCTACTTTACCTTTTATTGGGGAATCATCTCCATTTACTAAAGACCATGCATAAGGCCAGTTTCTCATAAAAATTGCTTCACCTTGTTGGAATACATTCCTTGCCTCTTCTTCTTGATACGTTGTTACACCTGGAGGAGCGATCTTTACTAAATCTATCAGGTATTGAAGTCCTGCTACTGCTTGTGGTGTGTTTATTGTCACTTTGTCTCCTTCAAGAACACTTCCACCATTGCTTCCTATAAGTTCTAAAGCATCGCAAACTAAACCTTCATATTGATTGCCCTGAAATACTATTCCATATTTAGTACCACCTTTACCAACATTTTCTTTTGACATTTGAATTAATTCATCCCAAGTTTTCGGAGGAGTATCTATGATATCTTTTCTATAATAGAGAACTCCTGCGTCTGTAAATCTTGGTACTGCCCACACATGGCCATTATATGTTACCGCTTCAACGGGTCCCGGTAAAAACTTTTCTCTCATTTCTTCTGTAAATTTATCATCTAATGGAAGTAACCAATCAGCAGCAGCAAATTCAGGTGTCCAAATAATGTCCATTGCTAAAACATCGATACTTGAATCTCCTGCTGACAATGCAGTGACATATGAATTATGTTGATCATCTGTAGAGTTGGGTAGTTCTTGAAATTTGACTTTAATATTTGGATATTTTTTTTCAAAAGCTTCAATTAATTTTTGAGTAGCTGGTGTGGAATCTTTACCTGCAGAATAAGTAATTGTAACTGGTTCGTCTTTAGAAGTATTACTTGAAGTGGACGAGCTCGTGTTAGAACCACAACCAGCAATTAAAGTTACTATTAGTGCCAGCGAAACTATTAAGGTCAGGATTTTATTTTTTTTACCCATCAAAAACTCCTCCTTAACTAAATATAGTTTTGATGTTGTATAATAATTATATAAGAAATCGGTTGCAAAAATAATGTGATATTTTTAATATTTTGTGTAGTTTTTTATAAACTTTTATGTGTAAGGGAGGTAATTGATTTATTTCGTTGAAATATTTTATAAAGGTGGTTTTTATGTTATATAAAAAAATTTTGCTTTCATATATTTTAATAATAGTTATACCGCTTGTAATGGTGGCAGCGATAACAGGTAATATTACATCAAGATATATAAATGAAGAGGTAAGAAAGAGTACTTTTCAGACTTTAAATCAAGCTAATAAAAACATATCAAAGATGCTAGAAAATATGAAGAATACTATACTTTATATTTCGATGAATAAGGAACTTCAATATAATTTGTCACGCAATGACAAAGAAACTCCTTTTCAAATAAACAGAGAAGTTACAGCTATTAGGAACAGTATATTATATCCTGGAATATTTAATAAAAATTATTCTTCTATAGAGATTTTTGCTTTGCGTAAAAATCAATACCCAATGAGATTAGAACAAAATGATGTGATGTCTTCAAAAGTAGTAGAAGATAAAGAATGGTATAAAAAAACTATACAGCTAAATGGCAGGTTGTACTGGTATATAAACAATGATTTTGGGAAACAAATGATTTCTGTTTCGAGGTTGGTTTTCGATGTAAAAAATTTTACTAAACCTATAGCAGTTATTTCTGTAGATATGGATATGTCAAAAATTGCTTCAATAATATCTGATATACACCTTGGAAAAACTGGAAAGGTGTATCTCGTTGATGACAAAGGAGAGCTGATATATTCTGAAGACAAAAGCTTTTTATATCCTTATACCACTAAATTATACAATAGCAGTTCTAGAAGTAATTTTATTACTATGAATGGTAATAAAATAATGGTTATATACAATACTCTACCTCAAAATGGGTGGAAACTTGTCGGTATGATACCTCTGAATGAACTTAATGAAAAAGCTAAGATGATAAGAAATTTTATCTATCTTACTGCGCTTTTGAGTGTTGTAATTGCAGCCTTAATTTCTCTCTATTTTTCATACAGTATTTCACAGCCAATAATAAAACTTGCTACTGAAATGAAAAGAGTTGAGAAAGGAAATTTCAACATAAGTGTTGAAGAAAACTGGGATGGAGAAATAGGAGTATTATATTCAAGTTTTAACTACATGATAAAAAGGATAAATGAACTTATACATGAAGTGTATTTATCAAAAATAAAGGAAAAAGACGCGGAATTAAAGGCTTTGCAAGCACAGATAAATCCGCATTTTTTATACAATACACTTGATACTGTAAATTGGTTGGCAGTAAAGCACAATGCACCTGAAATAAGTAAGATTGTAAATTCTTTAGCATCAATTTTGAGATACAGCATTAATAAAGGGAATGATGTAACTACTGTTGATAAAGAACTTAAGCATGTCGAAAGCTATATTACAATTCAAAAAATCAGATTTAAAGATAAATTTGAGGTGAGTTTTAATATAGATAAAAGAATTTTACACTACAAGACGATAAAGTTAATTTTACAACCTCTTGTTGAAAATGCAATAATTCATGGGATAGAGACTTATGAAGGAAAAGGAAAAATTTTGATTAACGGTTATTTAGGTGATGGAAAAATTGTATTTGAGGTCATAAATAATGGTAATCCTATAGATTTGGATGTGGTAAATAAACTATTGGATTCGCCGTCAGAGGATAAAGACAGTTATGGAATACAGAATGTTAATGAAAGGATTAAGTTATATTATGGGGAAGAGTATGGACTTTATTACCAAGTAATAGATAACAATACTGTTGCCCGGATTGTAATTCCTGCTGTTTTGTGAGGTGGATTTTATGAAAATTTTAATTGTAGATGATGAGCCAATTGTAAGGGAAGGGCTTAAAAATAATGTTAATTGGCAGGAACTGGATTTACGCGTGGTAGGTTGCGAAGCTAATGGAAAAAGTGCTCTTCATGTGTTTAACAGAGAACAACCTGATATAATTTTAACGGATATACGTATGCCCTTTATGGATGGCCTCCAACTTACAAGGGAAGTTAAAAAGATTGATCCTCTAGTTGTGGTAATTTTGTTAAGTGCATATGATGATTTTAAATATGCTCAACAAGCTATAAGGTTAGGAGCCTTTGATTATATTTTAAAGCCTATCGACATTGACACGCTAAAAGAAACTGTAAGACGAGCGGTTTTAAAAAGAAAAGAATTATTGGACAAAAAAAAGGAACCATTACCATCCTTGAACAAAGAAGACTTGAAATTTTTTAAAGCAGAATATTATAAATATCCTTTAAAATTGGAAGAGAAATTATCAAAAGCGATAAAACGGGGAGATAAAGATTTGGCTCTTAATATTTTTAACGAGATTTGGAATGAATTTCGCGACAAAAATTATACAGAAGATTTTATAAAGAGATGGGGGTTAGAGCTTGTTGCAGTTATTACGCGGTCGCTTATAGAAATTGGAGAAAATGCAGATATTTTATTTAAAGAAACGGACCCTTGGAGGCAAATTTCCGAATTATCTACCAAAGAAAACCTTCGAGAATGGATGGGAAATATAATAGAAGTAGTATGTGAATATGTTTCTCTTACTAAAAATTCTAAAAATAGGAAATTAATTGATGAGGCTATCAAACTAATACAAGAAAATTATAGTGATGTAAATATTTCTTTGAATAGCATCGCTGAAAAATTGTATATAACCCCAAATTATTTAAGTACTTTATTTAAAAGTGAAATGGGTGTCACATTTTCAGATTATTTAACTGCTTGCAGGATTGAAAAAGCAAAGGAACTTTTAAAAGATGTAAAGGTTAAAATCTACGAAGTAGCCGAAGCAGTTGGATATACTGATCAACACTATTTTAGCAAAGTTTTTAAAAACATAACAGGTTTTACTCCAAAAGAGTATAGAGAAAAAATATTGTAACAATTTTTTATGTTGTATTACGAAAATTATATCTCATTGGTATAATAGGTAGTGGTGGGAAAGTATATACACAGAGAGGGAGATGATCTTATGTTAATTAATGATTCATTAAAGGAGTATATTGAAAAAGTGGCCTCGGAGTCACCAACACCGGGTGGGGGAAGTGTTGCGGCGGTATCAGCAAGTCTTGGGATTGCCCTTTCTTCTATGGTTTATAACCTTACAATAGGGCGGAAATTTTACGAAGATTATACTGATGACATCAAAGAAAAAATTCAACAAGGGCTTAGTATATGTAGGCGACTTCTTGCTGAGTATGTAAAACTTATTGATGAAGATACTGTAGCTTATGACGAAGTGATAAAAGCGCTTAAGATGCCAAAAGATACTGAAGAAAATAGAAAAATAAGGAGCGAAGCGCTTCAAAAAGCTTATATTAATGCTATGAATGTTCCTTTAAAACTTGCGAGATTATGTGGAGAAGCTTTTACCCCGACGATGTTGATTGCGGAATACGGGAATCCTAATGCCATATCTGATGCGGCAGTTGGGGCGATTCTACTATATGCAGCAATAGAGGGAGCTGTTTTAAATGTTAAGGTGAATATTCCCTACATTAAAGATAGAGAAATTACTGAAAGTGCAAATAAAGAATGTGATGAGATTTTGGCAAAATACAAAAATATAAGGGATGAAATTGTAAATAAAGTTTTAAATAAAATTTCTGGATAGAGTGCGATGAGCACTCTTAATTTTATGCTATATTTAAACCAATATTGCCAAAAGTTCTTAAAATAAGCTTTAAATTTTGCATAAAAAATTGTTACTACCGAAATATAAAGAAAAGAGAAGATTTTAAAAGATATCTATAAAAGAGGTTACTAAAATAATTTATTTTAGAATTTGTAACAAGCGATTAATAAAGTTATAATAAAGTTAGATGTCAGACAAGTCTATATGTTTACTACTTATATAAGTAGTAAACGGTAACAAAAAAATTTTTATGGAGGGTTATATGATGAAGAAGTGGCGTGTTGTTTTAGCATTTGTGTTAATTTTGCTGTTGGCAGTATCAGTATTCTTGTCGGGATGCTCTTCAAAGACAAAGCAAGAAAGCACACAACCTCAAACTACTACGCAAGAAGCTAAAAACAAAGATTTTAAAGTAGGATTAGTTACAGACGTTGGAGGAATCAATGACCACAGTTTTAACCAGATGGCTTACGAAGGTTTACAAAGAGCTGCTAAAGAATTAGGTGTTACAGTTAACGTAATACAGTCAAAGCAGATGACAGACTACGTTCCGAACTTGACGAATTTTGCTCAACAAGGCTATGACTTGGTAATTGCAGTTGGATTTTTGATGCATGATGCAGTTGAAGAGGTATCACAAAAATTCCCCGATACAAAGTTTTTAATTATTGACTCAGAAGTTACGG
Organism: Thermoanaerobacter mathranii subsp. mathranii str. A3; assembly: GCF_000092965.1. GTDB lineage: Bacteria > Bacillota > Thermoanaerobacteria > Thermoanaerobacterales > Thermoanaerobacteraceae > Thermoanaerobacter > Thermoanaerobacter thermocopriae. The sequence goes on from NC_014209.1 coordinate 540,043, forward strand.
ATAGAGAAAATGTTTCATCGGCTATTTTTAAAACAGAAGAGTCTAGTTATCTTGTAGGTGCTATGGCTGGGCTGATGGAGAAAGAAAAGGTTGGTAAGGTTAAAGGTACAAATGTTATAGGTGTGATAGGTGGAATGCAGGCGCCAGCAATAGATAGGTTTATTGCGGGATACCAACAAGGTGCAAAAGCTGTTAATCCTGACATAAAAATTCTCGTTAATTATGCAAATAGTTTCAATGATCCTGCGACAGGTAAACAAATGGCTTTGACTCAGATAAGCCAAGGAGCGGAAATTATATTCCAGGTTGCTGGTGGAACGGGGGATGGTATAATAAAAGCGGCCCAAGAGAAAAACGTATATGCTATCGGTGTTGATGCTGATCAAAGCTATTTAGCTCCTGATAATATTTTAACATCAGCATTAAAAAGAGTTGATGTTGCAACATTTGATATTATAAAGGATACTTTAAATGGCAACTTCAAGAGTGGCGTTGTATACTTTGATTTAAAAAATGATGGTGTTGGGCTAGGGACGGTCAATAAAGATGTGCCACAATCTATTGTAGATAAAGTAAATCAATTAGCACAGGATATAAAAGACGGTAAGATAACAGTATCTGACAAAGTTTCAAAATAAACTAAAACCATGAGAAACCGGGACTGACTACTATTCAGCCCAAGTAATTTCGGAAACAGTAAATAATTCCCTACGGGAAACTAACAAACCCAACAAAAAGTTAGCTAAATTATAACTTTTAACTAAATAAAGGAAGTGAATAATAAAAAACGAGAGGAAAATATGACAATCAAAAGACAAAAAATAGTGTAAGAAACTAATCCTATTGAAAATCCATTTTAAAAGATAAATAATAGACATATTTAACCCTAGGGATTCTAAATACTAACCTGCTAAAACTTTCCCTAAAACTTATTCCAAATATCAAAATGTTCTTTTTCAGTATTAGCAACTTAGGCATCAAGATAAAATTCATAGCAAAAAAATGAATAATGAAATACCAATTCTTACGGCTTCTAACTCTATAATGCTTAATCTCATAATCAATCTTAAACCATTTGGTGAACCTTTTGAAGAAGATCGCATACATGAACCTTAAACTAAGCTTTAGAATCCCTAGGGGCCTTGGTAAAAAGCATTAAATCATCCTAAGGCTTAGTATAAACCGTCTGTTCATAAGGAGAATCAGAACAATGGCAATCTCAAAAAATATTTTTTCTGAGACGTCTATAAGATGTTATATGCAAGAGGAAAAGCTATAAAGAATTTTTTAGCAATTTACGATTAGTAATTTAAATAATGAAAGGAGAATGTAAAATGAGTATTAATGTTATAAAATTGGCTTCTCCAGTGCATAATAAAAAGAATGTGGAAGAAAGTTTAAAATTTTTCTCGGATTTTCTTATTAATGAATTTGATGCAAAATTTGTAGATGAATGTAAGGAAAATGAATTTACGGTAGTATGGAATATGACTGGTGGTACAGAAGGAATATTTAAAAAAATTTATAAAAACCTTCGACAACCAATAATTGTATTAACGACTGATTTAATTAATTCATTGCCAGCTGCATTAGAGATTTTATCGTTTATAAAGAGCCAAAATGGTAAAGGATATATTATTCATGGAGATTTGAGAGAAATAGCGTGTGAAATAAAAAAATATTACAAATTTTTTACAGCTTTAAAAAAAATAAAAGAAGCAAAAATTGCTAGTATCGGTGGAGCATCAGAGTGGTTAATAGCAAGCAGTATAGATTATATACAAGCATCGAAGAAGTGGGGAACATCTTTTATTGACATCCCTATAGATGAACTTTATAATATTCTGAAAAATTGTCATGGCTCATATGACGGATATTTTGACAGAGCTATAGAAGTTGTTGAACCGTCAAATGAAGATATAAGAGGAGTTCATTTAATATATTTAGCTCTTAAAAAAATTATTGAAGAAAGAAAACTTGATGCTATTTCACTTAAGTGTTTTGATTTGCTAAAGAGGGTTAATAATTCTAGTTGTCTTGCACTTTCTAGGTTAAATGATGAAGGAATTATAGCAGGATGTGAAGGCGATCTTCCGGCTACTTTTACTATGTACTTAGTTTTAGCATTAACACAAAAAAAATCTTTTATGGCAAATCCGTCAAAAATTGATTTCAATAAAAATACAATAATATTTGCCCATTGCACAGTACCTACTACTTTAGTAAAACAATACAAACTAAGATCGCATTTTGAATCTGGTATAGGAGTGGGAATAGCGGGTGAATTTGAAAAAGAGACTGTGACTGTCGTTAAAATTGGGGGGAAAAATTTAGATAAAATTTTTGTGACTACAGGAAGAATAATATCTAATCCCACTAATGATCAAAGATGTAGAACTCAGATTGAAGTAGAAATGGATAATGATGTAAGAGAATTTTTAAAGAATCCTATTGGGAATCATATGGTTATTGTGAGAGGTAATATAAAAAAGGAGTTAAATGAATTCATGGAGTATGTAGGTTTTTAGTGAGACCATTTCTGTTGATAGATTTTTGAAATTGAAATTAATATAAAAATGCAATATAATTACAATGTAAATTCCGAAATTGGCAGGTATAAAAAGCCTTATCTAAAAAACCGGACTGTTTAATATGCAAACTGGTGCAAGAACCTTACAGAAGAGCTTCACGTAGGGTTTTTGTTGCCTGGTAAATTAATATTTGCTACTTTGATAAAATACCGTTGAAGTTCCAATAAGAATTTATACTACTGAAGCGTTTAAGAAGCATTCTTGTCATTTTCCTATTCCGGCAGCTCCCTTGGAGAAGCCGTAAAACCGCTTCGGAGTAGACTACAAAATAATTTGCTGACGGAGTGAAGCTATAGCTTTCTGATTCGGCTTTAGATGCCTGTAAGCTTTTAAGGAATTTGCCAAATTGTGACAGAGGCTTTTTGCATTGCTTCCAATACTAGGTAGAGTTTTAAGAAATCCGGAGCAACAGGCAAAGTGAGGCTGAAGAAGAAGTTCTAGAGCTGCCGGAAAAATATTCTTTCAAGCAAGCAATTAAACGATTGCGTAAACGAGTAAGTTCCCGAGTTAAAGTTCCTGGTGGCGGGCTGATTTTACAACGGCAAGAAAGGCATATTACTCAAGTGACCAGATCCAATGCGGGGAAACAAGACAAAATCCAAGCACATTTAGGCCCATCAGGCTGATATGATGAAGCTGAAATAGGTACAGCTAGTAAAGTTGTTCCCCAATCTACCGTAGACATAGTAGATCAAGTAGCAGAGAATAAAAAAGATGATAAAATAGCAATATCTGATAAAGTTTCAAAATAAACTAAATTCAAAAAAACGGGGCTTATGCTATAAGCCCCTTGTTGGAGGTATGAGTATGAGTGTTATATTAGAAGTAAAAAATATTACGAAAGTGTTTCCTAAGGTTGTAGCAAATGACAATGTCAATCTTACAGTTGAAAAAGGAGAAATTCATGCTATACTTGGAGAAAACGGTGCTGGTAAATCCACTTTAATGAATATTATATACGGCTTATATAAACCGGATTCAGGTAAGCTTATTTTTGATGGTGAAGAACTTAATCTAAGTGGTCCTCATGAAGCTATTGAAAAAGGCATAGGAATGGTACATCAGCATTTTATGCTTATTCCTGCTTTGACAGTTGCAGAAAATATTGTATTAGGAGCGGAGCCTAAAGGTATAACTTATGATAGAAAAAAAGCAAATGAACTTATAAGAGAGATTTCAAAAAAATATCACTTAGAAATAGAGCCTGAAGCAAAAGTAAAAGATTTGTCTGTCGGTCTTCAGCAAAGAGTTGAGATTTTAAAAGCATTCTATAGAAAAGCGAAACTTTTGATACTTGATGAGCCAACAGCTATGCTTACTCCTCAGGAAATAGAAAAATTATTTGAAATAATGAGAGGACTTGTAAAACAAGGTATGTCTATAATATTTATAAGTCACAAGTTAGAAGAAGTATTAGAAATTTCTGATAGAGTTACTGTTATGAGAAGAGGTAAAACTGTTGGTACTTTGAACACAAAAGAAACGAATGAGCAAGAACTTGCTAATTTAATGGTTGGTAGAGAAGTAATATTGAGAATAGAAAAGAGTGAGTACAAGCCAGGGGATGTCGTTTTAAGTGTTAAAAATTTAAATGTAGTTGACCAGCAGAACGTTCCTAAGGTTAAAAATGTAAGTTTTGAAATACACGAAGGAGAAATTTTTGGACTTGCAGGTATTGATGGAAATGGGCAATTAGAATTAGTGGAAGCTATAATGGGATTAAGGCCTAAGAAATCAGGCAATATTTTATTTTACGGAAAAGATGTTACAAATTTTACTACAAGACAGCTTTATAGAGAGGGTATATCGTATATTCCACAAGACAGGCAAGCAGATGGACTTGTTTTGGATTTTACAATTGCAGAAAATTTAATTTTGAGGGAATATAAAGATTCTGCCTATTCTCGTCATGGTGTAATTCAATACAAAAAAGTTTATGAAAATGCTGAGAGAAAAGTTAAGGAGTTTGACATAAGACCTCCTGAGTACATGCTTAAAGCTCGTGGGTTATCAGGAGGAAATCAGCAAAAAGTTATTTTGGCAAGAGAGGTAGGATACGATCCTAAGCTTTTAATTGCAGTTCAGCCAACACGTGGAATGGATGTTGGTGCCATAGAATATATCCACAAGAGAATACTTGAATTAAGAGACAGAGGTGCTGCTGTATTTCTCATTTCATTAGAGCTAGAAGAAATAATGTCATTATCAGATAGGATTGGAGTTATATACAATGGACAGCTTATGGATATTTTGGACGGCAAAACTGCCACAAGAGAACAAATAGGAATGCTTATGGCTGGTTCACGATTTGATAAGACGACATTGGAGGCGAGATAATGAAAAATCTTTTAAAAGAACTGTATATTCCTGCTGCAGCTGTGCTTATAGCAATAATAGTTGGTTCTATTATAATGCTTATTACAGGATTTAATCCTATAACTGCTTATATATCTTTGTTTATAGGTGCTTTTGGCACAATCAATAATATTGCAAATACTCTTGCAGCTGCTGTGCCCCTTATATTGACAGGATTAGGTGTAGCTATATCTTTTAAAGCTGGACTATTTAATATAGGTGCAGAAGGACAGTATTGGATAGGTGCAATAGTAGGTGTTTGGGTAGGCTATAGTTTTACTGGATTACCTTGGTATATCCACATACCTTTTGCAGTTATAGCTGCAATGATAGCAGGAGGGCTTTGGGCAGGACTTATCCCGGGACTTGCAAAAGCCCATACCGGCGCTAACGAAGTTATAACTACCATGATGATGAGTTATATTGCTATATATTTTAGCCATTTTTTACTTGAGTTTGGCCCTATGATGGAGAAGGGAAGAACAATTCCTCAATCTCCCCGTATTAATGAAAGTGCAGTTATACCTGTTTTAATTAAGAATACTCAACTTTCTTATGGAATTTTTATTGCTCTTGCTGCTGCAATTTTTGTATATTGGCTTATGTTTAAAACGACATGGGGTTTTGAAATGAGAGCAGTAGGATATAATCAAAGAGCAGCAAGATACGCAGGAATGAATGTGCCTTTGAATATGATGCTTTCATTGGGTTTAAGTGGCGCATTTGCAGGACTTGCTGGAGCAGTTCAGATGTTAGGAGTACAGCATAGACTCTATAATAGTTTTACATCAGGATATGGTTATACAGCAATAGTTGTATCGCTTCTTGCAAATAACAATCCGCTAGGAGTTATATTTTCTGCAATTTTGTTTGCGGCTTTAGGTACTGGTTCTCAGTATATGCAGCTTAATGCGCAGGTACCAGGTCAAATGGCAGACGTTATTACAGGGCTTATAGTGTTCTTTGTAGCAGCTCATAGAGTAGCAGAGGTTATAAAAAACAAATTTGCGAAAAACCGCAAAAAGGAGGTGCAAGCATAATGGAAATATTTTTAAATCCCCAACTTTGGGCAGCTACTTTGGCGATGGCAACACCATTGGCATTGCCTGCGCTAGGTGGTACCTTTTCTGAAAGGTCTGGTGTTGTAAATATAGCAATGGAAGGTATTATGCTTATTGCAGCATTTTTTGCTGTTGTGTTTTCTCATGCCACTGGTAGTGCTTGGTTAGGACTTTTGGGTGCTATAATTGTTGGGCTTATAGTAGCTTTGATTTTTGCGTGGGCGGCTGTAAGCTTAACAGCTAATCAAATAATTTTAGGTATGGCTATTAATATTTTTGCATCGGGTATTACGGCATACCTTTTAAATACGATGTATGGTTTTACAGGCACTCCTACTGATACTCCTATGCTTCCCACTATAGATATTCCAGGCATTAAGAATATACCATTTTTAGGTCAAGTTTTAAGTGGTCACAGTGTAGTAGTGTATTTGATGATAATAATTTTATTCATATCAAATTATTTTTTGTTTCACACAAATTTAGGTTTAAGACTTCGAGCAGTTGGTGAAAATCCCGAGGCGGCTGAAACAGCAGGTATAAATGTCATAAAATTAAGATATCTTGGCGTTGCTTTAAGTGGTATTCTTTCTGCCATGGGTGGTGCTTATCTGTCAATAGGTGCGTTAAATAGTTTCAACCCTGATATGACAAGTGGTAGAGGTTATATTGCACTGGCAGCAATGATATTTGGGAAATGGACGCCTTTTGGCTCTTTTGGAGCTGCACTTCTCTTTGGATTCGCAACAGCTCTTAGCATGCAGCTTCAAAATACGGCATTTTCTAAGAATATAATTATGATGTTGCCCTATATAGTAACAATACTTGCACTTGTTGGTGTCGGTGGAAAGAGCGTACCACCTGCTGCAGATGGAGTACCATATACACCGAAGAAATAGGGGGATTTTATGTCGATGCTGCTTCCTGAGAAAAAACCGCTGTATGAGCTCGCCTTAAGGAAAATGGAAGAATTGATAAAGACAGGGCAGTGGAAGGAAGGGAGTAAGCTTCCTTCTGAGTCACAGCTTGCCAAGCAATTTGGTATTAGTCGAGCTACTTTAAGAGAAGCAATGAGAATTTTAGAGGAGGAAGGACTTATAATAAAACAGCAAGGAGTAGGAACTTTTGTAAAGAGAAAACCCCTTATCAAAAGTGGATTAGAAGAGTTATTTAGTGTTACCACTTTAATTGAAAGGCAAGGGATGGTACCTGGTACAAAAGATTTTACTGTATATAAACTTCCTGCCACCGAAAATGAGGCAAATCATTTAAAATTAAAACCTGGGGATATTATATATAAAGTAGAAAGGGTAAGAACAGCAGATGAGGTCCCTGTTGTATATTGCATAGACAGGTTACCTCAAAGCATTGTAGGAGAATCTTTTACTGGATTTGAACAATCTGTATTTTCTTACCTTGAAAATGAGCACTCTATTACAATAACTTATGCAATTTCTAATATAAGGGTTATAAAGCATGACCCTGTTGTTGAGAAAAAACTGATGATGGACAAAAATGATTCAATACTTCTTTTAGAGCAAGTGCATTACGATGAAAACAATACGCCAATCCTTTATTCTTCTAACTATTTTAATGCTTCTAAATTTGACTTCTATATTATACGCAAAAGAATATTATGAAAGTAGGTGTATAGGGTGGAACATAAAGATTATGAGAAGCTTATCGAGTTAGCAAAAGAAGCAAGGGAGAAGGCCTATGTACCTTACTCCCACTTTAAAGTAGGTGCATGTGTGCTTACTGAAGATGGGAAAACTTATCAAGGTTGCAACATTGAGAATGCTTCTTATGGCCTTACCAATTGTGCAGAAAGAACGGCTCTTTTTAGCGCTTATGCAAATGGAGAGAGAAAATTAAAAGCAATTGCTGTAGTTGCAGATACTGAAGGTCCTGTCTCTCCTTGTGGTGCATGTAGACAAGTAATGATGGAATTGGGTGGAGAGGACATGGTGGTAGTATTGAGCAACATGAAAGGCGATTACGCTGTTGTCACTGTTAAAGATTTATTGCCAGGTGCTTTTACCTCAAAAGATTTAGAGAAATAATATGAACATAAGCTCCTAGAAGAGGTGGTAAAATGTTCAAAAGAGTCATACTGATAGTTTTGGATAGCGTAGGAGTAGGAGAATTGCCGGATGCGTATAGGTTTGGAGATGAAGGTTCAAACACTTTAGGTCATGTGACAGAAAAGACAGGTGTCGAACTTCCTAATATGGGGCAATTAGGGTTAGGGAATATAATTCCTCTAAAAAGCGTTCCTGAAAACCCTAACGCTATTGGTGGATATGGCAAAATGGCTGAGAAATCAGCAGGGAAAGATACTACTACAGGCCATTGGGAGATAGCAGGACTCTTTATTAACAAACCATTTCCTACCTATCCCAATGGTTTTCCTGACGAAATTATCAAAGAATTTGAAAAAAGAATTGGAAGAAAAGTTTTGGGCAATAAACCTGCTTCAGGAACAGAAATAATAAAAGAGTTGGGAGAAGAACATGTAAAAACAGGTTTCCCAATAGTTTATACTTCTGCTGATAGTGTATTTCAAGTAGCAGCCCATGAGGATGTCATACCTCCTGTAGAACTTTATAGAATTTGTGAGATTGCCAGGGAAATATTAAAAGGTGACCATGCGGTGGGAAGAGTAATTGCAAGACCTTTTACTGGTTCTTCCGGAAATTTCGTGAGGACAGAAAATAGAAGAGATTTTTCTCTCAAACCTTTTGAACCTACCATACTGGATATGTTAAAAGAAGCTGGATATGAAGTTTTTGCTATAGGAAAAATTGAAGATATTTTTGCTGGGCAAGGAATTACTGGGAAAAATCATACGACAAACAATGACGAAGGTATTACAGCTACTATAAAAGCAATGGATGAAGTTAAAGATGGCTTGATTTTTACAAATTTAGTTGATTTTGACATGCTATATGGTCATAGAAATGATGTTGAAGGGTACGCAAAGGCTCTAAAGAATTTTGATGACAGGCTTCCAGAAATTATGGAAAAACTTACAAAAGAAGATTTGCTCATTATAACTGCTGACCATGGGTGTGACCCTGCTACTGAAAGCACAGACCATTCAAGAGAATATGTCCCACTATTAGTTTATAGTCCTTTAATGAAACATGGAGTTAATTTAGGAGTAAGAAGCACATATGCGGACATTGCTGCTACAATAGCTGAAGTATTCGAGGTTGGTTCTACAAAACATGGCACATCCTTCTTGAGGGAATTACCTTTATGACAGGAGGTATAATTTATGCGGATGTATGACCTTATAATGAAAAAGAGAGACGGTGGAGTTCTTACAAAAGAAGAGATTGATTTTATAATCTCTTCTTATACAAAAGATTATATTCCTGATTATCAAATGAGCGCTTTAGCAATGGCTATATATTTTAGAGGAATGACGCCAGAAGAGACTGCACATCTTACTATGGCTATGGCTTACTCTGGCGATGTGATGGATTTGTCAGCTATTAAAGGAATCAAAGTTGATAAACACTCAACGGGTGGGGTGGCTGACACTACTACGCTGGTGCTTGCTCCGATGGTAGCAGCCTGTGGAGCACCTGTTGCAAAAATGTCAGGAAGAGGTTTAGGACATACTGGCGGGACGATAGATAAACTTGAGTCAATACCAGGAATGAGAGTAGAACTCAGTGAAGAGGAGTTTATCGACAATGTAAATAAATATGGGATTGCTATTATTGGGCAGACAAAAAATCTCACCCCTGCTGATAAAAAATTATATGCTTTAAGGGATGTTACTGCAACAGTAGATTCTATTCCTCTTATTGCAAGCTCTATTATGAGTAAAAAGATTGCCGCAGGTGCAGATGGAATAGTATTAGATGTAAAAGTTGGAAGAGGAGCTTTTATGAAAGATTTAGAAAGAGCCAAAGCACTTGCTAAATTGATGGTAGATATAGGTAATTCTGTTGGCAGAAAAACTGTTGCACATGTTACAAATATGGATTACCCACTTGGGCTTGCAATAGGAAATGCTCTTGAGATAGTAGAAGCTATTCACGTTTTGAAAGGTCACGGCTCTAGAGATTTATTGGAAGTATGTATGCTTTTAGGCTCTGATATGCTTCAGATTGCAGGTATTGCAAAAGACGACAAAGAGGCAAGGGTAAAACTAAAAGAAGCACTTGACAGTGGCAAAGCCCTACAAAAATTTAAAGAGTTTATAAAGGCACAAGGTGGAGATGAAAGAGTAGTTGATGATGTATCACTTTTACCACAGGCTAAGTATGTAAGACCTTGGATTGCTGACAGGAATGTATATATAAAAGACTTAATGGCTTTAGAATTAGGTCTTATAGCGATGAAGTTAGGAGCCGGAAGGGAGAAAAAAGAAGACAAAATAGATTTAGCAGTTGGAATAATGTTAGGGGGAAAAGTTGGAGATATAATTAGGAAGGGAGAGCCTATTGCGACGATATACGCCAATGATGAAAGCAAATTAGAGTGGGCTTTTGATGAAATCAAAAAATACATTCTCCTTTCAGATGAGCCTGTAGAAAGGCCGACATTAATATTTGAATAGTATAGTGTGCGATTCTTCCTTGAGAGGAATCGCTTTTTTTATATTAAAGTTTCATCAATTAAAGCCGATAAATATATATTGAGGTTTTCTAAATCCACTTAGAAGGGGAGAAATGCAAATGGGAAAGACTATTCGTGCTCAACTTATACGTTCATTTGTAATAATAGGAATCCTTATTGTCATTTTAACTTTTACAATTAATGTAGGCCTTATTAATACTATTCAGAATATCGAAAATCTAAGAAAATATGTAGTTAATCAGGTAATCAATGTGTCGAATGCTCAGGTTCAAGTTGCAGTGTTAAGCGGCAACATACAGCAAACTTTAAACGATTACATGCGTGGAAATGCGACAAATTTTTCTGTAGGAGTACCAATTAGTTCGATAGAGACGTATGTAAGTAATATTCAAAATAGTTTAGATGATTATAAAAACACGAAAAACTATGAACTCCTTAAAAAAAATTTATCAGCTATTAATGAAGGCATTCAAAACTTAAAGAAAGCAGTAAATGAATTACCTGAAAAGTATGACTCTGTTAATGATAGTGATAAAGTAGTAACTATTGGTTATTATTTGAATCACATTCAAAGCAGTTTAAATGATTTTAGTTCTACATATTCTCAGGGCTTTTTACCGTATTTCAATCAAATGATAGAAGATAATAAAAAGAATTTTTACGTATCACTTAGTATAAGTATTGCAATCATAGTGATAATTTTAATTTACGCAGCTATAATTGTGAGGAAGTTAAGGAAGTTTGCAAAACTTATAAATTCTGAAATTGACAAGGCAGTAAAACAATCAGAGGAAGTCATGAATTATGCCGTTGATATAAAAAACAAATCAGAAGAAAATACAACAAATATAACCTCATCAAAACAGGGCTTAGAAGATTTAGTAAATGGGATTAACGTAATTTCCGAAAATGTAAATGAAGTGGCTGATTCTATTACTAAGGTTTCGGAGACTAATGAGAATTTGTCACAAGTTTCTGATAAACTTATGAGAGACATGAATGAAGCAATGATGAAAATCAAAGAAATAGAAGAAAATGCACACAGGCAAGGAGAAGAAGTTAAATCATTAATTGAATCCTTACAAGAAAGTTTGGAAACTTCTAAAAATACTTCAAAACAATTGAGTGAACTAGAGAAAAGAATGGGTGGTATAAAGGATATTCTATATTCAATATCAGATATAGCTGAACAGACAAATCTTTTGGCACTTAATGCGGCAATCGAAGCGGCAAGAGCTGGAGAAAACGGAAGAGGTTTTGCAGTTGTGGCAGAAGAAATAAGGAAACTTGCAGCACAATCTACAGAAAGTGTAGAAAGAATAGGAGAAATAATAGAATCTCTTACCCAATTTACGAGGGAAACTGTTGATAATGTTATCAAAAACATCGATACTTCAACAAAAGCATCCATCGAGGTAAATAAAGTATTAGATATTTTTGAACAGACGAAAGAAGGGTTTGATAAAGTTTCTGATATTATTAGTGAAATTTCTGTTGCGGCAGAAGAAACAGCAGTAAGTTCTAACCAAACGCTGCAGGCTATGAAAAATGTGATGACAGCATCACAAAATATATCTGCACAAGTAGAAGAATTGTTGGCTTCTTCTCAGCAACTTTTGGCTGAGATAAATGTAGTAGATGAAAATAATTTGAAAAACCTTGACCACATAAAAGAACAGGTTGAATATACTGAAGAGCAAAAGGCTAATATGCAAAAAATTACGAATATAGTAAAACAGCTGTAGTTATTGACACCAACGGCTATATGGCTTATAATTTACTTAGACAGCGTGCGACTGGTTAAGGCATGAGCTGGTAAGGTAACTAATACCTTGCCAGCTTTTAATTTTTAGAGAGGAGGATTTTTATGAAAAGGATATTTGAGCTTACAATGAAAGACATTGAGAGAATGGACAAAAATACACTCATTGAAACAATCAAAACTTCCGAAGGAAGGACGGTAATGGCAGAGACTATTGTTACAGTTCCACCGCTTATCTATGGGGTATCAAACATGGAGCTTGCAGCGACTTTTGGCAGTGATATGATTACGTTGAATTTTTTTGACTTTCAAAAACCATTTATTTTTGGTATAGACGACATAGAAATAAACTTTTCAGCTGGACCTTCCGAAGTACAAAAAATAGTCGAAATAGCTTCCAAAAACGCAGAGGATTTTCACTATATTAAGAGAGTCAAAAAGATAGTTGGAAGGTTTATAGGTGTAAATATAGAACCAGTTCCTGAAGGAGTAAAGTATGTAGAGGGACGAAAATTAAATAGAGAAAATCTTTTAAAAGCTAAAGAGTACGGATTTGATTATATCGTTATAACTGGGAATCCCAATACAGGGGTAAGTGTCAGTACGATAATAAAAGGAATAGAATTAGCAAAAGAGATTTTGGGTGAAAATATGATGATCATTGCTGGGAAAATGCACGGTGCTGGTTCAGGAAACATATATGAAGACAAAATTTTAAAGGATTTTGTAAAAGCAGGTGCTGACTGTGTTTTGATACCAGCGCCTGGTACTGTTCCAGGAATTGATTTAAATCTTGCGAAAAGGCAGATAGATGCAATACATGAGGAAAGTGCTTTAGCAATGACTACAATTGGTACCTCACAGGAAGGTTCACAAAAAAGCACAATAGAATTTATCGGAGTTCAATCAAAAATGGCAGGGGCAGACATACAGCATATAGGAGATGCAGGATATGCAGGAGTGGCACTTCCTGAAAACATAATGGCACTTTCTATTGCTATAAGAGGAGTAAGGCATACTTATAGGAGAATGGCATATTCTTTGAATAAGTAATAAGTATATACATTACCTTCTTTTAGCAATGGCATTATCAGAAACCTCCAATTTAAATGTATTTTTATTATTCCTTAACTTTAATTATAAATTATTTTTCAAATAATTCAATGAAAAACGAGGGTGTGATTTAAAGATATATGTGAAATTATCAATAATTAGTTATTGACAAACTGCAAAATAGATTATATAATATTTGCAAACGAATACTAAATTACGGCGTGTTACTGGAAAAGCAGGCATGAGCCGGACAAGGTATTATTACCTTGCCGGCTCTTTTTGTTTAAATGCCTGAAAAATGAAAATAAGGAGGTTTTTATATGAAGTGGTTAGCAAGTGTTCAAAAACTTGGTAAAGCCTTAATGCTTCCAGTCGCTGTATTACCTGCAGCAGCATTGCTTTTAAGGCTTGGAGCACCTGATGTTTTCAACATTCCTTTTATCATGCAGGCAGGTGCAGCGGTATTTGACAATTTACCCCTCATCTTTGCTATAGGTATTGCAATAGGTTTTGCAGAAGGGGACGGGGTTGCGGCTCTTGCTGCAGCGGTAGGCTATTTTGTACTGACAAAAGGTGCGACAACTATAAACAAAGATATCAACATGGGAGTTTTAGGCGGTATTTTAATGGGTATCATAGCCGGTTATCTGTATAACAAGTATCATGATATTAAACTTCCTGATTTCTTAGGCTTCTTTGGTGGAAAAAGATTTGTGCCTATTGTAACAGCTTTCGTGGCAATTGTGTTAGCTTTTGCAATGGGATATGTATGGCCTCCAATACAGAATGGCATATATGCTGTAGGCGAATGGATAATTGGAGCAGGAGTACTTGGAGTATTTGTATATGGTGTACTCAATAGGCTGTTGATTCCTTTTGGACTTCATCACGTTATAAACAGTCTTGTCTGGTTTGTATTTGGCACTTTTAAAACAGCAGCTGGCAAAGTTGTAACTGGAGATTTAAACAGATTCTTTGCAGGCGACCCAACAGCAGGAACATTTATGGCAGGGTTTTATCCTATTATGATGTTTGGGCTTCCAGTAGCAGCACTGGCTATGTGGGCAGCAGCAAAGCCAAACCAAAGAAAAGCTGTGTCTGGTGTGTTAATAAGTGCAGCTCTTACAGCATTTCTCACAGGTATTACAGAGCCTATTGAATTTTCATTTATGTTCTTGGCGCCAGTACTTTATGTAATACACGCTCTTTTGACGGGTTTATCTCTTGCTATAACTTATGTTCTTGGTATAAAGGATGGCTTTGGCTTTTCAGCTGGTCTCATTGATTATATCTTAAGCTATGGTATAGCTACAAAACCACTTTTACTCCTTCTAATAGGTATAATTTATGGTGCAATATACTATGTAATTTTCTACTATATAATAGTGAAATTCAACCTGGCAACTCCTGGCAGATTAGAGGAAGAAGCTGTTGACCAATATGCAGACATGTCAAAATCAGAACTTGGTAATATTGCTGTACAATACGTAGAAGTATTGGGTGGAACAGAAAACATCCAATCTTTGGAGGCTTGCATAACAAGGTTGCGCTTGACTGTGAAAGACGATACAATAATAGACGATGATAAACTTAAAAAGTTAGGAGCGACAGGTGTAATTAGAATGGGCAAAAATGCATTGCAAGTAATTGTTGGTACAAAAGCTGATTTGATTGCACAAGAAATGAGAAAACACATGAAGAAAGCAGGAGGTAAAATTTAAGGTAAAAATGTTTTAGGCGGCCGTAAACTGGCCGCCACCAAAATTATTTTAGGAAGTTTGAAATATATGGGTATAATAAAATATGGTAAAAAATACAGAAAGGGCTGATTACATGTTTAACATATTTAAAAAGAAAAAATACGTAGATATATATTCTCCTATTAATGGTATATTGTTAAAAATTGAAGATGTGCCAGATCCTGTATTTTCACAAAAAATGGTAGGGGATGGAGTGGCGTTAGAACCTACGGAAGGTATTGTATATTCGCCGGTCAACGGCACCATTATACAATTGTTTCCTACAAAACATGCTTTGGGATTAAAAACAGAAGAAGGTTTAGAATTATTAATTCATATTGGGATGGATACAGTAGAAATGAAAGGAAATGGATTTGAAAGTTTTGTTTCGGAAGGTGAAAAAGTCAAAGTAGGAGATAAGTTGATAAAATTTGATATGGAATTGGTTAAAAAAGAACACCCATTGACATCTCCAATTATTATTACTAATATGGATATAGTGGATAAAATTGTAAAAGAACCTGACGGTGAGGAAGTAAGAGCTGAAAAGACAAAGATTATGAGAGTATACCTCAAGTGAAAAGTGAGGTATTAATTATGTATCAAGTGGTAAAAGTTCTTAACAATAATGTGTGTATGGCAAAAGATGATAAAAGTGTGGAATGCGTAGTCATTGGAAAAGGCATAGGATTTGGCAAAAGACCAGGTGATATTATTGAAGAAGATAAATTAGAAAAAATATTTTATGTACAAGAAGATGTTAATAAAATTAAATTTTCTGAGTTAATGGAAGAGATAAGAGGAGATGTAATAGGGATTGCAGAAGAAATTATAGCGATGGCAGAAAAAATAAAAGGAAAGAAACTTAATGAGCATATACACATTGCACTTGCTGATCATATTGCTTTTGCAATTGAAAGAATAAATATGGGAATAGATATAAAAAATCCTTTTAATATGGAGATAAAAGCTTTATATAAAGATGATTACAATATTGCATTAAAAGCGTTAGAACTGATAAAGCAAAGGCTTAATATTTCACTACCCGAAGATGAAGCAGGCTTTATAGCACTTCATTTGCATGCTGCTGTAGAAAATGCTGGTTTGTCAAATACTTTGAAAAATACTAGATTGATTTCTCAATTAGTGTCAATAATTGAAAATCAATTAGGAAAACATATTGATAGAGATTCGATTGATTATCTAAGACTTGTAACTCACCTGCGTTTTGCTATTGATAGGTTAGAAAAAAATACACCAATAGCAAATGAACTTTTAGCCTCGATAAAGAAAAAATTTAAGGGAGCTTATAAGATAGCAATGCAAGTCTCAAAAGTAATAGAAAATACATTAGGAAAAGAAGTTCCCGAAGAAGAAATAGGATATATTGCAATACACATTCAACGATTAATCAATA
Organism: Thermoanaerobacter mathranii subsp. mathranii str. A3; assembly: GCF_000092965.1. Taxonomy (GTDB): domain Bacteria; phylum Bacillota; class Thermoanaerobacteria; order Thermoanaerobacterales; family Thermoanaerobacteraceae; genus Thermoanaerobacter; species Thermoanaerobacter thermocopriae. Next base: position 556,617 of record NC_014209.1, read on the forward strand.
CTATTTAGCAAACCCGAACTAAAATTAATTTTAGTTCGGGTTTTGCAATTTTGCATTGTAAAAATTGCAAAATACTATTGACTTTATAAATGGTTACATATAAAATATCTTATATAGAATTTTTGAAGGGGGAAGCTAAATGGCTCTTAAAAAGGGGAAGAAAGTCTATATTGTTGATACGACTTTAAGGGATGGAGAGCAAACTGCAGGAGTTGTGTTTGCAAATAACGAAAAAATCAGAATTGCACAAATGTTAGATGAAATTGGGATAGACCAATTAGAAGTAGGTATTCCCACAATGGGAGGAGACGAAAAAGAAACTGTTGCAAAAATTGCAAAGCTTGGATTGAATGCCAGCATAATGGCATGGAATAGAGCAGTAGTAAAAGATGTTCAAGAGTCTTTGGAATGTGGCGTTGATGCAGTTGCAATCTCTGTGTCTACTTCTGATATTCACATTGAGCATAAACTTAAAAAGACAAGACAATGGGTTTTGGACAATATGACAGAAGCAGTTAGATTCGCGAAAAAAGAAGGTGTATATGTTTCTGTAAACGCAGAAGATGCCTCTCGTACAGATATGGACTTTCTTATTGAATTTGCCAAATGTGCAAAACAGGCAGGAGCAGATCGTTTAAGATTTTGTGACACTGTAGGCTTTTTAGATCCCTTCAAAACTTACGACATGGTCAAAACAATAAAAGAAGCTGTTGATATTGATATTGAAATGCATACCCACAATGACTTTGGAATGGCCACTGCCAACGCTCTTGCGGGTATGAAAGCAGGAGCCAATTTTATAGGAGTTACTGTAAACGGCCTTGGAGAAAGAGCCGGAAATGCTGCTTTAGAAGAGGTTGTAATGGCATTAAAGCACGTCTATAAAATAGATTTAGGAATAGATACAACTAAGTTTAGGGAGATTTCCGAATATGTTGCTTTAGCCTCAGGAAGACAGTTGCCAGCATGGAAAGCTATAGTTGGAACAAATGTCTTTGCTCATGAGTCAGGTATTCATGTAGATGGTGCTCTTAAAAATCCTTACACATACGAAATATTTAACCCTGATGAAGTAGGCCTTGAAAGGCAGATAGTAATTGGCAAGCATTCTGGTACTGCAGCTCTTATTAATAAGTTTAAAGAATATGGCAGAGTTTTAACAGAAGAAGAAGCAAATCAGCTTTTGCCTCATGTAAGAAAATTAGCTATACAGCTTAAGAGGCCGCTTTTTGATAAAGAGTTGATGTACCTTTATGAGGATGTTATTAAAAATAGAGAAAAGGCTATATAAAATTATGTTACAGGAGTGAAGGCAATGAATCTTACGCAGAAAATACTATCTTCTCACCTTGTAGAAGGAGAAATGGTGAAAGGTCGAGAAATAGCAATTAAAATTGACCAAACTTTGACTCAAGACTCTACTGGTACCATGGCGTACCTACAATTAGAGGCTCTCGGTATCGATAGAGTAAAAACTGAGCTTTCTGTTGCTTACATTGACCACAATACATTACAGCAAGGTCCTGAAAACGCGGATGACCACAGATATATTCAGACTGTTGCAGCAAAATATGGCATATATTTTTCAAGGCCTGGCAATGGAATCTGCCATCAAGTACATCTCGAAAGATTCGGAAGGCCTGGGAAAACTCTTTTAGGTTCTGATAGCCATACGCCAACAGCAGGTGGGTTAGGAATGTTAGCTATAGGAGCAGGAGGATTAGATGTTGCTTTGGCTATGGCGGGAGAGCCTTACAGAATTATTATGCCTTCCATTGTAAATGTGAGACTTACTGGGAAGCTTAGACCTTGGGTATCCGCAAAGGATGTAATATTAGAGCTTTTAAGAAGACTTACAGTAAAAGGTGGAATTGGGAAGATTTTCGAATACTCGGGAGATGGGGTAAAAACTCTATCAGTACCCGAAAGAGCTACAATTGCCAATATGGGAGCAGAGTTAGGAGCTACTACTTCAATTTTTCCCTCAGATGAAAGGACTTATGAATTTTTAAAAGCCCAAGGAAGAGAAAATGCATTTGTGCCTTTGGCTGCCGATGAAGATGCAGAATATGATGAGGTCATTGAAATAAACCTTGATGAACTGGAACCATTAGTAGCACTCCCTCATAGTCCTGATAATGTTGTAAAAGTTAAAGACGCAGGAAGGCCAAAAGTTGACCAAGTTGCTATAGGGTCATGCACAAATTCCTCTTATGCTGATTTAATGAAAGTTGCTTCCATATTGAGAGGCAAGGTTATTCCAGAACATGTAAGCCTTGTAATTGCTCCTGGTTCAAGACAAGTTCTTAACATGCTTGCAAAAAATGGTGCGCTTTCTGACTTAATCTCAGCAGGTGCGAGAATATTGGAAAGTGCTTGTGGTCCCTGCATTGGCATGGGTCAAGCTCCCGCAACAGATGCAATTTCTGTAAGAACCTTTAATAGAAACTTTTATGGTAGAAGTGGTACTAAGTCAGCATCAGTGTATCTTGTAAGCCCTGAAGTTGCTGCTGCTGCGGCTTTGACAGGTTATTTAATTGATCCTAGAGAATTAGGAGAAGCCCCTGAAGTCCCCTATGTAGAAAAGTTTGAAATAAATGATAACATGATTGTTAAACCACCGGAGGATAGAGAAAAAGTTGAAGTAATAAAAGGTCCTAATATAAAGCCATTTCCTCTTAACACTCCTCTTTCTGATATAGAAAAGAGGGTGCTAATTAAAGTAGGAGATGACATAACTACAGACCATATAATGCCTTCAAATGCTAAGTTGTTACCATTAAGGTCTAATATTCCTGAACTTTCGAAACACTGCTTTGAGATAATAGATGAAAACTTTTCGAAAAGGGCGATTGAATGGGACGGTGGTATAATTGTCGGTGGGGTAAATTACGGACAAGGTTCAAGCCGAGAGCACGCAGCATTGGCTCCGCTTTACTTAGGAGTAAAGGCTGTTATAGCAAAGTCATTTGCAAGAATACACAAAGCAAACCTTATAAATAGTGGAATTCTTCCTCTTACTTTTGTAGATGAAAAAGATTATGAAAACATTGAGGTTGGGGATGTTTTAAAGATAGAAAATGCGGTAGCACAGGTAAAAAGAGGTGGCAGGATCACAGTAAAAAACCAAACGAAAGGCACAACTTTTGAAGTAAATCTTGATGTTTCAGATAGAAACAGAGAAGTACTCATAGCAGGCGGTATGATAAATTATGTAAAAAGTAAAAATACTAAAAAAACCGGGTGATATTCCCGGTATTTCAGACTGTTGACAAAATATCGGGAACCCGTTATGATGAGAAGGGTTCCTTGTTATTTTAGTGGTATAAAGCAAAAGAGGAGAGGAGAAGGAAGATGTTAACAAAGAAACAGGATGCAAGACATCAAATAGAATTTGTAAGCATAGATCAATTAGTACCAAAAGACCACCTTTTAAGAAAGATAGAAAAAGTCATAGACTTTAGCTTCATATACGATTTAGTAAAGGACAAATATTCCGAAGATCACGGCAGACCAAGCATAGATCCAGTAGTATTGATAAAAATACTGTTCATTCAATATCTTTTTGGTATACCGTCGATAAGAAGAACAATAGCAGAAATAAAAACAAACGTTGCATATAGATGGTTTTTAGGGTATGGGTTAACAGAAGAAACACCTCATTTTTCAACATTTAGCCAGAACTACATAAGAAGATTCAAAGGGACAGACATATTTGAGAAAATATTTACGAAGATTTTAGAAGAAGCAATAAGGCATGGGTTAGTAAATGCAGAGGAAGTATTCATAGATTCCACTCACGTAAAAGCAAGTGCCAATAAGAAAAAATATACAAAAGAAATAATAGAACAAGAAGCCAGGACTTATCAAGAAAAACTAGAAGAAGAAATAAACAAAGATAGAGAAGCTCATGGAAAAAAAGCCATTAAAGAAAATCAAGACGATAAAGACGAAAGAAGTAAAAGTAAGCAAAACAGACCCAGATAGTGGAATGTTAAACAAAAATGAAAAAGAAAAATGTTTTGCATATTCCTTTCACACAGCATGCGATAAAAACGGATTTGTATTAGGAGTAAAAGTTGAAGCAGCGAATGTACACGACAGCGTAATGTTTGAAGAAGTACTAAAAGAAGTTGAAAATAGGGTAGGAAAACCAAAAGCAATAGCAGTAGATGCAGGATATAAAATCCGTACATATTAAAGACAATATTTGATAGAGAAATAATACCAGCAGTGCCATACACAAGACCAAAAACAAAAGACGGTTTTATGAAGAAACATGAATTTGTGTATGATGAATACTATGACTGTTACATATGCCCACAAAATGAAATACTAACATATGTTACAACTAATAGAGAAGGATATAGAGAATACAAATCAAACCCAGAAAAATGTAAAAACTGTCCTTTAAGAGAAAAGTGTACCCAAAGTAAAGACTACACAAAGAGGATATTCAGGTATATATGGGAAGGGTATGTAGAAGAAGCAGAACACTTAAGGCATACACCTTACTGTAAAGAAGTATATGAGAGAAGGAAAGAGACAATAGAGAGAGTGTTTGCGGATTTAAAGGAGAAGCATGGTTTGCGATGGACAACATTAAGAGGGAAAGAAAAATTGTCCATGCAAGCGATGCTTGTTTTTGCTGCCATGAATTTAAAGAAAATGGCCTTATGGTTATGGAGGAAGGGCAAAAGGCCCTTTGACATTTCAAAACTTTATCCATTATTTGGAGTTTTAAAGAAAATTTTATCCAGATACATACAGCCCCTGTTTTCAAAACTGGGAAAACAGGGGCTTAAATTTTGCTTTGTCAACAAACTGAAACCGGGTGATATTCCCGGTTTTTTAATGTGGAGTGTACCGAATTTGTAACTGTTGTATTGGCAATGGCAAAGACTCGTACCGAACTTAAAGAAAAGGGGGAATAAGGAAATGTGTTTGCTAGTTTGAATTTATATAAGAATGGGATGGCAGTCGGGATAGTAGAGACAAAATAATGTGAAGTGTGATAAAGCTTTAAAAAGATGAGAGGTTGATGATAAAATTTTTTATAATTTTTATATATTTTAAGAAGGAATTTTAAAAATAATGTCGAATATATAAAATTAAGATAATAAGAAGTTAGAAATAACATAAATTTACTTTAGAATATAGGAAGTTATATGTAGCATTATTTAAGAAAGGCCATAATTGTTTTTTGCTAAGTAGATAATACAAATTTTATTTTATAAACTTATTACGAACTTCTTAATAAGTTAGGGAGGGTAAAGTAAATTGAGGCGAAAAAACAACTTAAAAGAATTAAAAGACAGAAACAAAAAGTTAATTTTAAAAACACTTATTAATAAAGGTGCATTGTCAAGAACAGAAATTTCGCAATATACTGGTTTAAGCTTAACAGCTGTTTCAGATTTGACTGACGAATTAATAGAGGAGAATATTATAAAAGAAAACGGGGTAGGTACATCTACGGGTGGCAGAAGGCCCATTATGCTACAGTTTAATCCTGAAAGTGGATATATTTTAGTGGTTAAGGTTGATGAAAATAAAATAATAGCTTCTTTGTTTGATTTTTCTATGAATAAGATATCACAGAAGGAAATTAAATTTGATTATTTTGAAATATCTAAATTAGAGGCAAAAATAAAAGAATGCTATTTTTCTTTTGAAAAAGAAATATGTAAAGATGATAAAAAAATATTTGGCATAGGTATTTGTTTGAACAATGATGTTAAAATTTTAAAACCGAGAGGAATTTTAAATACATCTATTTCTTCAGAGTTTATAACAATAGAGCAGTCACTATCTTTGGAGCTGGGACTTACTGTTGTTGAGGAAGATGAATTGAATTTAAAGGCTATGGCAGAATACCAAAACCTAAATATGAGAGAGAATCTTGCTTACATTAAAATAGATGAAGATATAGAGTCTTCAGTAATTATAAAAGGGAAGCGTTTGGAAACTAGCATAAATATTGGACAAATGATCGTAGATAAAAATGGCCCAACCTTAGACGAGGTAGTATCAATAAAATCAATAATAAAAAGAGCATTAATAATGATAATCGAAGAGCATGAAAAGGAACAAATTGATAATATACCTCCAATAAATATTGATAGTTTGTGTGAAATATTAAATGATGAGAAAAAAAATCGTCTTATAAATGAAGTAAGTAACTATTTAAAAGTGGCTATTATCAATTTAAAAAATTTACTGGATATAAAAGTCTTTATATTTGATGGTAAAATATTAAAATTATCAGCTATTATTAATTCTCTGGCAAGATCTTGCGAGAATCTGGTGATTAAAAACCCATCTACAAAAGATGAAGATGTTATGAGAGAAGCAGCAAAGCTTACTTTAAAAAAAATAATAAATATACAGGAGGCGTAGCTTTATGGAATTTCTTGATTTGCTTAATTCAAACAAAATGACGTTAATAGTTAGTCTACCTGAAAACAAATTAGAATTTGCACAGGCTGCTGTGAAAGGAGGTGCAGATGCGTTAAAGGTCCATGCCAATGTTTATCATTCGGCGAGTGGCAATAATTTCAGAGGTATAATGGAACAAAGGGAGGTGTTTGAAGAGATAATTAAATATGCCAATGTGCCTGTGGGTCTTGTTCCTGGTGCACAGTTATATGCAAGCAAAGATGAAATTAAATTTGTAGAAGAAATTGGCTTTAGTTTTTTGTCAATGTTTGCCCATTATATGCCACTTTATATGATTGATTCAAATCTTGACAAGATGATTGCTGTTAATGAAACATATGATTTAGGTCATATCAGGGCAGTTAATAGAATAGGTGTAGATGTAATAGAAGCAGATGTTCTTCCCGATGATAGAAGAGAAAAAATTTATGTATTTGATTTAATGAGATATGGCAGGCTTGTTGAAAATGTTGACAAACCTGTTGTGGTTCCTACTCAAAGGATTATAGAACCGGAAGAAGTAAGATTCTTATATGAATTAGGAGTAAAAGGGATAATGATAGGTGCAATTGTGACCGGAAATACCGTAGAAGGAGTTGAAAGAACAACTAGTTTGTTTAGAGAAGCGATAAATAAATTGTAAGGGGGTTTTTATCATGCAGGCAGTGTTGATATTGGTTCTTTTTTTAGCAATTGCAGTGCTTATGATAACTAGGAAGTTGCCCACATTAATAGCACTTCCAATACTTGCGATAGGAATAGCAGTAATTGCTGGTGTTCCTCTAAAAATGGTAGACCCTAAGACTAAAGTAGACAACGGGCTTTTAGCTTATGTGATAGATGGAGGAGCTATAAAACTTGCTGCAGCATATGTAGCAGTAATGTTTGGCGCATGGCTTGGGCAAATAATGAACCAAACTGGGATATCAAAATCCATCGTTAAAACAGCAGCTGAATTAGGTGGAGACCGACCTTTTATAATAACAATTTTAGTTGCAGCAGCAATAGCTTTACTATTTACAACTGTAGGTGGTCTTGGTGCTGTAATAATGATTGGTAGTATAACAATACCTATATTGATGTCAGTAGGTGTAGCTCCTATGACAGCAATTGCAGTATTTTTGTTTGGTATGGCGATAGGTCTTGAACTTAATATGGGAAATTGGGCTTTTTATATAACGGCCACTGGTGTAACGTTAGAACAAGTTAGAAATTTTGCATTAGTTCTTATGGTTTTAACTGCTATAACAGCTCTGGTTTTTATAATTATAGAATTTAAACGCCAAGGCTTAAAATTTGCTTGGGCTCAAGCAAATGATGAAGAAATAGAACAAAAAGCGAATTCTTTAGCATTATTAACACCACTTATACCTATTTTATTTGTATTAGTGTTTAAATGGTCGATTATTTCATCTTTTATGGTTGGAATAGTTTATAGCGTAATTACAACACAAAAATCGGTTAAAAATGCTTTAAATACCCTTACCAAAACTGCTTATGATGGTATAGCAGATTCTGCACCAGCAGTGCTTTTAATGATAGGAATTGGCATGTTGCTAAATGCTGTTATGCATCCTATGGTCGCAAAAAGCCTTGAACCCATTTTAAAGAGTATTATTCCTTCATCGCGAATATCGTACATTATATTTTTTAGTTTACTTGCGCCGTTGGCTCTTTACAGAGGTCCTCTAAATTTATGGGGATTGGGAAGTGGTATAGCTGGTCTTATCATTGGTTTAAAACTTTTGCCACCGACTGCAGTAATGGGTGCACTTTTATCAACAGAAAGGATTCAAGCGATAGGAGATCCAACAAATACACATAATGTTTGGTTAAGTAATTATGCTGGTGTTGACGTTAATAAACTTCTATTAAAATTATTACCATATATATGGGCACTTGCTATAGCTGGCGTAGTTACAGCTTCAATAATGTTCTTTTAAAACATAAAAGGGCTAAGTGATTTAACTTAGCCCTTATCATGACATGTATAGGAGGAGATAATATTGAAGGTAAGAATCGGGATAGATGTTGGAGGAACATTTACAGATGCGGTTGCTATAGATAATGACACTTATGAATTAATAGGGACAATAAAGGTACCGACGACACATACTGCGAAAGAAGGTGTTGCAAAAGGCATTATAGAAGCCCTTATGAAACTTATGGAAGAGCACAGTATAGATCCAGAAGATGTCCTATTTATAGCCCATGGTACAACACAGGCAACAAATGCATTATTAGAAGGTGACGTTGTTCCTGTTGGCATTATAGCTGCAGGGAAAGGGCTTGAGGGTATTAAAGTAAAAAGCGATACAAATATACAAGATATAGAACTTGCACCAGGTAAAATATTAAAGATTGCAAATCAATATATTGAATTAGAGGACGAATTTGAGAAAAACGTGGAAATGAAAATTGAGGACTTCAAAAGGCAGGAGATAGGGGCAATTGTCGCTGCCCAAGCTTTTTCAGTAGATGATCCAACAATTGAGGATAAAATAGTAGACATTATAGAGCAAAAAGGGCTTCCGGCGACGGCTACGCATGAAATAACAAAGCTATATGGATTAAAAATAAGGACAAGGACTGCAGCAATAAACGCATGTATACTTCCCAAAATGATAGAGACAGCAAACATGACAGAAGAAAGCGTAAAAAAATCCGGCATAAAAGCACCTCTCATGATAATGAGAGGCGATGGTGGAGTAATGAATATAGCGGAAGTGAGGAAAAGACCGATATTAACACTTCTTTCAGGGCCTGCTGCAGGTGTAGCAGGAGCTCTCATGTATGAAAAAATATCTGACGGCATATTCCTTGAAGTTGGTGGAACAAGTACAGACATATCTGCAATAAAGAGAGGCAAAGTAATGGTAAACTATGCAGAAATCGGTGGGCATAAGACTTATCTTAACTCCCTTGATGTAAGAACGGTGGGAATAGCAGGAGGGAGCATGGTAAGGCTTGGTGACAAAGACATAGAAGACGTTGGGCCCAGAAGTGCTCATATTGCAGATTTACCATATGCAGTTTACAGCGATCCAGAAGAAATAATAGAACCTGAAATAGTATATATAAAGCCCAAAAAGAACGATCCCGATAATTATGTTGCAATCAAAAGCAAGAATGGGAAAATATTTGCAATAACTGTATCCTGTGCGGCAAACGTATTAGGATATGTAAGACCAGAAGATTACGCCTATGGTAATCAAGAAGCTGCAAGAAAGGCATTAGAGCCAATTGCCAAAAAACTCAATAAAACAGTTGAAGAAGTAGCAAAAAAAATAATGGACATTGCAAGCATGAAAGTAATAAAAGTTGTTGAACAGCTTATTACTGACTACAAACTTGACAAATCTACCACAGTACTTGTAGGTGGTGGAGGAGGAAGTGCTTCAATAGTTCCCTATGTTGCAAAAATTATGGGTATGCACCATAGAATAGCCAAAAACGCCCAGGTAATCTCTACAATAGGAGTAGCCCTTGCAATGGTAAGAGAAATAGTAGAGCGCACAATACAAAACCCCACTGAAAAAGATATATTATCAATAAGAAATGAGGCAAAAGAAGCAGTAATAAAATCAGGGGCATTAGAAGAAACAGTAGAAATATATGTAGAAATAGACTCACAAAAAAATATAGTAAGAGCAATTGCTACAGGAGCTACAGAATTACGTTCCAAAGACATATTAAACAAAAACTTAGGAGAAGAAGAAATAAAGAAAATAGCATCTCAATCAATGAAGCTAGAATCGATAAAAAACCTTCAAATAATCGATAAAACAGGTTCAATGTATATCATAAAAGGCATAGAAAACAGAAAGAGATTCTTTGGGCTATTATCACAAAAGCAGGAAAGAGTAGTAGTAATAAACAAAGAAGGAGTTATAAGACTTCACAAAAATAACGGCAAAGTATATAGAACAACCATTAAAACCTTTGAAAATGATTTAAACAAAGCATTAGAGCAAAACATATTTTATGGCGATGGCGGAGCCGAAATCCCTGATTGCTTTATCATACTGCCAAATAGAATAGTAGACCTATCAGGACTTATTGACAAAGAACAAATAATTTCACTGGCAAAAGTAGAAATAAGTGGCTTATCTGATAATGACCGAATACTCATATTATTAAGCAAAAGGTGATGAAATGGTACCCTCTGTATTTCTTAATAAACAACAATTAATTGACCAGGAATTAAAATTTGATATATATTACAATAGAATATCCGACCTTAATCTTGATGATATATTAGAAATAGCATGGAATAGAGGGATAAAAGAGGCAGAAAAAATAAAAAACAAAGACATAAAACAACTAATATTTCAAGAAAACATACTTATAGAAACAGATGAAAAAAGTTATAACCCTGCCTATACTATTTTTAGCGATTATAACAGTAAAGAAAAAAAGATTACCATTTACAAAAAAAATATACAAAACGTATTTATCCCTTCTATACCAGACAAATATTTCTTTTGGAAAGATAATGAAAAAATTGTAGATTTATTTCTGACTCACGAATATTTTCACCATTTAGAGGCCAAATATATTGGATTAACAAGTGAAATAAAAAAGATACAAATAAAAATTGGTCCATTTATACTAAAAAGAAGATTAAGAGCATTAAGTGAAATAGCAGCCCATGCTTTTGTAAAAGAATTTTATGATATATGGTAGGTGGTAGAATGAAACCATATGATGTAGTTGTTGTCGGTGGTGGCGTATCAGGAACAGTTGCAGCAATAGCATCTGCAAGAAATGGAGCTCAAACTCTACTAATTGAACGATATGGATTTCTCGGTGGTTCACTTACAAATATGGGCGTTGGCCCTATGATGACGTTTCATGCGGGTGATAGACAGGTTGTAAAAGGAATACCACAAGAGATAGTAGATAATCTTGTAAAAATAGGGGGAAGTCCTGGCCACGTAATAGATACAACTGGGTTTGTAAGCACTGTAACACCCTTTGATGTAGAACTTATGAAATACATTTTAGAGAAGATGCTAATAGATAGCGGTGTAGGAATACTATATCACAGCTATTTATCGGGTGTTGAGATAGATGGAAGCAAGATAAAATCAATTAAAATTGTGAACAAATCAGGGGAAATGACTATAAAAAGCAAAATTTATATAGATTCAACAGGAGATGCAGACCTTGCTATAAGATGTGGAGTCAATTATTTATTAGGAAGACCCAAGGATAACTTGACACAACCGATGACAATGAATGTCAGAATAGGCAATGTAGATATACAAAAAATAAAAGAATATGTGCTAAATAATCCAACTGAATTTAGAATGGTAGATAAAGAAAAAATCATAAAAGCAAAAAGATTATCGGTAAATGGCTTTTATTCTATATTGAAAGAAGCAAGAAAAAAAGGAGAAATAAATTTTGAAAGAGACATGGTGTTATTTTTTGAAACAAATACACTAGGTGAAGTTATAGTAAACATGACAAGGGTACAAAGGCTAAATGGTACAGATATAAAAGATTTAACCAAAGGTGAAATAATCGGAAGGAATCAAGCCATTGAGTTGTTTAACTTTATGAAAAGAAGAATACCTGGTTTTGAAAATAGTATATTGATTTCAACAGGTCCGCAAATAGGAGTGAGAGAAACTAGGAAAATAGTCGGTGAATATATATTAACAGCTGAAGACCTTGTTTCAAACAAGCGCTTTGATGACTGCATTGCAAAAGGGGGTTATCCTGTTGATATACATTCTCCGGAGGGGGAAGACGTTGTTTATATGAAACTTAAAAAGGGAAGTGATTACGACATACCATACAGATGTTTGTATAGTAAAAAAGTAGATAATTTACTTGTGTCAGGCAGATGTATATCATCAACTCATGAAGCAAATGCAGCAATAAGAGTTTCACCAATTGCTATGGCAACGGGTCAAGCGGCAGGGACAGCTGCAAGTATAGCAGCAAAAGAGAATGCAAAAGTTTCGAATGTTGATGTAAAAATGCTGAGAAACATTTTATTAAAGCAAGGGGCTTATATTTAATGGTACAAGGTACATTAAATAGGTACCTTGTACCATTAAATTTTTACATATTTACTGGTTTATTGTTTTCATCTACAAATATTACTTTAGGCTTATAATTTTTGGCTTCCTCATCATCTATTATTGCGTAAGATATTATGATGATTGTGTCGCCTACCTGACATAGTCTTGCTGCTGCACCGTTTATGCATATTGTGCCTGAGCCTCTTTTGCTTTCTACTGCGTAAGTATCAAATCGTGCACCGTTGTTGATGTTTAAAACTTGTACTTTTTCATTTGGCAGTATATCAGCAAGTTCCATTAAATCTTTATCAATGGTTATAGAGCCTTGATAATTTAAATTTGTCTCCGTTACAATTGCTCTGTGTATTTTTGATTTCATCATAAACCTTTGCATTATATATTTTCCCCCCACAATAGATTATCTATAAGCCTTGTTGTCCCAATAAAGCAAGCTATTGCAATAAGTGCTTTATCTTTTATATAAGTTAAGTCTTTTAATGTATCAGGATGAACGCAGGAGACATATTGAACTTTGCATAAAGGTTCTGAGTTTAAGACTTCCTCTACTTTTTTTATTATAGTATTAGCATTTCTTTCGCCATCTAAAAGTAATTTTTCAGCTTCTTTTAAAGATTTCGAAAGTATTGTGGCGGCTTTTCTTTCTTCAGGATTTAGATATACATTTCTTGAGCTCATTGCTAAACCGTCACTTTCCCTTACAATAGGCGCTTTGATTATTTCTACAGGGAAATTTAAGTCTTCCACCATTTTCTTTATTACTGCAACTTGTTGGGCGTCTTTTTGTCCGAAAACTGCGATGTCAGGTGTGAAAATGTTAAATAATTTTGCCACAACTGTTGTGACGCCTTTAAAATGACCGGGCCTGAAAGCTCCGCAAAGTTTTTCAGTAATTTTATCCACATTTACTGTTGTGAGAAGTTCAGAAGGATACATTTCCTCTACAGAAGGAGCAAAAACAAGGTCACATCCTTCTTTTTCAAGAAGTTTTAAATCCCTTTCCAAGTCTCGAGGATATCTATCAAAGTCTTCATTAGGTCCGAATTGAATTGGATTTACAAATATGCTTACAGCTACAAAATCTGAATGCTTTTTTGCAATTCTTACGAGGGACAAATGGCCCTCGTGCAAATATCCCATTGTAGGTACAAGTCCAATTTTTTTACCTGATAGTTTTTGTTCTTTAATTATATTTCTTACATCACTAATTTTATCTGTTACTATCATTTATTCTCCCTCTTTTCTAAAGTAAAAGAATGTTCTTCATCTGGGAATAGACCTTGTTGTACTTCTTTAATGTAGGCATTTATGCCCTCTATCATTATTTTTTCAATATTAACGTATTGTTTTACAAATTTAGGCCTATGACCTTGAGTTATTCCCAACATGTCGTGGGTGACGAGGATTTGGCCATCGCAGTAAGGACCTGCTCCTATTCCAATAGTTGGAACTGAAATATTTTCTGCAATGTCTTTTGCAAGCTCCATTGGGATGCTTTCAAGCACCAGGGCACATATGCCAGCTTGTTCTAATATTTTTGCATCGTTAAAAATTTTTTTGGCTTTCTCTTTTTCTTTGCCTTGGACTTTATATCCTCCCAATTGATGTACTGATTGAGGAGTGAGACCGAGATGACCTACCACTGGTATTCCTGCATCTACTATGGCTTTGACTATTGAAGCTATTTCTTCTCCACCCTCCAACTTTACAGCGTGAGCTCCGCCTTCTGCAATAAGCTTTGCAGCATTAGTCATAGCCTGTTCTTTAGATATGTGATATGACATGAAAGGCATGTCGGCAACTACAAAGGCACGATTTACTGCCTTAGATACTGCTTTTGTGTGATGTATCATGTCCTCCATTGTGACAGGTATTGTGCTTTGGTATCCTAAAACCACCATTCCGAGAGAATCTCCTACTAAAATCATGTCAATTCCGCAATTATCGAGGATTTTAGCTGTGGGAAAGTCATAAGCAGTTAAAGCTACAATCTTTCTTCCTTCTTTCTTAAATTTCTTTAGTGTGAGAGTTGTTACTTTTTCCTCCATTTAATATACCCTCCAGTTTAAAATATTTTTCATCACTTAAATTTCCTTTTTTATAGGCTATATCAAGAGTTAATTTACCTAAACTTTTATAGAGTTCTTTAAGATTTGGATCTTTTATATTTTCAAGGTGAAGTTTTATAGTATTTATATCTCCTCTTGCTATAGGACCAGTCAAGGCTTTAGGTATTCCATTTTCTTTTATATTTTTTAAAGTTCCTTCCATTAGAGGAATTAGGGCCTCAGGATAATCTTCAAAAGGAAAGCCTGATTCTTTTAAAAGAAGCAAACTAAATTTTGAAAGAGCTACAAGGTAATTTGAGGCTACAACACAAGCGGCATGATAAAGTGGTCTTACTATATTGTTTAAAACTATGTATTTACCTGATATTTTATTTACAATTTCTTTTCCAATTTCAACTGCTTTTTCATCTCCTTCTAAAGTGAAATAGGATTCTGGAAGAAGTTCTAAAGCTGCTGATACAGAGGGGCACGTTTGTATAGGATGCATTACCATGATAAAATTATTTTCATCTTTAAGAGGATTTAAAACTTCTAAATTTAAAGCTCCACTTAAGTGAGCAAAAATTTTTTCTTTAAGTATTTCTTTGTGTTGACTTAAATTGTTTACTACTTCTGGTATGCTACTGTCATTTGTACTTATTATGATTACATCAGCATTTGTAATAATCTCTTCATAATTATAAAAGGCTTTAGATTGTGTAAATTCAGCCGATTTTTTGGCTGATTCTAAATTTCTACTTAAAAAACCTGAGATATTAATACCCTTTTGGGATAACAAAAAAGCGAGGCTTGTTCCTACAACACCAGCCCCGATAAATCCAATTTTCAATAGTTTTCCCTCCTTTTAATTAAGACAAAAAACCTTCCACGGATGGGAAGGTAAATCTTCTTTATTTCCCGTCCCGGTCTTGTGATCCTGGCGGGGCCGAAATGAGCCCTATTGAATTTTTATTAAGTGTGTGGTTCTATAAAGATACCACCACTTTTGGAATAATAGCACAATGGGATTTTGTAGTCAATAAAGACAATTACTATTCTAGCTTCCTTGCAAAAATGAGATAACCTGTGTGTCCTACCATTAAATCTTCTGGCCTTAACCTTTGAGGGTTTAATTTATATTTTCTAAGTATAATTTCACTGACTTCTGAAATATAAAAGCCAGCTTTTTCAAGTGCAGCCAAACTTTCAGATACTTGATTTGTAGTGGGAACTAATATTCCTAAGTGTCCTGCAGGTTTTAGCGCTTTCCTTACTTCTTCTAAAACTTCCCACGGTTTTCTAACATCTAAGAAAAATGCGTCCAAGTCTCTTTCTTTGATTCCCTCATTTATAGATTTATTGTACATTATGACATTATCAAATTCCGAAAACTCCCTGAGATTTTTTTGCGCCAGTTTATAAAATTCTTCTCTTTGCTCATATGTATATACTCTTCCATAAGGCCCTAAAATACGAGAGAGGTATACAGTAAAAGCACCAGAACCAGTTCCAGCTTCACCTACTCTTTTGCCTGGAAAAATGTCAAGGCGCATCGCAATGTAATTTGCTTCTTTTGGATAGATAATTTGTGTTTGACGCTTTAAATAGTGCATTATATAATCAAATGTATCGCAGTTAAGTACATAATATTTTACTCCTTGTACTTCAAAGCTATTTCCAGGTTTTATTTGAGACAAGAATTCTGTGTCAATTTGACCTTTTGGAAGCCCAATTTTAGAGGGAGAAGATAGATCCACTACTTTTTTAAAATTGTCTGGTCCTATTATTACGCGTTTTGTAGTTATTGGTGATGTCATGGTTGTTCCCCCTTTCTTTTAAAAAGGGTTTTTATGCCTATATATTATAACACATTGTTTTATAAAGTTACAGATTTAAAGGATATTTTCAAGAATAGGTTTTTCGTTTTGAGGTATATGCCTAATTAACATTTTAATAGCTTTAAGCTGTGCACTGCTTAGGTCTTTATTTTTCGTATCCACATAACTTTTTAGTTTTTCCATGTTTATTTCTATTTCATCAATTTCTCTATGCTCTATTAGCATTGCCCATTTTTTATTTATATTTTTCCATTCTTTTTCTACTGTTTTTATGTTTTTTTGTGCTTCTTCCCAATGCTCTTTTTCTATGTTTTGCTGCACTTTTGTTAACATTTTATTTAAATTTTCAGAGGTTTTATCAAGGTATTTAAAAGATATAATATCTAAAAGCACTATAAAAATAACGACAGATATCATCAAAGGAACTACATATCGCACATTTAATCTTCCTTTCTGTAAACAGTTAAAACTTTATTGGTGTCTAAAGAGGCAAAGAGTACTTCTTTGACATTTTGTATTTTCCACATTTTCAGCTGTTCATTTAGCCATTCCATATCAATACCTGCTTTCTGCATATTCTGATGCATAATTCTTCCGTCTATTATTATAGGAAGTGGTAATCCCTCGTATTGGGGAGTTAAATTTAGGTCTTGAGGAGTTACAGGCCTTTTGTCGCTCTTTGGTATAACGCTTAAACTGCCATTTGTTTCAAGTATTGCATATTCCACATCGGCTATATTAGGGTAACCTTTTACTCTTAATTCTTCCAAAAGGTCATTTATATTGTAGCGTTCTTTTTGAAGTTGAGACGTTAGGATTTTACCTTTTTCAATTAAAATAGTAGGTGTACCGCAAATTATAGCTCTTGCTCTTAAGCTTTTCATTGACAAGTAGGATAAAAAAAGTTGCGAAACTAAAAGGGTTAAAATAGGTATAATACCAGATAAAAGAGGAATTCCTTTATTTTGCATAGGAATTGCAACTAAGTCTGCTATCATGATTGCCACTACTAACTCATAGGGCTGAAGTTGACCTATTTGCTGTTTTCCTGAAATTCTCATAAATATTACTATAAGAGCGTATAAAATTAGGGTACGGAAAAATAATATTAGCATAATGTCACCCTTTCTAAGTCTTCATATATAGTATTGTTGAAGGACTTTGAAAATATTCATTTATATTTATTCTGCTCTTTTTCATAAAACTTTGTTAAGGAATTTTTTGTAATGTAAAATTTTCAATGATAACGTTTTATAACAATTTATGATATAGTATGTAAATTTACAAACTGTTATAATATAGATGAGGGATAAATAAAATATAGGGGTTGAAGTATATGTATAAACTTTTTGTCACAGATGCTGATGGGAGCTTATTAAATAGCAATTCTGAAATTTCTGATAAAACTAAAGAAGCAATTAGAGAGGTGATTTCAAAGGGGGTAATTTTTACTATCGCAACTGGTCGTATGTTTTCTTCTATCCTTCCCTATGCCCTTAAACTTAATATTAATGCTCCGGTAATTTCTTATAATGGCGCTTTAATAAAAGATATTTATACTAAAAAAGTATATTATTACAATCCAATACAAACAGAGGACGCAATATTTGCGATAAGATTGTTAAAAGAAAGTGGATATCATATTAACCTCTATATTGATGATGAGCTATACGTGGAAAAAATAACTGATAGAGTAGAGTGGTACCTTTCTTTTAACAATGTTACTGTAAATGCGGTGGGCAATTTGGAGGAATTTCTTGAGAAGACGGGAAGCGTAACAGCTAAAATCTATGCGATAAATGATATTAAAAATCCCATTTCTATTGATGCACAAGTTTACGACGAAATTGCAAAAAGGTTGACTATTTCTACATCTGGAGGAGGACATTTAGAGATTAATGCAAAAGGAGTAAGCAAGGGTAATGCTTTAAAAACTCTTGCCAATATGTACAACATAAAAAGAGATCAGGTAGTGGCGGTTGGAGACAATCTAAATGACTTGTCAATGATAGAATATGCAGGACTAGGAGTGGCTATGGGAAACGCTCCTGACATTGTAAAGATAAAAGCAGATTATACAACTTTATCAAATGATGAAGATGGAGTTGCGCATGTAATAGATAAATTTTTCTTAAATAAAAAGTCAGTAGCTGTGTAGTAACCAGTTTAAACGAAAGGGAATAAAATATATTACCGCGAGGCGGTAATATATTTTTTTATTTTAGGTGATGACCATGGAAGGGATGGTTATAAAATTTATCAGTTTGGTTATTATATTTGTTGGGATTTTATATATGTTATTCTCTTTTTTGCCTCTATTTTGCGAAAAAGTACAAAAAATTGAGTTAAAGGAGGAATCAGTCAAAAAAATACATGAAAATGAGTGAAAAAATCTATTGACAAAATTCCTATAAAAAAGTAAAATAACATAAAGCGAAAACGATTAATCCTGGGAGTGATTAAGATGAGTGCAACAATAAAAGATGTGGCGAGAGAAGCAAAAGTATCAATTGCTACGGTTTCGAGAGTGTTAAATAACAGTGCTGTCGTTACGGACGAGACAAGGCAAAAAGTATTGGAAGCTATAAAAAAGACTGGATACAAACCAAATGCATTGGCTCGTAGTTTAAAGATCCAAAAGACTCATACTATAGGGCTTATAATTCCAGATATTTCTAGCACTTTCTACCCCGAAGTAGTTAGAGGGATAGAGGATATTGCTGCCATGTATAATTATAACATATTTTTGTGTAACACTGACCAAAAAGAGGAAAAGGAAATCAAATATATAGAAATATTGGGAGAAAAGCAGGTAGACGGGATTATATTTATGGGGGATATTGTAAGGGACAGTGTCATACAAACATTTAACGAATTTGGTGTACCGGTAGTACTGGCAGGTACTCAAGACAAAGATAAAAGATTTCCTAGTGTTATGATTGACAATGAAAAAGCTGCATACGATGCAGTCAAATACTTGATTTCTTTAGGACACAAAAAAATAGCTATGATTTCAGGGCCTATGAATGACCCGATAGGAGGTCTTCAAAGGATTGAGGGTTACAAAAAAGCTCTCCAAGAACATGGCATAAAATATGACCCTGATTTAGTAGTAGAAGGAGAATTTAAAACTCGGAAAGCGTATTTAGCTATGTTAAAGCTTTTGGAATACAAAGTAGATGCAGTATTTGCTGCATCAGATGATATGGCTGCTGCTGCTATAAACGCGATATTTGACTCAAATCTCAAAGTACCAGAAGATATCCATGTAGTGGGTTTTGACAATACTTATATTTCTACTATTTTTAAGCCGACAATTACTACAATACAACAGCCTGCTTACGATATAGGAGCTGTTAGCATGAGACTTTTAACAAAACTTTTAGCAAAAGAACCGATTGAAGAAATGCACGTTATTTTGCCTCATCAGTTGATTGTAAGAGAATCTACTGGTTTTGGAGAAGAAAAAAATAGCCGTTAAGGCTATTTTTTTTGTAAATTATTATGTTATACTGGTGTTAGGAGGGAGGTTATATGGAAAGATTGTTGATTATAGATGATGAAGAGATGTTTGTAAAAGGTTTAAAACTTTCTTTAGAAGAAGAAGGCTTTGAAGTTGATACTGCTTACGACGGAGAAGAAGGTCTTGACAAGGTTCGTTTGGGAAATTATGACCTAGTAATTTTAGATATTATGCTTCCTAAGTTAGATGGTTTTTCTGTGTGTAGAGAGATAAGAACTTTTTCAAATATACCAATAATTATGCTTACTGCAAGGGGAGAGGATGTTGACAGGATTGTGGGAATAGAAATAGGAGCCGATGATTATTTGGCGAAGCCTTTTAACACGAGAGAACTTATTGCGAGGATAAGAGCGCTTTTAAGAAGAGCTACAAATCCTTATACTAAGAAAAAAGACGAGATAAAAAGGGGAGAACTTTATATAAGTATTCCCGAAAGGGCAGTTTACAAAAGAGGAAAGAGAATTGAGCTTACCAATAAAGAATTTGAAATTTTAGTGTTGTTAGCATCTAATCCAGGAAAGGTTTATACAAAAGATAAATTGCTAGATTTGGTATGGGGATTTGATTTTTACGGTGATACAAATACTGTTACAGTGCATGTGAGAAAACTTAGAGAGAAAATTGAAGATGACCCTGCAAATCCTCAATATATTTTCACCAAATGGGGTGCAGGATACTATATGAAGTAAAGGTGATAAAATGAGTTTAAGGTGGAAAATTTTCTCTTTATATTTGACAATTTTAATAATTTCATTGGCATTAACAGGTCTTTATCTTTACCGTTACATTGAAGGGAGTTATTTAGACAATGTCAGAGTCAATAATTTAATGCAAGCCAATATGGTATCTAATTTTGTATCAAGATTTGTAGGTACCGCTTCTTCTCATTTGATTGAGCCAACGATAATGGAGTATGCAAAACAAATAAATTCAAGAATACTTTTTACTAATATAAATGGAAAAGTATTGGTGGATTCTGCTTCCTCTAAAGAATTTGAAGGAAAAGTAATAAAGGATTACAACGATATAAAAGAGGCTTTAAATGGCAAGGGTTCTACAAGTATTCATGATATAAATGGTGTAGGTTGGGCGATGTATACTGCAGTCCCTGTTATAGCCAAAAACAATGTAGTAGGGGCAATACTTATATCTTCTTCTATAGATAACATAATAGACCTTTTGAAATCTATAAAATATCGCATGATATATACTTTTACAGGTATTGGATTTTTAGTAAGCTTTTTAAGCCTTTTGGTGGCTTCTTATATTACCAATCCTTTAAAACGATTAACAGAAGCAGCAAATATTTTATCTCAAGGTAAATTGGACTATAAAGTCGAGGTAAAAAGCAATGATGAAATTGGGAAATTGGCTAATGCTTTTAATAAGATGAGTTTTAGTTTAATGAAAATAGATGAAGAACGGAAAAGATTTGTTTCGGATGCTTCTCATGAACTAAAAACTCCTCTGGCATCTGTAAAAGCGTTGATAGAATCTTTAATAAATAGCAAAAACCAGGACATAACATTTTATAAAGAAATATTAAAGGATGTAAACGGCGAGCTGGATAGGATGACAAGATTGGTAAATGATTTGTTGGAATTGGCGAGAATGGATAAAATTAAAGCAGTAAAAGTTAGAAAAAGTGAGATAAGCGAAATTATATTAGATGTAATAGAAAGTCTATTTCCTCTTGCAAAGACAAAAGATATAAATCTTAAATTTGAAGGTAAAAATAATGTTTTTGCAGAAGTTGATCCAGACAGGTTTTATAGGATGGTCTATAATATTGTAGAAAATGGAATAAAATATACTAATGAAGGTGGGAATGTGATGGTAAGCCTAGAAGAAGATGAAAACAATATTTACCTTACTGTAGCAGATAATGGCATAGGTATAAGTGAAGAAAATCTTCCAAAGATATTCGAACGATTTACAAGAGTAGATACTGCAAGGTCTAAAAAAAGTGGAGGCTTTGGCTTAGGGCTTGCTATTGCTAAAGAGATAATAGATATTCATGAAGGCAAAGTCACAGTGGTAAGTAAAGTTGGAGAAGGAACCGTATTTAAAATTTCCCTTCCTAAAAAGAAAAGGGATTAAACTTTTTAATTATTTTTTTATGTTTATTTAATGTTTGTGTAACAAAAGTATAATAAGATTAAACCAAAGGGAGGGAATAAAAGTGAAAAGAATTGCCTTAGTATTGATAGTCATGTTTGTTTTGACGCTGGCGGGGTGCTTTGCGAAAGTTAATAACAGCGAAAAAAATAGTCCTATAAATCCCAAGCCTATAGTGCAAGACGTGTCGAAAGAGATTTCTCTTTATTTTTTAAATGATAAAATGAATGGCCTTATTTTAGAAAGGAGACTTATTTCTAAAGATGCTGATGTTTTAAAACAAGTTGTAGCTGAAATGATTAAAGGGCCAACGGATGAATACGCAAAACCGGTATTCCCTAATGGGACAAAGCTAATTTCTATAGAATTGCAGGAGGGAATTGCTTTTGTAAACTTTTCTAAGGAATTTTTACAGGACAGTGAAGATGAAGGGATAGACAAATTAAGAGTTGCTGCATTGGTAAATGCTTTGACTGATATACCCGGAGTCGAAAGCGTTCAAATACTAGTGGAAGGAAATAAAATTGATGCAGTAGGAAAATACAAAATAGGTTTAGATCCTTTAAAAAGAATGATATTGGTAGGGGATGTATACAATAACCCAGATAGGATAAAGAAACTACAAGAAAGAGCAGATTTAGGGAAAGAAACGTGGCGTTTTGACCCTATCCAACTTCTTAGGCAAGAAGGCGGAATAATAGGAATTGGAAGTGAAGATGAATTGACATTAAAAAATGAAAACAATGGTGTAGCTTATGTAGAGGCGATACACAACAATAAAATGTACAGTATAACATTAATTCAGCCTCTTGGTAAAGGGAACAACTATATTTGGGTTATTGACAATGTGAAGGCCAAATTTACTGAAATACCTGAAACGAATCCTGCTGAAGGAGAGACCTTTATATACGGTATAGTGAAGGCTATCGATTATGAAAACAGGATTATAACAATTGAAAGGGAATACCAGGATTCTCAGGATATGAAAAATCAAGTAGGGCCAGATATAAAAGTATTGCCTGATGCTATTATACATTTTCAGGCAAAAGTCGGCTATGACAGCCAAGGTGGATTTAAGTATGCAGAAAAAGATATTAGCTTTGCAGAAATAAAAATAGGAGATGAGCTAGGTATAATATTAACCAAGGATAAAGAGGCGAGAGCTATAATAGTTTCAGATAGAAGCAATATATCTTATGAACCAAATATCAAAGTAGTTTCTCCAGTTAAAAATGATGTAGTGACAAGTCCTTTCAAAGTAATAGGTAAAGCGAGAGTATTTGAGGGAAATGTAAATATAAGGCTTGTTGACAGCAATGGCAATATTTTAAGTGAGACTGTTGTGCAAGCTACGGCTGGTGCTCCTTCTTGGGGAGATTTTGAAGCTATAATCTCTTACAAAGCTTTAAAAGAGCCTCAAAACGGCATTCTTCAGGTTTTCTCTCTAAGCCCTAAAGATGGTTCTGTACAAAACCTCGTTTCTGTTCCATTAAAACTTAAGTAAATTCAGCATCTCAAGGCAAGTTGGATGCTTTTAGCGATTACTTCGGCTATCTCAAATACAAACCCTAATCTTACTGAGTTTAAAAGAAATGAGTCGTAGACATCGACAATGCCTACTATTGATACATCTCCTACAGAAGGAAGTATTTTCCCCACGCCTTTTCCAGGGTATAGTGGGGCTTTTTTTATTGAAATTTTTCCTATACTTTCTTTTCCTCCTAAGGAAGCATCTATAGCTATAATTTTACTGTTAGGATGTTTCTTTTTTATGTATTTTATGTTTTCTTCTAAGTTCATAGCGTGGATTGGAGACTTTAAAGTGCCATAAACATGATAAGTTGGTGGAAGTGATTTTATCAGTAGATTTCCTACGATAGGTCCTAAAGAATCACTTATAAATCTGTCTGTGCCAATACACAAAAAAATCGAATTAGGACTTAAACATGTACTTAAAAAATTTGATATGAAATAAATTGCATTTGAGTCGTCATATTTAAGCCTTAATTCTTCCATCTATAAGTAGCCTCCTTTACAAATAAATTGAATTAAAATTTTTATAACAAGAAATAATAAAAATGCGTAATATTATGTGAAAGGAATGACTAATGTTGAAGAGGCTAAAATTTTATTTAGTTGTGGTTATTGTAATCGCTCTTTTCACTACTATGTTTATGTTTAAGACAAATTTTGAAGAACCTATTTATTTTTCTCAACAAAGTTTGTGGGAAAAAAATAAAGAACAACTTACAAAAGAAGAGAATAATAGTTGCAAAGAAGAACAACCTATTGATTCAAAAAAAGACAAAGAAAAAAAAGAAATGGCAAGGCTCGAAAACCAACAAAAAGAGGAAGAAGCCTATGATTTAGAAAATAACAAAAAAACGCAAAAGGAAAATAGTAATGATGACAGAGTAATAGTTACTTTAGAAAGGATTTTACAAGTACGAAATGAGATGGATCCTTCACAAAAAGCTAGAGTAATAAATATTCTCCTTAAATTAGGAAAAGATGATATGAGCGAAATTATGAAAATGGCTCAAAAAGGCTTAACGCAAGAGGATAGTGATAAAATAATGGAAATATTAAAAAATAAGCTTTCCTCGGAAGAGATCAGCTACCTTGTAGAAATAGCAAATGAATATTTTGCAAAAAAATAAACCCTTTCTTTGAATTTAGAAAGGGTTTATAAATTTAACAAAATTTATTTATTTATAAGATTTTTAAACTGATAATTTACTTCTTTGCCATTTACCATTATAGAAATAAAACCAAAGTCATTGTATATATCATTTGTGTTTCCTTCTACGTCTGTTCCATAAGTGGTGATGTATCTTATTTCATCATTTAAAGTAGTGTAAAATTTGCTTTTGCCGTTGTATATAATCCACACATTTTTACCTGTATTTTTTTTGAACTCTTTTAGAGTTTCTTCAAATAAAGTAGCTTCTTTAACGTCTTTGAAGCCATCGTTTCCCCATACTGGTTTGGGAAGTATGATAAAAAGGTTATCTCCTTTTACGTTGTTAAGCTGTTCTTTAAACCAACTCCATTGATTTTTATCCGGATTTAAAAGGCTTCCACTGCGATTGTTAAGCACAATAAATGTAGAATTATTATAATTATACATTGTGTATTTATCACCGGTTGTGATATATTTGACTTTTAGATTTTTTAACACTTTTTCATTTACATCTCCTAAGAATATAGCCAATGGGTATCCCGCGTTTGCAATATCTGCTGCTTTTAAAGATATATGCAACTTCAAAAGGGTGTTATATTTAGTATCACCAAACACCATGAATTTAAAGGAATCATAAGTGTTTTTTACAATTACTTCTTTGTTATATGGGTCTATTAGTGTAAACTCTGTAACTTTAGGAAGTACTGATGTGTCAAATTCTGAACCTTGCCCTACTTTAACAGGCAAAATAGCTTTTTCTCCTAGCACATTTGCGACAAGTGCACCGGTTACATCTAAATTAGATGAGACAAACATTCCATTTTTATCTATATTTCCAACGTTATTATAAACCTCCCAAGTAATATCTTGCGGCTCTATTAAGGCCCTATAGCCTTTTATATTCTTTGCAGTGACTGTTATAGGTATGCTTTTGTTTTTATCAATGACTATATTAGCTGGATTAAAACGTATGTCTACAGGTTTGTCAAGTGAAGTTATCTTGATAGTCCCAATAGCATTTCCTACTCTTGCAGTTATAACACCTTCTCCTACGCTTGTTGGCATAAAAGTATTACCACTAAATACTCCTGTGATTCCATTTACTGAAAACAAAACTTCTTCTGGATTAATTGTGACAGGGTTGTAATTTTCATCGTATCCTTTTACGGTAATTGTCCTATGAAGGCCTTTAAAAACGTTAGTATCTGATGCTTCTAATTTTAAGGCATATAGATTACCTTGAGGTGCTGTATTAAATATTCCTATTCCGTTTGCTACTTTTCGTTCATAGCCTTCAGGAGGATGGTTCGCAAGCTTAGCTTCAGTATCTCCCAATGGCCTTACAGCCATCTGCGTGGACCCGCCGCCATCTAAATTCAAAGCATCATATGCACCTAAAGATATCATTAAATTTGCCATTTCTTGCTGTGTCATTCCACGGGTTGAAGAGCCGTCAACAGTTGCAATAATCAAATATTTTTTGTCTTGAGTATAGCCTATTGCCGATCTTGCCGTATAGCCTTTTATTTCATGGGTAAAAGGTGCAATTTTTCCATCTTTTACAATAATTGTACCGCCACTTACAGCCATTTTAAGATTTTCAAAAGACGGATTTGTCCTTATATCTTTTTGTATTACATCTCCTGGCTTTAAAGTGAGCAAATTTTGTCCTACATAGCCTGCACCAGCTAACACATATCCGTCCTGCGGTATTTCGACAGGAGGCTGTCCTTGCCTTACTTCTAATACCCTGTCGTTCCCATCCACGACGACTTCTACTAACTGAGGTACATTTTCATTTGCTCCTGGAGATGTTGAAAACCAGTCCCTTGTGTACATCACTAAATACTCAAAGGTACTGCTTATTTTATTTATTGCGGCAAGAGGAAGTTTTGTGCCGTTTGGAAGAGTAACGGACATGCTTTTTGACCAATATTCTATTGAGGGTATGCCATTTGCGTCAATAGAAAAAGTAGCTAACTTTCCTATATTTGAAGGGTCTGTTATTAACCTTCCATCTTTTACTGTTGCCCCTATTACAAATCCTGTTGTTGTATCGAAGAAATCACCATTTACAGAAGCTACAGCACCATAAGTATTTGCCATGTCTCGCACAGACATTCTGTTTTTTATGCCCGAAGGATTGAAAATCACCGATACATCAGTATATTTATCAGTTAAATCTACTTTTAGTACATTTACATTTATCCATCCTTCAGTTGTAAAATAGACTATATTTTTATGTACAACTCCTTTGCTTAAATTTTGCGTAAATTCTTTTCTGTCAAGGATTGTATATGTATTGGCCTTTACATTTTGAGTTGGAAAGGTTAAAAGCAGTAGAAGAATGCTGACACCTAAAGATAGAATTTTTTTAATGTTCAATTATATCCCTCCCGTTGTTTTTTATTATGTTTTACATATGTTTTCTTTTACTAGTTAATTGTACCATTGTATTATTACAGGTGTATTACAAAAGCATAAATATTCGTCTAACAATTATTATTTACCGAGTGAATAAAGTTGAAACAATTAATTTTTAGAGCGTATAATAGAGATTTTGAAAGTATAGTTAAAAAAATTAAAGTATACAGAGGATAAATAGCCAAAATAGTCGTTTTTAATGAGTTATGCCTATTGTGAAATTTCATTTTTTCTATTATAATTTATTTCGTCACTGGTGTCGGGATGTGGCGCAGTTGGTAGCGCACGTGCTTTGGGAGCATGGGGTCGGGGGTTCAAGTCCCTCCATCCCGACCATTGTGGTCGTATAGCTCAGCTGGGAGAGCACCTGCCTTACAAGCAGGGGGTCATAGGTTCGAGTCCTATTGCGACCACCATTTTTAAAAATTCAATACTGTGGAGGGATACCCAAGTGGCCAAAGGGGGCAGACTGTAAATCTGTTGGCTGACGCCTTCGATGGTTCGAATCCATCTCCCTCCACCATGGAAAAAGAAGACCGAAAGGTCTTTTTTTTATTTTCTCCTTTAAATGTCTTGACATGGTAAAAAAATGTAGTATAATATTATTTAAAAGAGAAAATTATTATTTATTAATAAAAATTTAATGAAGGAGGAACCTTTTATGAGAGAAATGACAAAACATAATCTTGGAGAAGCCTATGCTGGTGAAAGCCAAGCCCACATGAGGTATCAAATTTTTGCGGATGTGGCCGAAAAAGAAGGAAAACCTAATATTGCAAGACTTTTCAGAGCTATTTCTTATGCTGAATTGGTACATGCTACAAATCACTACAAGACTCTTGGAGAAGTTGGAAATACTGTTGAAAATCTTGAAAAAGCTATAGAAGGCGAAACATTTGAAGTAGAAGAAATGTATCCTGCTTATAACGCTGTTGCAGAGCTGCAGGAAGAGGCTGGTGCTAAAAAAAGCATACATTATGCTATAGAAGCAGAAAAAATACACGCAAAATTGTATACTGAGGCAAAAGAAGCTGCCTTAAAAGGAGAAGACATTAAAATATCAAAAGTTTACATATGTCCTGTATGTGGTTATACAACAGTTGATGTGTTACCTGAAAAGTGCCCTATTTGCGGCGTGCCAAAAGAGAAATTTGTGGCATTCTAAAAGAGCGTGCTTTTTGCATGCTCTTTTTTTAGATGCTAATTTATAATAAGACCAAGGAAGATAAAAGTCAACACCAAGTTTTAACCTAATTTTTAGATAGAAACTTCAAGGTTCTGCTTCATTTTCACTAGAGAGAAAGGCAGCAGCCCTCATTATTTTAAAAAATCTTGATGGCATAATCGAAGTATGTTATAAATAATACTGTAATTTGTTTTAATTTGCTTTTTAGTATTAGTTTTTTATAGGGGGTTTTGAAAATGACAATAATATTTGTTGGGAAAAACAATCAAGTTACCATAAAAGGGGCAAAAAGTGTAGAAAAGCTTGCAAAAGAGTTGAATATAAGCTTAGAGTCACATGTTTTTGTCAAAAATGGAGAGATTGTTACTCCAGATGAAATTCTTCAAGATGAGGATACAGTGGAAGTAATATCAGTAATCTCTGGTGGTTAATAGAAAGGGGATTTGATAATTGAAGTGTGTAAGATGCAAAAAAAAGGCTGTTATTGTTCTAAGGAGACATAATGCAGCTTTTTGTGCTGATTGCTTTTTACATTATTACAAGAATCAAGTTTTAAAAAACATCCGAAAAAATAGGATGTTTGAAAAAGGCGAAAAGGTTTTAGTAGTAGTCTCTGGTGGTAAAGACAGCATGGCTCTTTGGGACATTTTAGTTAAGGAAGGCTACAATGTGGTTGCGATGTATATAAATCTTGGAATTGGAGAATATTCAAACAGGTCGCAAGAGGTTGTTGAGAAATTTGCAAAGGAGAATAACCTTCCACTTATTGTAAAAGACATCAAAAAAGAGTTTGGGCTTGATATATATAAGCTTTCAAAGACTTTGAGACGGAGCCCTTGCTCTGTATGCGGGTCAATTAAAAGATATTTGTTCAACAAAGTGGCATATGACGGAGGTTTTTCAGCTGTTGCAACAGGTCACAATTTGGACGACGAGGCGGCAACACTTTTTGGCAATGTCTTGAACTGGGAAGAAGGGTACCTTGCAAGACAAGGGCCAGTGCTACCTCAAACTCATCCAAAACTTATAAAGAAAGTAAAGCCACTTTATACTTTAACAGAGAGAGAAAACATGTACTATGTGCTTTTGAATAAGATTGAATTTTTGCATGAAGAGTGTCCTCATTCTGTTGGGGCACGTTCAATTCTCTATAAAGAAGTGCTAAACAAACTTGAAGAGGAAAGCCCTGGCACAAAGCAAAGGTTTTTGAGTGGCTTCCTTGAAAAGGGCAAAAAGCATTTTCAGGACGTTAGAGAAAGGCTTGAGCTAAAAGAATGTAAAAATTGCGGTCAGGTCACAACAACTGAGGAGTGCTCATTTTGTAGATTTGTGAGAATTTGTAACCAGCAATAGTAGACTTAGAATCAAAAAGGGCTGGTAGCTTTAAAAATCCGAAAAGTCCAGCCCTTTTCCCATGCAAGCGCCCAAAGAAAGATACCACAGATTTTTTACAATTTTTAGAATTTCACACTGAAAGTTGGCATAATTGATTTTTGATTAAAGTCTGCCAAAGTTCGATTAGATTTTAAGGACTCACAGTTGAAGTTACAAACTGGGTAAGGGGTGTGAAAATGCATGAACTTATTTGACATGATGCTTAAAAACTATTTTGATGAAAAAATGCTTGAAAAACTTTCAAAAGTGAAAATTCTTATCATTGGTTGTGGTGGGCTTGGTTCAAATATTGCAGTAATGCTTGTAAGAAGCGGTATTAAAAACCTCACAATAGTTGATTTTGACAAGGTAGACATTTTAAACCTCAACAGGCAAAACTACTTTTTCTATCAAGTGGGAGAAGAAAAGGTGTCAGCACTTAAAGATATTCTTTCTAAAATAAACCCATCTGTGAATGTAAAAGCTAAAAACGTAAAAATTGATGAATCGAACCTAGATGAGCTAATCTTACAACATGATATAATTGTTGAAGCTGTTGACAATGAGCTTACAAAAACACTGATTTTTCGAAAAGCACATGAGCATAGTAAGAAAGTGGTTTTAGCCTCAGGGGTTGCGGGGTTTGGCGACTGCGAAAATATTAAAATAAAGCGTGGCAAGGACTTTGCAATTATAGGCGATTTTGTGACATCAATTAATGACAAAAAACCTTTTGCACCCAAGGTCATAGCGGTTGCTGCAATGCAGGCAGATGAAGTATTAAGGATAGTGAGTGAGCTTGAATAAAATATTGTCAAGAATTTATTTCTGAGAAAAACTAACCTAACATGCTATAGATTTTTGACACCTTTATTACAAAAATATTTGACATAATAGATAAAGTGTGTTATAGTAGACATCAGAAAATTTAATAACACGCTCTTATCAAGAGAGGTGGAGGGAAAGAGCCCGATGAAACCCAGCAACCTGTCCTATAGGACAAGGTGCTAATTCTCTCAGAAGCATGCTTCTGAAAGATGAGGGTTTTGCCTCTTCTTTTGGAAGGGGTTTTATTTTGCTTTTAAGGAGGAATAAAGAGATAAAATGCGTAAACTGTTTACATCTGAATCGGTTACTGAGGGGCATCCTGATAAAATTTGTGACCAGATT
The DNA here is from genome assembly GCF_000092965.1 of Thermoanaerobacter mathranii subsp. mathranii str. A3. Classification (GTDB taxonomy): domain Bacteria; phylum Bacillota; class Thermoanaerobacteria; order Thermoanaerobacterales; family Thermoanaerobacteraceae; genus Thermoanaerobacter; species Thermoanaerobacter thermocopriae. The sequence continues at coordinate 587,472 of NC_014209.1, forward strand.
TCGGACGCAATATTAGACGAAATTTTGAAAAAAGATCCGTATGCCAGAGTTGCTTGTGAAACTGCTGTAACTACTGGCTTAGTTTTAGTAATGGGTGAGATTACCACAGAATGTTATGTAGATATACCAAAAGTAGTAAGAAAGGTAATAGAAGATATTGGTTACACAAGAGCAAAATACGGCTTTGATGCTGATACTTGTGCAGTTATCACTTCTATTGATGAGCAATCTCCGGATATTGCCCTTGGTGTGGACAAGGCCTTAGAGGCTAAAAGAGGAGAACTTTCAAATTCAGAAATTGAAGCTATTGGAGCTGGAGATCAAGGCTTAATGTTTGGCTTTGCTTGTGATGAAACAGAAGAACTTATGCCTATGCCTATAATGCTGGCTCACAAGCTTGCGAGAAGACTTGCCGAAGTTAGAAAAAATGGAACATTAAGTTATTTAAGGCCAGACGGAAAGACTCAAGTAACGGTAGAATATGAAGATGACAGACCCGTCAGAGTAGATTCTGTTGTTGTCTCAGCTCAACATGCACCAGATATTGATTATAAGACTATTGAAAGAGATATTATTGAGCATGTGATAAAGGTAATTATTCCCGAAAATATGTTGGACGACAAAACAAAAATTTTTGTAAATCCAACTGGAAGATTTGTAATTGGTGGACCTCAAGGTGACAGCGGACTTACAGGGAGAAAAATTATTGTAGACACATATGGTGGATATGCAAGGCACGGGGGCGGAGCTTTTTCAGGTAAAGACCCGACAAAAGTTGATAGATCTGCAAGCTATGCTGCTAGATATGTGGCAAAAAATATTGTGGCAGCAGGACTTGCTAAGAAATGTGAAGTGCAATTGGCTTATGCGATAGGTGTTGCTACACCTCTGGAAATAGGTGTAGACACTTTTGGCACAGGAAAAATACCAGATGAAAAGATTTCGGAAATTGTAAAACAAGTTTTCGACTTAAGACCTGCAGCTATAATTAGGGATTTAGATTTGAGAAGACCTATTTATAGACAAGTTGCAGCTTATGGCCACTTTGGAAGACACGATTTGGACCTCCCATGGGAGAAAACAGACAAAGTAGATATATTAAAAAAATTAGCAGGAATATAAATTTGAAAGCCCGGATAAATCCGGGCTTATCGTTTTTATATATCTTTTTATGCTTTTTATGACATATAATATATGTTTTGGAAACGCTTCGCTACTTTAATTATACTACAAAAATTAAGAAAAAGAAATAAATTAACTTTAATTTGCTTTAAATATAAGGTAAAATTAAATAAAAGAGAAGAATTAAAACAGGTGGATTGATTATGGTTGACATAGAGGGCGTAGTTGAAGAAATAATTTTTAGAAATGAACAAAATGGTTATACAGTTTTAGAATTAAGTACCCAAGGCTTAGCAGTTACTGCTGTAGGTTATATGCCTTTTGTAAACATTGGGGAAAGAATTAAAATTGAGGGAGAATGGGTAGAACATCCTGATTACGGAGAGCAAATTAAGGTTTTAAATTATCAAACCTTGGCTCCCACCACTTTAGAAGGAATAGAAAAGTTTTTAGCTTCTGGCTTAATTCCTGGAATAGGTCCTGTTACAGCAAGAAAAATTGTAAAAAAGTTTGGCGTTGATTCTTTAAATATAATTGAAACTGCACCAGAAAGATTAAAAGAAATAAAAGGTCTAAGCGATGAGAAGATAAAAAGAATTTGTGAAGCTTATGAAATGCAAAAGGGCGTAAAAGAAGTGATGGTGTTTTTGCAGGGGTACGGCATTTCTACTGCAATGGCTATAAAGATTTATAAAGAATACGGAAACAACGCGATTGAAATTATTAAACAAAACCCTTACAGATTAGCTGATGATATATTTGGAATAGGATTTAAAACAGCAGACAAAATAGCGGAAAACCTAGGAGTTGACCCTCATTCTCTATATCGCATATCTTCTGGTACTCGATATGTTTTGATGCAGTATGCGGCAAATGGTCACACCTATGTGCCGAAAGAATTGTTAAAAAAAGAAGCAGCAAGTTTGTTAGAAGTAAGCGAAGAAGAAGTAGAAGATTCTTTTGTGCTTTTAGTACAAAATGAAAAAATACATATTGAAACTTTTGAAGATAATACTGTAGGAATCTACTATATACCTTATTATATAGCTGAATTACACACAGCAGAGAGATTGTTTAACATGACACTAATGGAAAATAAAGATTTAGGTTTAGATGTCCAAAAAGAAATTAGAAATTTTGAAAAAGAAACAGGTATTTTGTTAGCAGAAAATCAAAAATTGGCTGTAGAAGAAGCTGTTAAAAATTCTGTTGTTGTCATAACGGGAGGTCCAGGCACAGGAAAGACTACAATAATAAATTGTATAATACGTATTTTTGAAAAAGCTGGTAAAAAAGTGGCTCTTGCAGCCCCTACAGGAAGAGCCGCAAAAAGGATAACTGAAGCTACTGGGAAAGAGGCAAAAACCATTCATAGGCTTTTAGAATATACTTATTCGGAAGAAGAAGGGAAGGGCTTTAACAAAAATGAAAAAGACCCATTAAAATACGATGTTATAATAATTGACGAAGCTTCAATGGTAGATATATTGCTTATGAATGCTTTATTAAAAGCCCTACCTATAGGGGCAAAACTGATTTTAGTAGGGGATGCTGATCAGCTTCCATCTGTTGGAGCCGGAAATGTCTTAAGAGATATAATAGACAGTGGAATAGTAAAAGTGATACGTTTAAAAGAAATTTTTAGACAGCAAAAGCAAAGTTTGATAGTAGTAAATGCTCACAAGATAAATAATGGAGAATATCCAACCTATAACGATAAAAATAGCGATTTCTTTTTTATAAATGCCAACACACAAGAGGATATATTAAAGACTATATTGGAGCTTGTCATAAACCGACTTCCTAAAGCTTATGGGTTTCATCCTATTAATGATATTCAAGTACTCACTCCTATGAGAAAAGGGATAATTGGTGTTCATAATTTAAATTTAGAACTGCAAAAAGCATTAAATCCCCACGACAAAACTAAACCAGAAAAAACAATGAAGGAATTTGTCTTCAGGGTGGGGGATAAAGTGATGCAGATAAAAAATAACTACAAGATAAAATGGAAAAAAGGCGATGAAGAAGGGGAAGGAGTGTTTAACGGAGATATAGGAATAATTCAATCAATAGACGAAGAATTACAGGAATTGACTGTGTATTTTGATGACGAAAAATTTGTTACTTATGACTTTTCTGATTTGGACGAACTAAATTTGTCTTATGCCATAACAGTCCACAAAAGCCAAGGCAGTGAATTTCCTGTTGTCATAATACCAATTACTTATGGCCCCCCTATGCTACTTACAAGAAATCTTTTGTATACTGCTGTTACAAGGGCAAGGAAATTGGTTATTTTGGTAGGGCAAGAGAAATATTTGAAATTTATGATTGATAACAATAGAATTTCAAAAAGATATTCAGGGCTTCTTTCAAGACTTAAAAAAACGCTTTTGTATGTAAACTAGAAAATTTACTGTAAAATGATAATTTTTTAATTAATTTTAATTTAATAATGTCGATATAAAAAATAAAAGAAAAGCAATTGCGGTAAGGGGCAATAAAGATGATTTTTTTAGACCTTTTATTTCCACCAAAAACAACCTGTATTATTTGTAAAGCTGCTATAAAAACGGGGTATTTATGTGACAAATGCAAAACCGCATTAAAATTTATTGAGGACGATAGGTGTAATATATGTGGTAAGCCAATAGACTATGAAGGAACATGCCTTGATTGTTTAGAACATGGACATGAATTTAAACAAAATATAAGTCCTTTTGAATACGATGGTGTTGTAAAAGACTTAATAGGGCAGTTTAAATATTTCAAAAAGAGAGAATTAGCACCTTTTTTTGCAGACTATATGGCTGATGCAGTTAAAAAAATGAACTGGCCTATAGATGTTATAGTACCTGTCCCTCTTCACAAAGTTAGACTTGATGAAAGAGGTTATAATCAGTCAGAACTTTTGGCAAGAGAACTTTCTTATCGGTTGAATATTTTTATGTCTAAGGCTTTAAGAAGAGTGCGAAATACAACAACTCAGACAGCTTTGCACAAAGAGGAAAGGATGGAAAACGTAAAGGGAGCTTTTAAAGTAACTTACAAAGATACAATCATTGGGAGAAATGTATTACTAGTAGATGATGTATTGACAACGGGTGCAACTTTGGATGAGTGTGCCAAAGTCTTAAAAGAAAATGGGGCAAAAGATGTATATGTGGCTACCATAGCAACGGGTAAAAATATATGATGGGGTGTTTGAAGTATTAAAAAGGGGGATGAAAGGAAATGGAAATAAGAAATTGTAAACGGTGCGGAAGGCTTTACACGTATACAGGAATTGACCTATGTCCAGTGTGCTATAGACAGGATGAAGAAGATTTTATGAAAGTGAGGGATTATTTAGATACACATCCCTCTGCTACCATGCTGGAAATATCTCAAAACACACAGGTTTCTCCCAAGAAAATAATGGACTTTTTAAAAGAAGGCAGGTTAATTCTAACTTCTAATAATGTAAACATAGGTCTTAAGTGTGAAAAGTGCGGTAAACCAATACTTACAGGTAGGTTTTGTGACGAATGCAAGACCAAATTAGCGAAGGAATTAATGAAAGGTTATTCAATGCAATCCGAAAATAAAGAAGAAGAAAAACAGAGAGGAGAAAGGCTGTACCTTTATGAAAATCATAAAAACAAAAAATGAATATTAAACTTTTAAATTATTAAGTCGATATTACTAGTAGTACGGGGGTGTTAAAAATGAAAATTTATAACAATAACATTGAAAAAGTAATGTCAATTTATAGAGTAGATTCTGTTGAAAAAGTTAGTAATAAAAAAACGCAGATGAAGGATAAAATTGAGATATCAGAAGAGGCAATTAAACTTGCACAAAGCTCAAATGAGTTTGAAAAAATAAAGAATCAAAAGATTGAAAACATAAAGGCAATGCTAAATGCTGGGACTTACAATGTAAAAGCTGAAGATGTAGCTGATGCTATTCTGAAAGGAATATTGTTGAATAAAAAAATTTAAAAAGGATGTGCTGGCAATGGCTAACAGCCAAAAGCTTATAGAGGTATTGAGGGGAGAAACGGAAATTTATAAAGTTTTATTGGACTTAGCAATAAAAAAAACTGATGTTATAATTGCGGGAAAAATAAAAGAATTAGATAAAATAGTACAGATGGAGAAGCAACTTGTAAAAAAACTTATGGAATTAGAAGGACAAAGAGAGGACATATTAGAAAAAATTGATTTAGAAGGTGAAGTAACAATAAACGATTTAATAGAAACTGTTTTTCCGGAAGAAGCAGAAAATTTAAAAGCTATCAAGTATAACCTTGCTGATATTTTAAAAAAGCTGAATGAAAGAAACAAGTTAAACGCTGCTTTACTTGAGCAAGCATTAGAATATGTTAATTATACTATTCAGACGATATCACAGGCTTTAGAAAACAATGATGGTATTTATGGAAATAATGGCAATGTAAAAAAATACACCAGCCTAATTGACAAAAAGGCATAGGGGGATGAAAATGTCAACTTTTCAAGGATTAGAAATAGCAAAGACAGGATTATTTGTAAGCCAAAAGGCTTTGGATGTTACTGGACACAATATTGCTAATGCTAATACACCTGGGTATACTCGTCAAGTAGTAGACATGGTCTCAATTGCCCCACCCACTACTTTTGGCATGTATGACCAGTGGGGAAAGGCGATAGGAGAAGGGGTAAAAATACAGGATATAAGGCAAATTCGCGACCAATTTTTAGACAATCAATACAGAAGGGAAAATAAATTTTTGGGTGAATGGGAAACAAAAGCTGAAGTCTTGGCAGCGATTGAAAATATATTTAACGAACCTTCGGATAGTGGAATAAATACAGTGCTTAATGACTTTTTTAATTCTCTTCAAGAGCTATCCGAGAATCCAGAAAGCTTGACAGTAAGAGCAGAAGTCAGAGAACGAGCTATTGCTCTTGCTGATACTTTTAATACTGTATATCAGCATCTTTATGATAAATTAAACGAATTAAATTCCACCATACAAAGTAGAATTGCAGAGATAAATTCTTATGCTGAGAGAATAAGTAAATTAAATAATGAAATATATAGATTCGAACTTACCGGACAAACAGCAAATGATTTGAGAGACCAGAGAAATCTTCTTGTTGATCAACTTTCTAAACTTGTCAATATTACTACATATGAAGATTCCAATGGAAATTTCAGAATTGACATAGCGGGACAAGCTTTAGTGGCTGGGTCAACTGCTTTTACAATGAGTCTCAATAATACCGGAGAAGTAGTATGGGATTTAACAGGGACGCCTGTAAATCCTTCAAGTGGTGTATTAAAAGGCTTACTTGATATGAGAGATGGAGATGGTACCAACGGAGTAAAGGGAGTTCCCTATTATATAAATGAATGGAATAAACTAGCATATAGTATGGCACAAGCGATAAATGAAGTACATAAATCAGGTTATGGCCTTGACGGCTCTACAGACATTCCACTTTTCACTGATTTTACTACTCCATATGATTCTACAGTTCAATATGCTCAGTTGATTAAAGTTAGTTCACATATTCTTGCAGACGATGGACTTCAAAAAATTGCTGCAGCATCGAGTGATGCTACCCTTCCGGGGGATAACACAAATGCTTTAAAACTTATCGCATTAAGAGACCAAGCTATTTCAGAACTGGATGGTGCTACTTTTGACGACTTTGTCGGGGCTTTAATCTCAAATCTTGGAGTAGATGCTGAGCAAGCAAACTTAATGTTAGAAAATCAGGAATTCATGATAGAACAAATTGATTTAAATAGACAATCAATATCTGGTGTATCCTTAGACGAAGAGATGACAAACATGTTAAAATATCAAAAAGCCTATGCTGCTTCTGCAAGAATTATAACAGCCATTGATGAACTATTAGATACTCTTATAAACAAAATGGGAATTGTAGGAAGATAAAAGGCGGGTGTAAAAAGTGAGAGTTACTGATGGTATGCTTATAACAAATTTTTTGAACAATTATCACAATAACCTTGAAAAGTTACAAAAAAATCAAAATATGTTATCTACAGGCAAGAAAATATCAAGGCCTTCTGATGACCCTGTAGCAGTAGCTACAAGCCTGCGCATTCGAACAGATATAGCAAGAAATGATGCTTATACTAAAAATGCTGATGAGGTTCAATCATGGTTGGACATGACTGATACTGCTTTAGGACAGTTAGGAGATTTATTACAGCGTACGAGAGAATTAGCAGTTGAGGGTGCCAATGGTACTTTAACACAGGCCGATATGCAAAAAATAGCTGAAGAGATAGAGCAGTTAAAAGCCCAAATGATACAGGTGGGGAATACACAATACAATGGAAGGTATATATTTGCAGGCTTTAAAACAACAACACAGCCTTTCAGCGAGGATAACAATTCTTATAATGGTGATAATGGTTTAATAGAGTTTGAAGTAGGCGCAGGAGGAAATAAAATAGCTGTAAATGTACCAGGAGATAAAGTTTTTGATGTAGATTTGACAGGAACTTCTCAACTTCTTGTTATGATGGATAATCTAAAAAGCGCTTTAGACTCAGGAGACCATCAGGCTGTAAGCAATTTAATAGCTGATGTGGATAAACAACTAGAAAATGTACTGGCAGTAAGAGCAGAAGTTGGTGCAAAATCAAACAGGGTTGACCTTATAAAAAACAGGCTCCAAGATGATAACTACAATTTTACAGTTCTTCTTTCAAAAAATGAAGATGCAGATTTGGCACAAGTTATTACAAATCTCAAGATGGATGAAAATGTATATAGAGCATCACTAGCTGCGGGAGCTCGTATTATGCAACCTAGTCTTATAGACTTTTTAGGGTGATAATATGAATATAGTGATAAATCAAACTTTTGGCAGGATAGGTATAGACACTACTCCTGCCCAAATTTCTATACAAAGCCCAAAAGCAGGCCTTGAAATAAAACAAATACCTGCAAAAATGGAAATAGACAAAAAACTTCCGCAAGTGCATATAGACCAATATCAGTGTTTTTATGAAGCAGGCCTTAAAAGTATTTTTGACCTTGTATATGATGAAGCCCAGAGGAGTAAACAAATAGCTTTTGAGGCAATAGGCAAAATTGCTGAAGATGGAGACATACTTGCATCAATAGAAAACCATCAAGATGCAATTGTAAAGTTAAGCGAAGAAGCCCTGATTCAGGATATAGACTTCAATGTTGACCTCATTCCCAAATCACGACCCAAAATATGGTTTGAAGGATATTTAAAAATAAATTGGGAGTTAGGCGGTGTAAAAATCAGAGCAATACCTCATAACCCTCAAATATCTGTGACACCGGCACATGTAAATATATATATGAGGCAATATCCATCAATAAAGATACAATATGTAGGAAATAATCTTGATAGAAGGATATGACTTTATATCATATGTCATCCTGAGCCGTAGACGAAGGATACCAGACCCTAAAGAAAGACTCTATAAAGACTCCGATATGAAAGCGAGGAACCAATATGCAGATAAATACAAAAAACTTTGGAATCGTAGAATATAATCCTGAAGACGTGATTTACTTTGAAGAAGGAATACCAGGTTTTGAAGACTTACACAATTTTTTAATAATTACTGACAACAATGAAAATATGCCTTTTAAGTGGCTTCAATCTATTGATAACACAGACATAGCTTTTGTAATTATTGACCCGAGAGTATTTAAGCCTAATTATGCCTTTGAAATTGATGAAGAATTAATACAAGCTCTTCAAATAGAGGATGAAAACCACCTTCTTATATATGTAATCGTAGTAATCCCCGATGAAATAGAAAAAATGACAGCAAACCTAAAAGCTCCTATAATTATAAATGCTAAAAATAATAAAGGCAAACAAGTTATTCTTGACAACGATGAATACTTAATAAAGCATCCAATATTGGAGGAACTCAAAAATGCTTATTCTAACGCGTAAAGTAGGTCAAGCCATAATTATAGGGGAAGATATAGAAATAAAGATATTGGAAATTGGCGAGGGGCAAATAAAAGTGGGGATTACTGCGCCAAAAAACATATCTGTTTTAAGAAAAGAGCTTGTAGAAATCAAAGACGAGAATTTAAAAGCAGCAACTGTAGACAAAGAGGCTTTGAGCCAATTAGAAAATTTTATTAAAAAACACTAAAGTAAATGAAAATTATATCGATATATATAGTGAAAACAAAAGATAAAACAGTTGGCCAACTGTGAGTCTTAAAATCTTTTAAAACCATGGCAGGGATGCCAAATAAAAAAGTTCAAGGAGGAAGGTAAAATGATTATCAACCACAACTTAAGTGCGTTAAACGCATGGAGAGCACTTTCAATTAACACTACAAACACACAAAAATCATTAGAGAAACTTTCGTCAGGTTACAGAATCAACAGAGCTAGTGACGATGCAGCAGGTCTTGCAATTTCAGAAAAAATGAGAGCACAGATTAGAGGTTTAAATCAAGCTCAAAGAAATGCCCAGGACGGTATTTCTCTTATCCAGACTGCTGAGGGGGCCCTCAACGAGGTCCACAGCATCTTACAGCGTATGCGCGAACTGGCGGTTCAGGCAGCCAATGACACTAATACCGTTGCCGACCGTGCCGAACTTCAGAAAGAAGTCGATCAGCTAGCCCAGGAAATCACCCGAATTGGCGAGAATACCGAATTTAACACTCAAAAGCTCCTCAACGGCACTTACAAGGGCACTTTCCATATAGGAGCAAACGAAAATCAGAACATTTCACTCAATATTGGTGATATGCGCGCCTACAACTTGGGAGTAGTGGGCGACGCAAAAATAGAAGTAACAGCAACAGTAACTGATGGCGGTGACTTAACTACCGATATTGCTGATGGGACTTACACGGTTAAATACAATGACAGTACCGGAAAGTATGAATTACTCAATGCAAACGGGGTTGCAGTTGCAACAAGTACTAACGGTAAAGATTGGACCGCAACTGTTGGAGATGATACTTTAACCTTTAGTGAGGCTGTTATTTCTGGTAACGTAACGATTGCTAGTGGAACTGCAACCGCGACGGGAACTGTTGATAATGGCGGACTGCAGGCCGGGGAGTATACTTATGTTGCAGCCGATAGTGCACTGAAGGACAGCAACGGAAATGTAGTGGCAACTACTTCAGACGGTATAACCTTTGTAGATGCCAGCGGGGCTACGGTGCTCACTTTTGGTGCGGCTCTTACTGACGGTGAAGAAATTTCCATTGGTGGCGTAGATATTTCCGACCAGGCCGCTGCAAATGCTGCAATAACGACAATCAATAATGCCATTGAAGCTGTCTCTGCCGAACGCTCCAAGCTGGGTGCCTACCAAAACCGCCTAGAGCACACCATAAACAACTTGTCTGTAGCCTCCGAAAACCTCACCGCAGCAGAATCACGTATTAGAGATGTAGACATGGCAAAAGAAATGATGGAATTCACAAAGAACAATATACTCAACCAAGCAGCGACCGCAATGTTAGCGCAAGCAAATCAATTGCCTCAGACAATATTGCAATTACTCAGATAAGACTAAAGGGAGGTTTTGCCTCCCTTTTTTAGTATAATTGGTATTAATAGCTACTAAGAAGAGGGGAGTCCTCTCTTTTATTTTTTACGAACAAAACTTTTTCACTTTAGCAATTGATGATATAATTATTTTAAGAGACAAGCTTAAAGGGAAGTGATGAGAAAGTGCAAGCACTGAATTTGATAGAGACTTCAGACAAATTATCAAGCATTTTAAATAATGCTAAGCCTTTTTTAAAATGGGCAGGAGGAAAAACACAGTTATTAGATGAGTTATGTAAGAGGTTGCCATCCTCTTTAATTCAAAGGGGTAAAATAGAGAGATATGTTGAGCCTTTTGTGGGCGGTGGAGCATTTTTTTTCTTTTTAAAAAGAAATTTCAAGGTTAAAGAATCGTTTTTAATCGATATAAATAAAGAATTAATAATAGGTTATAAAGTAATTCAAAATAATGTGAATGAATTAATTGATGAGTTAAGTAGCATGGAAGAGAAATAGGGTAAAAAGAGCAGCGTACTTAATTTTTCCAAACAAGACATGTTTTAATAGATTATTCATCTGAATAAAAAAGGAGAATTTAATTTCATTATAAGTTACCATATTAATGAGTTTTAAAAAACAAGAATTTATCAATATTACATATGGATTTCTATGTTATTTTGACAATAGATTAAAACCATATAAATCTTTAAATTGATTATTGAAAAAACAAAGAGATTATAGAGAAAAAGCAGAGACAGGATTCCGAGCGTAAATTAAAATAATTTAGACCCGCATTTTGAAGTGTGTAAAAGGAGGACTTTACTGTGGCATATTTCCTAATTTCAGTTTCAAATAAAGTAAATTTGGATTTATGCATCAAATATGCACTAGCAGGTTTTACGAATAGCATAAATGGATTGTGGACATTTATGGAAATTCAAGAGGGTGATTTTGTTTCATTTCTATATGGTGCTCGAGTTTTTAATCTTTACAAGGTAGAAAGAAAGGAAGCTATAGAGAATGCAGAGACAATTCCTCCATGGCTTCCTGTAACATTCAAAATGTCGGGCAAAACTTATTATTTCCCTTTTCGTCTTTATCTAAAACCGCTGCGTCAATTCGTTGAGCCTATGGTTAGACCGGAATTTGCTTATGTAGCAGAAAATTTACTTTTAAGAGGCGGTTATAGAAAAACCCATTTTCAAGCCGATCAGACTACGTTACAATCAGTTTCCCAAATGGGGGAGATTTATAATAGGCCAATTGAGACTTTAACAATCAGCAATTACAAAACGTTTACTCCTTCTATCGTATGGGATAGAAAACTTGAATCATCACCCAAAACCTTCTACTTTCAGGAATTTGTCCTTCAATCTTTGATAAGACAACATCTATCAGTAAGTACAAATCTTCAAATTTTTTTAGCTTCTGCCGGTTTAAATACTTTCCAAGCGGAAGATTTTGAGGTTCTTGGTGAAAAAGCTTTATCTGAAGGCTACATAGATATTCTTATTAAAGATCGTATGCCTGTGGGCTATTCTAGGAAGATTATTTTAGAAATTAAGACTGGAAGTGCAAAATCCAAAGATATTGAGCAGTTAGAAAACTATATTAGAGAAATAGGTAAAGAATGTGTAGCAGGAGTACTTGTAGCACAAAAATTTTCAAAGAAACTTAAACAAGAATGTGAGAATAGAGGGATAAAACCTTTTATTTATACTTTTGGTCAAATTGAGAAGTCACGTAAATATACTTTAGAAGACTTGAAACGAAAGCTTCAACTTTTAAAAATAGAGCTATAATATTAAACAAAAAGTGGTAATCAAATGTATATGTGGAAAATAAGTTAATTTCGAAGTCTATGAAGGTCCGTCATTGTAGTCTGTAAACAAACTTTCGTAAAGCGAATATTTTGCATAAGGAGCGACTTGTGAAAAGCGCTAACAAAACTTAACGAGGCCGAAGGTGGAGGCAGGGCCGAAGCCAAGGATGGGGGAGGCGGGCACTAAGACAGGACGTCGCCTGACGGGAAACCCTGCCGGAACCCGAAGGCCGAGTTTAGTTTTGTCGCTTTGGAACTCCGGAGCGAGGATCAAAATATTCGCTTTGTAAAATTTTTACTTTGTCGACAAGCTAAGACGGCGGGGATTTCCCGCCATTTAACGTATCTTTATTTTATTACACTATAGAAATTTTATAATCTTTTAGCCACATATTTATTTGTACGAGGTAAGCGAAGAGTTGGGCGGAGCCCATAAGCTGAGAAAACCAAGCAGGGTCATAGGCTTTTGCATCTGTTTCTATAAGTGTTATTATCGCTTTTTTATCTACAAGTTGTAATAAAGGCGATGTACTGTCATCAACTATTTGTTTTAGCCATTTTTTAACGATGTTTCTAAATACTGGATTGTATGTTTTGGGGTAGGGACTCTTTTTTCTTTCAATTACTTCATTTGGGATGTAACCTTTTAGAGCATATCTAAGTATCCCTTTTTCCCTTCCGTTTAAATTTTTCATTTCCCAAGGTATATTCCAGACATATTCTACAAGCCTGTAGTCTAAATAAGGTACTCTTGCTTCAAAACCTACTGCCATACTCATTCTATCCATTCTGTCAAGAAGCATGGGCATAAATCTTGTTAGGTTAAGGTAAAACATTTCCCTCATTCGAGCATTATAGGGGTCTTCTCCAGTGAGCTTTGGCACTTCATTTAAAGCTTCGTTATATCTATCATTTAAATACTCTATAGGTCTTATGTATTTTACAACTTCTGGCAAAAGCAATTTCATGCGTTCATTGATCATTCTTATCCATGGGAAGGTATTAGCCTCAATTGCTTCTTTGTTTCTAAACCAGGGATAACCTCCAAAAACTTCATCAGCACCTTCTCCTGATAGAGCGACTGTGGCTCCTTTTTTTACTTCTTTTAAAAATAGATATAAAGATGAATCTATATCTGCCATACCAGGCAGGTCTCGAGCGTACAAGGCTGGTTTTAGAGCATATGCAAGTTCTTCATTATCTATAAATACATAGTTATGGTTTGTGTCAAGTTTCTTTGCGACAAATTTTACCCAATCTGCATCAGAGTTTGGCTGAAACTTGTTTGGCGTAAAATATTTATCATTACCCACATAATCTACAGAATATGTTATAAGTTTTTGACCTTTTTGTTTTAATTCTTCATTTGCAAAGGCAGATACAGCAGTTGAATCAAGTCCACCTGATAGCAATGAACATAAAGGTACGTCTGAAACAAGTTGTCTTACTGAGGAGTCTCTAAGGAGATACCTTATTTTTTCCGCCGTTTTCTCAAGGCTATCTTCATGGGGAATACTTTGTAATGACCAGTATTTGTTTATGTTTACTCCATTTTTGGTAAATATGAGGTAATGCCCGGCTTTTAATTCTTTAATGTCTTTAAAGACACCGCATCCGGGAGTTCTTGAAGGTCCCATTACAAATATTTCTGCAAGACCTTGAGAGTCTATCTCTGGTTTTACATTAGGATGTGCTAATATTGCTTTGATTTCTGAGCCAAATATCAAAGACCCATTTTTAATGGTATAAAATAATGGCTTTATTCCGAAATGGTCCCTGGCAATAAAAAGCCTATTTTGCACTTCATCCCATATTGCAAAAGCAAATATTCCGTTAAATTTTTTAACACAGGTCGGCCCCCATTCTATATAAGATGTCAAGATAATTTCAGTATCTGAACGGGTTTTAAAAATATATCCCAAGGATATGAGTTCGTTTTTTAATTCATCCATATTGTAGAGTTCTCCATTATGGATAATGACAAAATTTTTTTCACCATATTTTTTTATCATTGGTTGACTTCCGCCTTGTGGATCTATTACAATTAATCGACGATGGCCTAAAGCACAATGTTTTGACAACCATATTCCAGAACCGTCAGGTCCTCTTTCTTTAAGGGTATTTGTCATTTTTTCGATTACTTCATTTTGAAGTGACAAGTCCATATTAAAGTTAACCCATCCCGTTATTCCACACATAAAAATCCTCCTAAAATTTAAATCTATAAGTAAATATATTCTCTTTTTTTGCCATTGATACATGTTATAATTTTCTAATGAATTTTTAATTTCTACATGATATAATAAAAACATAAATGTTTTAGGAGGATGCGGCTTATATGGGGAAAGTGATAAAAGAGCATTATTATGAAGAAAATGATATTGCTGAAAGGATAAAGTTTCTAAAAAAGAAATTAAATGAATCTAATTTAGAACTTCCTAAATCTTTGGAGTTAAGCCGTGAATTAGACGAATTAATTGTGATGTATATGAAAAAAGAAAAACAAGTAAAACAGGTAAAATAAAGTGCTGTTTTACTTGTTTTTCTTTTTGCGTTTACATAAAAAAATTTAAACTTTTTAAAATATATGTCGATATTTATATTAGCAAAGAGGAGAAGGTGTTACAAATGATAAATTTTATTTTAGGAGGTAGTAACGGTAATGTTGGAGGGGATTAATACTGCGAGAACAGAACATGTGAATTCGCAGTTTAGAAAGGATAGTGGGCTATTAGAGGAAATAAAAGCAGTAAAAGATATACTTAGTAAACCTGTGGATGATGACAAACTTAACAGTGCACTTAATAAAGAAAATAGAAAAATAAGCATTAACGATCATACATATTTTGAATTTTCTGTACACAAGCCTACAAATACAATAGTAGTAAAAATTGTTGATAGTTATACGAATGAGGTTATTGACGAGATTCCTCCTGAAAAAATACTTGACCTTGTGGCAGGATTATGGGAAATAGCGGGACTTTTTGTGGATAGAAAAATATAGGGGGGTATAAAGGATGGATTCAATAAGTATGAATAGCTACAATGTGAGCAATTTATTGAGAATAAGTGGTCTTGCGACGGGACTCGATACTGATTCTATTGTACAACAGTTAATGGAAGCTGCCAGTATTCCTCTTGATAGGTTAGAACAACAAAAGCAATGGTATCAATGGCAACAAGAGGATTTAAGGGATATAAATACACAGCTTTTATCTCTGCGAGATAATAGTGTATTCCAACTTAAATTACAAGGAACTTTTCTTGCTAAAACTGTTGCTTCAAATTCTGCGGTAGCTACAGCTACAGCAACATCAAGTGCAGTAAATGGAGTATATACCTTAAGTGTAACTCAATTAGCGCAAGCGGCGTACAGAACCTCAGGGCAGCTTAGCATTACAGATCCTGCTGCAGCACTTAATCAAACGGGTACTATTGTATTGAATGGTATAAGCATTTCTATAACTTCAACTGATTCTTTAAATACGATAATTTCAAAGATTAATAGCTCTGGAGCAGGAGTAACTGCCACATATGATACTAATTTAAAGACTATATTTTTAGTTTCTACAACTACAGGAAGTGCTGCTAAGATAGATTTTAGTGGTTCGGATTCTGGCGGTTACAATATATTAACTAATACCATGAAGATATCAGGCTTGACACTAGATACCACAACTAACACAGTTACTGATGGTGCAATAGCGTATGGTAAAGATGCTCAATTTACTATAAATAACGGTTCAACGGTATATTCTGAAAGTACCAATAGTTTTACATTATTGGGTTTAAACATTACCCTTACAGGTACAGGCACAACAACTTTATCTGTTTCAACAGACGTTGACAAGATATATAACGCTATAAAGAGCTTTGTTGACAGTTACAATGATATAATTACAAAGATTAATGCAAAGCTTACAGAAAAAAGGTATTACGATTATCCGCCTTTGACTTCTGAACAGAAACAAGCTATGAAAGACAGTGATATAGAACTATGGGAAGAAAAGGCAAGGTCAGGGAATTTGAACAATGACGAAACTTTAATGCGAGTATATTACTCCATGAGAAATGTTGTTTCATCTGTAGTTTCTGGTGTAGGCTCTTTAAGTTCAATTGGTATTACGACCAGCCAATGGTATGAAGGTGGAAAACTTTACATCGACGAAACAAAGCTTAGAGATGCTATTGCGAATAATCCTGATACTGTAATGAAGATATTTACAGGTGTTTATGAGACAGATTCTAATGGGAATACTACTTTAGTTACTCCAGGTATTGCACAAAAGTTATATGATACTTTGGACCAAGGCATAGATGCCATAACAAGAAAAGCAGGAAGTACCACTCAGCTTTATGACACAAGTTTTATAGGAAATAGAATAAGAGAAATAGATGAGAGGATTGCTCAAATGCAAGATTATCTGAATGACCTTGAAGAAAGATATTATGCACAATTTACACTACTAGAGATGTATGTAGGACAAATGAATTCTCAAAGTATGTGGTTGAGTCAGCAGATTGAAGTTATGATGGGATAAAGGGGGTGCGTTTATGGTAAATCCGTATCAGCAGTACAAAGAAAATGCTATTTTGACGGCAAGTCCTGAAGAACTTGTACTTATGCTATACAATGGCATAATAAGGTTTATTGAGGAAGCAAAAGGGGCAATTGAAAAAAAAGATTATATGGCAGCAAATAATAATATACAAAAAGCACAAGACATTATTACAGAGCTTATGCTTACTTTGGATATGAATTATGATATTTCTAAAAACTTATACAGTCTATATGACTATATGTTAAGAAGATTAATTGATGCTAATGTAAAAAAAGATGTAGCAATTTTAGAGGAAGTCAAAGGATTTGCCGTGGAACTGCGAGATACTTGGAGTATAGCCCTTAATAAGGTTAGGGAGAAAGTTTATGCGAAAGGTTGATGACATGCATAATAATATAGAAAAACTTACTCGAATTGTACAGGATAAAATTGAGAGGTTGAAAGAGTTTTATGAGGTTACTGAAAAAATAGGTATTTCCATAACTTCCAACAATTTAGAAGAATTAAAGAATTTACTTGCTACAAAGCAAAAAATTATAGAAGAAATCGATAAACTTGATGCCGATTTTATCCCTTTGTATAATGCTTTTAAAAAGGAGAATAAAGTGGAAAGTATTTTTGCTTTGGAAGGGAAAATTACAAGAGAAATAAGTAAATTGAAAGCGCTGTTTATAGAGGCAAAAAACCTTTTGGAAAAAATAAAAGAGAAAGACGATAAAAATCTTCAAAATATAACTGCTGTTTTCGAAAAAACAGAAAACAAATTAGAGGAATTGTCAAAAAGTAAAGAGGGGTATATAGAATATCTTAAATACTATACACCTGACAGTTATTTTTTAGATAAAAAGCGTTAAAGGAAGCGGGAATTTCCCGCTTCCTTTATATTTTAAATTTGCTTATTATACTCATCAATGTATTTGCAATGTTGCTCAAATCTTGTGCGGACTTTGATATTTCTTCTATTGCAGTTTTTTGCTCTTCTGTTGCGGAAGATATTTCTTCGGTTGAAGCGGCAGCTTCTTCCGTTACTGCGGCGATATTTTGTATCGAATCTAACATTTCACTTCTGCTTTGAGAAATTTTCAACATTGATTCATTAAGTTTATTAAGTTCTTCTACGATTCTATTTACTGCTTGCTGAATGCCGTAGAAAGTGTGAACTGTTTTTGCTAAAGATTCATTTTGTTGTTCTATAGAAGCACTTGCTTCTTCTACTACTTTATAAGTATCGTCAATATTTTGTTGTATTTCTTTTATAATAGCTTCGATATTTTTAGCGGCTTCAGAAGACTGATTAGCCAATTTTCTAACTTCATCAGCTACTACGGCAAAACCGCGACCGGCTTCTCCTGCACGGGCTGCTTCAATTGCAGCATTTAATGATAAAAGATTGGTTTGATCGGCTATTGTAGTTATTGTCTCAACAATTTTTCCTATTTCATGAGATTTTTTCTTTAGGTAGGAGGTAGATTCTTTCACTTTGCTGTGCATTTGTTCTGTGACTTTAGTCTTTTCACTTAATTCTTTTATATTTTCTAATCCAGTATTTGCTGCTTTTATTACAGAAGTAGTTTCTTTATTTATATTTTTTGAATTTTCCATTGTCACATCCAAATTTTGACTTAACAAATTGGTAATAGTTGCACCTTTTTCAGCTTCTTTTGCTTGTTCCTGCGCACCTTTTGCAATTTCTTCCATAGCTGCAACTACTTCATTTGTGATTTGCTCAGCTTTATTTGATGCAAAGGATACTTTTTTAGAATATTCGTATACAGAATTTGCGGCAGATAATACATCGGCTACTAGCCTTTTTATACCATCTATCATAAGGTTAAAACTTGAAGCTAATTTACCTATTTCATCATTTGATTTAACTTCTACTTTTTGCGTCATATCGCCATTTGCAGCTTTATTCATTGCAGTCATGACTTTTCCTATTTTTGATGTGATATTTTTTGAGAAGAAATACGCTATTAATATTCCTATTAAAAGGCTTATTAAACTAAAAATTATTGTGTTGTCTTTTATTTGAGAAGTTTTTTCAGCAAGTTCTGAAGAATCCATGGTTATTGCAGCTTTCCAACCAAAATTATTTAAAGTTTTTACAGATGCAAATTTATTTGTTCCATTGTCATTGTACTCAAAACTTCCTTCTTGCATAGAGAGAATCTTTTTGCCGTAATCGTATTTTGTTATGTAGGAGAATAAATTTTTCTTATCTTTATCAGCGATTATAATGCCTTCATTAGAAATTAAGTACACATTTCCTGTTTTTCCTACTTTTATAGAAGAAATCATATTAGAAAGAGAATCTAAATTTATGTCAAATGCCAAAACTCCCACGATATCTGAAGCTACATTAGTCAAAGAACTTCTAACGGCTTTTGACACTGTGACTACTCCACCATTTGTCCCATCATTACTGTAAGGGCCAGTCCATATTATTGCATCTGGATTTTCGATAGCTTTTTTATACCATTCCTGTTTGGTAGGGTCATAGTTGGGGTCAAGGGGAAGGTCAGGAGATTGAATTATTTTTTTATCTGGAGTTGCAAGGTAAATAAGAGATATTTTAGTACTTTTTGCCTTCAAAATGGTTGTAAATAGATCTTGTAAATTCTTTTTATCGGTTTCAAAATCTCTTTGCCCAAAATTTAGAATTTGAGGATTGGTGGAGAGAATAATAAGTTGAGTTTCAATATCATTTTTGAAAAGGTCTACATAATTATTTATTAGTCCTAATGTATCTGTATTAGAGATGTTGATAGTATCTTGTAAAATTTCTACTGACTTGCTTGTAGACATATAGCCAGTGAAAGCAAGAGGAACGATTATTACAAAGGCTATGAAGGTCATTAGTTTAGCAAATATGCCACTAGCACTGTTAAAAAACTTTAGTCTAACGTTTGCCTTAGGAATTTTTAAACTTAGTTTGAATTTCTCCTTCTTATAGTAGTCTTTTTGCTTTTTCATTCGTTAAACACCTCCAAAATGGATGAATAAAGTTATGCAATCGGTTGTATATATATTATACCACTGTTTGATGAATTTTACAATAAAATGTCGGAATTTGTATTTTGATATCGTAGAAATTTTATTAAAATTTTATTGCTATTTAAGGTTTATGATGATATAATACACTTATATTAAATCAAAAATTAAAAGTGAGGGGATTATTAGTTATGTATCAAGACAAAATGATAGTTTGTAAAGATTGCGGAAAGGAGTTTGTGTGGACAGCGGGAGAACAACAGTTTTATGCTGAGAAAGGCTTTCAAAATGAGCCTGTAAGGTGCAAAGCCTGCAGAGATGCGAAGAAAAGAAGAAACCATCAATATAATGCTAGAAAAAACAAGAGAGCTTTTGGTATTGAGAGATAATCCCCTTACTTTTTCGCAAGAAAAGTAAAGAGGATTATACAGAAGACACCGTTTTGGTGTCTTTTTTGTATTTCAGAACTTTTTCCACATTGTTAAAAACGAATTTAAAACTTATTCACAGACTTATCCCCATTATCCACAACTTTTTATTTCACAACGTCTATAAAAACTCCAAAAAAATTCCACTATGTCTTTAATATAAAAACTATTGAAATTTTATTCACATGATATTATAATTATCAAAGTGAATTCTATGATGCATTGAACGTTATAGATGGTAATGTGAATAACTTATAACTTTAAAAAATTTTTATGTACAGGAGAGGAGAAGGAGAATGAATAAAAAATCATTTACTGCGCTTTTAATAATAACACTCGTTTTGTCTTTATTTTTGGCTGGTTGCGGCAGTAAGCCTACTAATACCTTAGAAAAAATTAAACAAAAAGGCGTTATCGTAATGGGTACAAGTGCGGATTTTCCACCTTTTGAGTTTCATAAGGTGGAAGGAAATAAAGATACAATAGTAGGTTTTGACATTGATATAGCAAATGCTATTGCAAAAAAATTAGGTGTAAAGCTAGAGATAAAGGACATGGACTTTAAAGGGTTGATTCCAGCTCTTCAATCAGGGCGTATAGATATGATAGTTGCTGGTATGACTCCAACCCCAGATAGAGCCGAAAATGTTGACTTTTCAGATCTTTATTACAACAGTCAACAAGTTGTGGTTGTAAAAAATGATAGCCCGATTTTAAAGTTTGATGACTTAAAAGGTAAAACTGTCGCAGTGCAAATAGGTACCACTTCTGAAGAAGCAGCTAAAAAAATACCAGATGTAAATTTGAAGCAGCTAAATCGTGTGGGAGACGCCTTCATGGATTTAAAAAACGGCAGATGTGATGCAATAGTATTGGAGGATACTGTTGCAAATGCATATTTAAAAGAATACAAAGACATGAAGATACTTTCCATGAAAGAAATCAACACTGAGGAAGGTGGTATGGCTGTTGCAGTGGCTAAAGGAAATAAAGAATTAGTGAATATAATAAACGAAGTGATAAAAGATTTAAAAGCAAGCGGCGAATATGACAAGCTTGTAGATAAATGGTTTAAGTAATGATGAGATTTAGTGGAGAATTTTTAAAATAGTTCTCCACTAAAATTTTGCAGAAAGGAAGATTTTTATGAGTGTAAATTTTTTGAGCATGCTAAAATACAGTCATTTATTTGTAAGTGGCCTTCTCATGACTTTAAAACTCACCTTTTTAGCGGTGACTATAGGAGTTATATTAGGTCTGATTGTTGCTCTTATTAAAATGTCCTCTATAAAGCCAATAAGCTTTGTAGGTGCAAGCTATGTTGAAATTATAAGAGGTACTCCTCTTTTGGTGCAACTCTTGTTGATATACAACGGCCTTATGCAATTTGGAATAGATATACCAGCTTTTATAGCAGGAGTTTCTGCTCTTGCTATAAATAGCGCTGCCTATGTTGCAGAGATTATAAGGGCAGGCATACAAGCTGTAGACCCTGGCCAAAACGAGGCAGCTAGATCGCTTGGAATGACTCATACTATGGCGATGCGATACGTTATAATTCCTCAGGCAATAAAAAATATTCTTCCTGCATTAGGAAACGAATTTATTGTGATGCTGAAAGAATCGGCAATTGTATCAGTTATAGGTTTTGCAGACCTTACAAGGCAGGCAGATATTATACAAAGCGTTACTTATAAGTATTTCGAGCCTTACATCATCATTGCTGCCATATATTTTATAATGACCTTCATTTTTTCAAGGCTCCTTGGGATTTTTGAAAGGAGGCTCAGAGCCGGTGATACGCGTTAATGAAGTATATAAAACCTTTGGGAATTTAGAAGTGTTAAAAGGGGTAAGCTTAAGCGTAAATAAGGGAGAAGTTGTTGTGATAATAGGACCAAGCGGTTCGGGAAAAAGTACCCTTTTAAGGTGTATAAACCTTTTAGAAGTGCCTACTAGAGGTGAAATCTACATTGAAGGAATTAAAATAAACGACAGAAAAGTAAATATCAATAAAATAAGACAAAAAGTAGGGATGGTTTTTCAGCACTTTAATTTATTTCCTCACTTGACGGCTCTTGAAAATGTAACGTTAGCTCCTATTAAAGTGAAGAGGATGGACAAAAAAACTGCTGAAAATATAGCTTTGGGTTTACTTGAAAAAGTAGGGCTTTTAGATAAAAAAGACGAGTATCCTATTAAGTTGTCAGGTGGTCAAAAACAGAGACTTGCAATTGCAAGGGCATTGGCTATGCAGCCAGATATTATGCTTTTTGATGAGCCCACATCAGCCCTTGACCCTGAAATGGTAAAAGAAGTTTTAAACGTCATGAAAGGGTTGGCAAATGAAGGGATGACTATGGTAGTTGTAACTCATGAAATGGGTTTTGCGAGGGAAGTAGGAGATAGAGTTATTTTTATGGACGATGGAATGGTAATTGAAGAAGGGACGCCAGAAGATATTTTCTACAATACAAAAAATGAAAGGACAAAGGAATTTATAAGTAAGATTTTGTAAAGTCACTCCGAGAAGGAGTGTTTTTTTGTTTCCACGTATTGCAGGAATATTGTTTTTTATGTAGAATTATATTAAATAGAAGGATAATGAGAGGGGTTTGATACTATGAATATCACAGTAAGTGGTAAAAATGGTATGGCAGTTACAGATGGACTAAGGGATGCGGTTGTAAAAAAAGTTAGCAAATTAAGCAAGTACTTTACTGAGGACACTGAAGTGAGAACAGTTTTAAGCGTACAAAAAAACCATCATATTGCAGAAATTACAATACCTTTTAAGGGTATTATATTTAGAGCTGAAGAGGTCAGCGATGACATGTATGGTTCAATCGATAGGGTCGTAGACAAAATAGAAAGACAAATTCTTAAACACAAAACAAAGCTTAAAAATAGATTTGGTGCTAATGAGTCAATAAGATTTGAGATTCCACCTGTTTATCAAGAAGCTAAGGAAGAAGAGGAAGAAACTTCCTTTGAAATAGTTAAAACAAAAAGGTTTCCTATAAAACCTATGTCAGCTGAGGAAGCAATTCTTCAGATGAATCTGTTAGGACACAACTTCTTTGTATTTACAAATGCCGATACTGATACCATAAATGTCGTATACAAAAGAAAAGATGGCAAATATGGCCTGATAGAGCCGATAGAATAAAACTACATAAAAAATAAATAAATTGGGATGGGGCTCTATCCCCATTTTTTTGTCTAAAAAGAAGGAATTTTAAATTTTGTATAGAATATATTTTAAGTGTGCACAAATTTTGATAGGGTGTGAAGATAATGGGTGAAATAACAAAAGATATGGTAACTTCAATGGAAGGATACATAAACAAAATTCAAGGAGTATTATCAAGCAGAGTTGTTGCAGAAAATGGTGAAATAACTGAAATCCATGTATTAGCTGATAGTACAAGGAATGCAAAGCAGATTGCAAGAGATGTGCAATCTGTCATAATGGCACAGTTTGAAATTGATATAAATTACAAGATTATCAGTGTTGCGCAAATTGATACTGGAGAAAAACTTCAAGGAGAACACAGGCTTGTTTTTTCAAGTTATTCCTTTATAAATAATGGCCTTACCAGTGAAGCGAGAGTTATACTCACAAGAGGTGATGAGGTTTTTGAAGGGTATGCTGAAGGACCAAATACTGCAAGTAATAAGTATAAAATAATTGCTAATGCTACGCTAGACTCTATTTCTAAATTGATTCCCAAAAACCATTTATTTCTATTAGAAGATATCGACATATTTAATATAGCCAAAAGCAGAATAATAGTTATAGGGGTTACCCATGTAACAAATAACCAGGAAGAACTCCTAACAGGTTCATGTCTTATAAAAAAAGATGAAGGAGAGGCTGTGGTAAAAGCCACATTAGATGCCGTCAACAGGCGCGTCATGTCGATTACATCCCTTTAGTTTTTAAACACCCAAACCGCTTAAAAACTGTTTTAGCGTAGCGCCGCCTGAAGCCTAAGGGCAGAAGAGCTTTTACAGCAAAGGGGGGTTTCAGGGTGAATAAAGCAACACTTATAAAAGTATTGTTGGTTTTAATGACACTTGCATTAGCAGGAGGTGCAAATTATGCGTGGAGTTAAGCGGTTTGAGGTGTTTTTTAGATTGAAAATAGGAGGTTTATTATGCTTAACAAAAGGGTAAAAATATATATTTCTATAGTAATAATATTAGGGTTATTTTTTATTGTAGATTCTATGCTAAACGTTCCTACAAATAGCATTGTAGATATAATTTTGTTTGGATTTTTTGCAGTTTTAGCCGAGTCAATGCCAATATATATAGCAAAAGATTTTAGTGTATCTGTTGCATTTGCAGTTGATTTAATGGCATTACTTATTTTTGGACCATATCAAGGCTCTTTAATTGCCGCCATTGGTATGGCAGGAAGAGTAGGAAGATACTCGGATGGAAAGACATGGCATGTATTTAATATGCCTTTTTACAAAACTCTATTTAATGTATCTCAATTAGCTTTAAGTGTAGGTATTGCTGGCTTAATATATGAATATACAGGGGGGACTCCAGGTTATTCTATATATCCCCACCACCTTTTATCTGCAATATTAGCAGCAATTGTATATTACTTGTTAAATACTTCAATTGTGGCAATGTTATTGTCTTTTTTAATGAACAAATCTTTTATCTACATTCTAATAAAAGATTTCAAATGGGCTATTCCCAACTTTTTCTTTCTTGCATTTTTAGGCATAATCATGTCGGAGGCTTTTGTAAGAATAGGCTATGTAAGTCTTATTTTGCTCTTTATACCTCTTTTTATGATACGCTACATGTTTAAGCTTTATATGGACTCAAAGCAGTCTTATTATGACACAATAAATGTTTTGGTAAAAGCTCTTGATGCAAAAGACAAGTATACAGCTGGTCATTCAAAAAACGTAGAAAAAATTGCAGCTTTGCTTTGTAGAGAATTTGGTTTCAGTGAGTCTCACACTGAAATGGTGAAAATTGCAGCCCTTTTACATGATATAGGAAAGATTGGAGTGAAGGAAGAGGTTTTAAATAAGCCTGGGAAATTAAGTGATGAAGAATTAAGCATAATAAGAGAACATCCTCAAAAAGGCTATGAAATATTAAAAGAAGTCCCTGCGTTAAAAGAGGTTTCTTTGTGGGTAAAATACCATCATGAATGGTATAATGGAAATGGATATCCCGACGGGATAAAAGGTGAGGAAATACCATTGGAAGCGCAAATACTTTCTTTGGCAGACGTTTTTGATGCATTGGTTTCAGACAGACCTTACAGAAAGGCTTTTTCTCAAGAGGGAGCATATGAAATAATTGTAGGAAATGAGGGTACACAATTTAGCCCTAAAATAATAAAAGCTTTCAAAAAAGCTTTTGAAAAACACAGGGAGGAATTTAAGCATGATATTTGATTCCTTAGGTGTGTCTTTAATTTACGGAACTTTAAAAAAAGGAAAAATCAGCGGTATTGCTGATATTGAAATAAAAAAACCCAGCCTTTTTATAGCGGCATTTGTCTTGGAATTTGGCATGTTAAACTTTTCTAATAAATTTTATGGGGTTATAAAATACCAGTCTTATATACACTTCTTTGTGTATCTTTTACTTTTCATAGGATTGTGGTACAATAGAAATAACAAGTATTTTAGGATAATAAGTGTGGGAGTGTTTTTAAATTTTATTGTAATATTTGCTAATGGAGGAAGAATGCCTGTATCCATTGATGCTTTAAAGGCAGCGGGACTTAATAATCTCATACTACAACTTCAGGCAAATAGAATTGCTACTCACCAAGTTTTGAAAAGTTCTACACGGTTAAAATTTTTAGCGGATGTGTTAGTATTGCCCAAACCTTATCCACTGCCCAAAGCCTTTAGCATAGGAGATTTTATAATGGCGACGGGTACGTTTTTACTTGTTACAAATGCAATGCTTAAAAAGGTGAAAAGTCATGACGGCACAAGATAGAAGAGATAAAATAGTTGAAATTTTAAAAAATGCTAAAGAGCCTATATCTGGCTCTGACCTTGCCAAAAGATTTGGTGTTACAAGGCAGGTTATTGTGCAAGATATAGCTATTTTAAGGGCTAAAGGGATTAAAATATTATCTACCCCTCAAGGCTATATAATAGACACTGTAAAAGAAAACACTGTAAAAAGAGTTTTTGCTGTCAAACACGGATATGACAGGACAGAGGAGGAGCTAAATTTAATTGTTGACAATGGAGGAAAGGTGTTAGATGTAATCGTGGAACATCCTTTCTATGGGGAGATAAAAGGGCTTTTAATGCTTTCTTCAAGGTATGATGTAAGTAAATTCATGGAGTTTGTAAAGGAAGGAAAAGCAACCCTTTTGTCTTCTCTTACGGATGGAGTGCATCTTCACACTGTTGAAGGGGAGAGTGAAGAGGTATTGGACAGAATACAAAAGGCATTAGAGCAAAAAGGTTTTTTAATAGAATGATGATTTATAACCACTTTAAAAATTTTTGAAAAGTGGTTATTTTATTATTGACAGCTGTATATACATCTTGTATACTATAATTGTAAAAACTAAAGAATGGGGGTTTTAACGTGAAGACAAGAGAGATTACTATTGGAGGGCTTTTAGCAGCATTGGCACTTGTTATACCTTTAGCTTTTGGAGGAGTATTAGGGATAGTTATTCCGCCTTTTTCAGCTACACTGGCATCCCATGTACCTGTGATGCTGGCAATACTTATAAGTCCTGCAACAGCAGTATTTGTAGGTGTTGTATCTGCGATAGGATTTTTAATAAAATTGGGACCTGTAATAGCAGCAAGGGCGGCGGTTCACGCGGTGTTTGGCTATGTCGGAGCTAAAATGATGCAAAGAAGATATTCTTTCCCTGTTGCTTTAGCTGTTACACTTCCAATACACGCTGTTTTAGAAGCTATTGTTGTGATGCCTTTTGGATTTGATTTTTACAAAGCTTTTGTGGTGGTAGGGGTAGGTACTATACTTCACCACACAATAGATTCGGTAATTGCATTAGTGGTATTTTACGCATTAAATCCTATTTTGAAGTTAAAGATAATAGGTACAAAAAATTAACTTTAAAAAGCGTTTCAAAATTGTGGTGTTTTCAGATTGTTGATAAAGTCAGATATTTTTTAAGTAGATATTTTGCATCGTCGCTCTGGAGTTCCAAAGCGACAAAACTAAACTCGACCTTCGGGTTACGGCAGGGTTCCGGGCACATTCGACGTCCTGTCTTAGTGCCCGCCTCCGCCATCCGTGGCTTCGGCCCTGCCTCCACCCTCGGTCTCGTTAAGTTTTGTTAGCGCTTTGTCACAAGTCGCTCCTTATGCAAAATATCTACTTTCAAAAAGTTTGACTACAGTCTATGAGAACGCCTCAATTTTGAGACGTTCTTTTTTGTGAAAATTGTATGAAGAGAGTGTAAAATATTCTTGAAAAAACCTGCTTTTTATTGCCATAAAGACCGTATAGTGATATAATATATATTTGATTAACAATACCTTAGAAGGTGATAAAAATGTTGGGCTTAGTTGAAAAAATATTTGGTAGCTACAGTGAACGCGAAGTTAGAAGACTTGAACCTATTGCCGATAAAGTTTTGTCATATGAAGATCAAATGGCAAGACTTACAGATGCTGAACTTAGGGCGAAAACAGATGAATTTAAAAATAGATTGAAAAATGGTGAAACTCTTGATGATATACTTCCTGAGGCTTTTGCAGTGGTAAGAGAAGCTGCGTGGAGAACCCTAAAAATGAAGCATTTTAGGGTGCAGGTGATAGGCGGCATTGTCCTTCACCAAGGGCGTATCGCTGAAATGAAAACTGGTGAAGGAAAAACCCTCGTCGCGACATTACCTGCATATCTTAATGCTTTAGAGGGCAAAGGAGTTCACATTGTAACTGTCAATGATTACTTGGCAAAAAGAGACCGCGATTGGATGGGTAAAATATACGAGTTCTTAGGTTTAAGCGTTGGAGTGATACTCCATGATATGGGCCCAGAAGAAAGAAAAAAGGCTTATGCTGCGGATATAACTTATGGAACCAACAATGAATTCGGATTTGACTATCTAAGAGACAACATGGTTATATATAAAGAAGACATGGTGCAACGAGGGCTCAATTATGCTATAGTGGACGAGGTAGACAGCATATTGATAGATGAAGCGAGGACTCCTCTTATCATATCAGGCGTAGGAGAAAAATCAACTGACATGTATAAATTAGCTGACAGGTTTGTAAGAACCCTTAAAAAAGATGAGGACTACGTGGTTGATGAAAAGGCGAAAACTGTAAGTTTGACTGAAAAAGGCGTTGTAAAAGCGGAAAAATTTTTTGGAATTAAAAACCTTGCTGATATTGAAAATATGGAAATTTCTCATCACATTAATCAGGCTTTGAAAGCTCATGCAATAATGAAAAGGGATATAGATTATGTAGTAAAAGACGGTCAAGTCATTATAGTGGATGAATTTACTGGCAGGCTCATGTTTGGAAGAAGATACAGCGAAGGTCTTCATCAGGCTATTGAGGCAAAAGAAGGTGTCAAAGTAGAGAGGGAAAGCAAGACTTTAGCTACCATTACTTTCCAGAATTACTTTAGAATGTATAAAAAGTTAGCCGGCATGACGGGTACAGCTCAAACTGAAGAACAAGAATTTAGAGCAATTTATGGTTTAGATGTCGTTGTAATACCCACTAACAAGCCAATGATAAGGATAGATCATCCTGATGTGATATACAAAACTGAAGAGGCTAAGTTTAGAGCTGTTGTTGAGGATATTGTGGAGCATCACAAGAAAGGGCAACCTGTTTTAGTCGGCACGATTTCTATTGAAAAATCAGAAAGATTAAGTGCAATGTTAAAAAAGCGCGGCATACCTCATCAAGTGTTAAATGCAAAGTATCACGAAAAAGAGGCGGAAATAATAGCGCAGGCGGGGAGAAAAGGAGCGGTTACAATTGCAACAAACATGGCAGGCCGTGGTACTGATATACTGTTGGGAGGAAATCCTGAATTTATAGCAAAGAAAAAGATGCTTGAGGAGGGGTACTCAAAAGAAATTATTAATGAAGCTGCGGGATATGGACCTATTTCAGGCGAGGAAGTTAAAAAAGCCCGAGAAAGATATTTTGAGCTTCTGGAAGAGGCCAAGAAAGAGACTGAAAGAGAACACGATGAGGTTGTAAAGCTAGGGGGGCTTTACATTATAGGGACTGAAAGGCATGAAGCTAGGAGAATTGACAACCAGTTAAGAGGACGTGCAGGACGTCAAGGAGATCCGGGAGAAACGAGATTTTATATATCCTTAGAAGACGACCTTATGAGACTTTTTGGTTCAGAAAGGGTAAAAAACATGATGGACACCCTGGGCATAGACGATGACCAGCCTATAGAGCATAAGATTTTGACAAAACAAATTGAGCAGGCTCAGAAAAAAGTAGAGGGTATAAATTTTGACACTAGAAAACATGTCTTACAGTATGACGATGTAATGAACAAACAAAGAGAGATAATATACGCCCAAAGGAGAAAGGTACTTGAGGGTGAAAACTTAAAAGAATCAATTTTTGACATGATAAGAAGTATAATAGAGAGAAATGTTGAGGTATACACTGCAGGAAGTAAATATCCTGAAGAATGGGATATAAAAGGATTGCTAGACTATCTTTATGACATGTTCCTTGAAAAAGACAGCGTAGTTATTGATGTCGATATAGACAGACTTGACAAAGAAGTTTTAACTAACATAATATATGAAGAAGCTGTAAAACAATACGAGAAAAAAGAAGCTGAAATTGGTCCAGAGCAAATGAGGGAACTTGAACGGATAGTTCTTTTAAGAGTGGTAGATACTAAGTGGATGGACCATATAGATGAAATGGATCAATTGCGTCAGGGAATAGGCTTGAGAGCTTATGGACAGGTAGACCCTCTTATTGAATACAAAAAAATAGCTTTTGACATGTTTGAAGACTTGGTACAAAGCATACAAGAAGAGACTGTGAAATTTTTATATCACATTCAAATAGATAAAAACAATATGATTCAAAGAGAGCAAGTAGCAAAACCTGTTTTTACGAATGCAGGTATCCAAGAAAAAAAGCAACCTGTTGTTAAAGGCAAAAAAATTGGAAGAAATGACCCCTGCCCTTGTGGCAGTGGGAAAAAATATAAATATTGCTGTGGCGCTAATCTAAAATATTAAAAGGAGAGATGCAGTTTGTTACAGGATTATAAGGCTGAAGTTTCAAAAATGTTTGAAGAAATAAAAGAAATGGGGGTTTCTCTTTGACATAGAAGGTGTCAAAAGAGAGATAGAGGAAATAGATAAGGAAATGGCTGACCCAGATTTTTGGAATGATATTAAAAAATCTCAAGAATTAGCTAAGAGACAAAAAGAATTAAAAGAGTTGTTAGAAGAGTATAATTCACTTGTGAGAAAATGGGAAGATTTGACTACTCTCATTGAATTGGGACTGGAAGAAGGAGATGAATCGATAACTGAGGAAGTAGACAAAGAGTACAAAGAGCTGAAGAAAAAGCTTGAAGATTTAAAAATAAAAACTCTTCTCAATGGTCCCTATGACAAAAATAATGCTATACTCTCTATTCACGCAGGTTCAGGCGGTACAGAGGCCCAAGATTGGGCTGAAATGTTACTTCGCATGTATACGAGATGGGCTAATGACAAAGGCTTTGATGTGGAAACTTTGGATTATTTGCAAGGAGAAGAGGCAGGCATCAAAAGTGTCACTTTAATGATAAAAGGACCTTTTGCCTATGGGTATCTTAAATCAGAGGCTGGTGTTCACCGCCTTGTGAGGATATCTCCTTTTGATGCGGCGGGTAGAAGGCATACTTCCTTTGCACTGGTGGAAGTACTTCCTGAATTAGAAGATGATATTGAAGTTGAAATAAGGCCTGAGGACTTAAGGATTGACACATATAGAGCTTCGGGTGCAGGAGGTCAGTATGTAAACAAAACAGAGTCTGCCGTAAGAATTACTCATCTTCCTACAGGGATAGTGGTTTCTTGCCAAAATGAGAGGTCACAGATTCAAAACAGAGAGACAGCAATGAAAATGCTTAAAGCAAAACTTTTGGACCTTATGATGAAAGAGAAGAAGGAAAAAATCGAAGATTTAAAAGGAGAGCACAAAGAAGCGGCATGGGGTAATCAAATAAGGTCGTATGTTTTTCAACCCTATACCCTTGTTAAGGACCACAGAACAAATTTTGAGGTGGGAAACGTTCAGGCAGTGATGGATGGAGAGATAGACGATTTCATAAATGCTTATCTCAAACAGAAATCACAAGGGATATCTTAAAAAGGTATCCCTTTAAATTTAAGCTATGTATTTTACGAGAAAGGAGTAAGTCATGGATAGAATAAAAGAGGCATTAAAAAGAGAATTTGGTTTGAAAGATTTTCAGGTGGAAAACACTATAAAACTTATTGATGAAGGGAATACAATTCCTTTTATTGCAAGGTACAGAAAAGAAGCGACAGGAAGTTTGTCAGATGAGGTGTTGAGAAATTTTTATGAGCGCCTCACATATTTGAGAAACCTTGAAGAGAAAAAACAGGATACAATAAGGCTTATTGATGAGCAGGGAAAATTGACAGAGGAGATAAAAGAAAAGATAGAGAATGCTACAACTTTACAAGAGGTAGAGGACATATAC
This sequence comes from Thermoanaerobacter mathranii subsp. mathranii str. A3, assembly GCF_000092965.1. GTDB lineage: Bacteria > Bacillota > Thermoanaerobacteria > Thermoanaerobacterales > Thermoanaerobacteraceae > Thermoanaerobacter > Thermoanaerobacter thermocopriae. The sequence continues at coordinate 619,642 of NC_014209.1, forward strand.
AGACCTTTTAGGCAAAAAAGAAGGACAAGGGCGACCATTGCTAAAGAAAAAGGCTTGGAGCCTCTTGCAAAGATTATTTCTTCAAATGAAGTAATGAATGGGGATGTAAAGGAATACGCAAAGCCTTATCTTAATGAAAATGTTCTAACAGTTGAAGAAGCATACCAAGGAGCAATGGATATAATTGCAGAGGATATATCTGATGACGCTGAGATAAGAAAATACATAAGGAATTTTACATGGAATAACGGAATTATAGTGACACAAGCGCTGAAAAAAGAAAAATCTCCCTATGAAATGTATTATGACTATAAAGAAGCTGTAAAGACAATACCGCCTCATAGGATTCTTGCGATAAACAGGGCAGAAAGGGAAAAATACATATCTGTAAAAATTGAGGTAGATAGTGAAAGGATAATAAATAAGCTTATAGAAACAAAAGTAAATAAAGCTTCAATATTTGCAGAGTATTATAAAAGGGCAATTGAAGATTCCTACAAAAGGCTTATTGCACCTTCAATAGAGAGAGAAATAAGGAATGCTCTCACAGAAAAAGCAGAAGAAAAAGCGATAATAGTCTTTAAAGAAAATCTAAAAAGCCTTTTACTTCAGCCCCCAATAAAAGGACATGTTGTTATGGGGTTTGACCCGGCGTATAGAACAGGGTGTAAGATTGCCATTGTGGATGAAACAGGAAAGCTTTTAGATACTGCAACAATCTATCCTACCCCTCCTCAAAATGATATTGATAATTCTAAAAAAGTGCTCAAAGAGCTAATAGAAAAATACAATGTCACTTTAATCGCTTTGGGGAATGGAACTGCCTCAAGAGAAAGCGAAATGTTTATAGCGGACCTTATAAAGGAGCTTTCAAGAGAGGTAAAGTATGTGATAGTGAATGAAGCAGGTGCATCGGTTTATTCTGCTTCTCCAATAGCTACAGAAGAATTTCCTGACATAAACGTAAGCTTAAGAGGTGCTATATCACTAGCAAGGAGGCTTCAAGATCCCTTAGCAGAGCTTGTAAAAATCGATCCAAAGTCTATCGGGGTAGGACAGTATCAACACGATGTAGACCAGAAAAAGCTGGGAGAAGCTTTAAACGGTGTTGTAGAAGATTGTGTAAACAGCGTAGGAGTTGATTTAAACACTGCGTCAGTGTCTCTTTTAAAATACGTTTCAGGGATAAATACTGCTATTGCCAAGAATATTGTAGAATATAGAAATCAAATAGGGAAATTTACAAGTAGGGAACAGCTTAAAAATGTAAAGAGATTAGGAGAAGCCACTTTTACACAATGTGCCGGTTTTTTGAGGATTTTGGAGGGAGACAATATTTTTGATTCAACAGCAGTTCATCCAGAGCGTTACGAAACTTTGGAAAAACTTTTGAAAAAATTTGGATATAAAAAAGAAACATTAGATAGAAAAAAGTTAAAAGACTTTGCTAATTCTTTAGAAGAATACGGGTTAGAGAGGATTTCAGAGGAATACGATATAGGACTTCCTACACTTTACGACATAGTTTCAGAGCTTAAAAAACCTGGAAGAGACCCAAGAGAAGACTTACCCAAGCCCATTTTAAGGTCTGATGTAATGACTATAAATGAGCTGAAACCAGGCATGGAGCTAATGGGAACAGTTAGGAATGTTACTGATTTTGGCTGTTTTGTAGATATAGGGGTTCATACTGATGGCCTTGTCCACATTTCTGAGATGTCTCAAAGCTACATAAAACATCCTCTTGATGTAGTTGCAGTGGGTGACATTGTAAAAGTGAAAGTTTTAAATGTTGACCTTGAGAGAAATCGAATTTCTCTTTCAATGAAATAAAAATTTTTTAAGTGTACCCCCTAAAAATTCATTTTTTCTTCCGAATTATGTAGTGAAAATAAAATAAATCAACAAAGGAGGAAGAGTATATGAAAAAAATACTAGCTTTTGTATTGACGGGGTTGTTGATTTTTTCCTCTGTTTTAACAGTTTATGCAAAACCGGATAAGGTAAAACATCAAGTCAATGTAAAAGCCCAAACTACACTAAAGGCAAAGGGAAACACTAAAAATAAGGTAGAAGTTCAAACGCAGACAAAATTAGAAGCTAGCGTGAAAGCTAAGGAATTTAAAGGCAAGGTATCTGTCAATAAAAAAGAGATAAAGTTTGATATACCTCCAGTGATAAAAGAAGGAAGAACCTTAATCCCTGTGCGGGCTATAATGAATGGTTTTGGAGCAAAAGTGGACTGGGACGAAGAAACCAAGACAGTTACTATTACCAAAGGCGATATAACAATTCAACTTGTTTTAGGTGAATCAAAAGTTTTGATAAATGGTAAAGAAGATACTTTAGAGGTTCCAGCGATGGAAATAAGCAATAGAACCTTTGTACCCCTTAGGTTCATATTAGAGATTTTTGGAGCAAAAGTAAATTATAATGAAGAAACAGGAGATATAGAAATTGAAGAAGAGGAAGATATAGAAATTGAAGAAGGAGATCAAACGGAGATAGAAAATAATGAAGAAAGTACAGTATCTCAAGATGTGTATGCAAATACAGATGAGACAGTTTCAAACAGTGTATATGGTACCAATGAAGAAGTAGAGGAAAATGATTAAAAATACATAGGCAATTAGATATTTAGAAGCCGGCAGTAAAATGCCGGTTTTTTGCATAGATAGTGCTTTTATTGACATAAATTTGGATGAATCCTATAATAAAATTACAAACATAGGACCGTAATTTTTGAATAAAATGGGGGGAGAAAAATGCCAAAAGCCAAATGGGTTGGAGGTAATAAAGATAAAGTCGGATTTATCTTTGGTATTTTTGGCCCGGGCTCTCAAAATGTTGTTAAAAGGTCTATTAGAAAAATTATTATATATGGCATAGGGACAGGGCTTATGTTAGGAGCAGGGAAAAAGTATGGAAAACGCGTGTTACCTTTTGTATGTGGGAAGGGAAGGGAATATTTGAATTATGCTGGTAGGGCTGTTTCGCAACTTTACGATTATTTTGTAAAAATAAAAAAGAGAAATGGATAAAAAATTGAGGTGTAAATGAATGAAAATACACAAGACTTATGTAATAAATTTATTTTTAATAGTCATTTTTGCTATTACCCTAGTGGTTATTATGGCGACTTTTGGAAGGGATTTTGTTTTGTTAATTGACAACCCTTATGAATTTAGGCAGTGGATACATAGCTTTGATAAGTTTAGTGTTATTGTATTTATAGGAGTTCAAATACTTCAAGTAGTTATATTTGCTATACCGGGAGAAATAGTGCAAATTGCAGGAGGATACATTTTTGGGACTTTATTGGGTACTTTTTATTCTGTCATAGGTATTACCATAGGTTCTCTTATTTGCTTTTTAATAGCGAGAGGTTTAGGTTATAAATTTGTGAAAAGTATTGTTTCAGAGGAAAATTTAAAAAAATTTGATTATATTATAAATAACCCCAAAGGAGAGACAGTTCTTTTTTTGTTATTTTTTATTCCGGGAATACCAAAAGATGCCCTTTCCTATATTGCAGGAATTACACCGGTTAAATTTTACAATTTTTTTATCATTACTCTTTTTGCGAGACTGCCAGGCATATTTTTTTCAACTTATATAGGTGCGAATTTGGGAAGCAAAAATTATTTTATGGCGGCATTAGTAGCTGCTATTGCAGTAATATTGTTTTTAATAGGACTTTATAAGAAAGATTTCATAATGGAAAAGTTAAACAAACTTTAAAAAAGATAATATTTTGACATGTCTGGACAGAAAAGTTTAGTGGAATTATTTTACAAAGGGTAGTGATTTCATGAAATTGTGTCTTTATGCTATAATGTTTAATATATAACGAACTCAGGGGGGAATTATATGTATTTATTAAAAGGTGGAAAAGTCTTGACTATGGCAGGAAAAATCTATGAAAAAGGAGATGTACTCATTGATAATGGAAAAATTGCTGATGTTGGAGAAAATTTAATTGCTCCTTTAGATGCAGAAGTTATTAATGTACAAGGTTTAACAGTTATGCCGGGTTTGATTGATGCTCATTGTCATCTTGGAATGTGGGAAAATGCTGTGGGGTTTGAAGGAGCAGATGGGAATGAAGCGACAGACCCTGTAACTCCACAGCTTAGAGCGATTGATGGAATAAATCCAATGGATAAATACTTTGAGGAGGCTTATCAAGCAGGGGTTACGACAGTTGCGACAGGTCCTGGCAGTGCCAATGTTATAGGAGGACAATTTGCAGTTATAAAAACTTATGGTAAAAGAATAGATGATATGATAGTAAAAGAACCGGCAGCTGTAAAAGTTGCTTTTGGAGAAAATCCCAAATCTGTTTATCATGAACAGCATAAAATGCCTTCAACTAGAATGGCAGTTGCGGCTCTTTTAAGGCAAGAGCTTATAAAAGCCCAAGAATATATGGAAAAAATGGAACAGGCAGAAGAAGACAAAAAGCCTGAAAGGGACTTAGGCCTTGAAGCATTGGTAAAAGTGTTAAAGAGAGAAATTCCTATAAAAGCTCATGCTCATAGAGCAGATGATATTTTTACTGCTTTAAGAATTGCAAAAGAATTTAATGTAGATATAACTATTGACCATTGTACTGATGGTCATTTAATTGTTGATGAATTGGTGAAAGAAAATGTTAAGGTTATTGTGGGGCCTTCCTTGTCTGAAAGGTCAAAGATTGAGCTTGTAAATCTAAGTTTTAAGACAGCAGGAATTCTTTCAAAAGCGGGACTTACAGTTGCAATAATGACGGACCATCCTGTAATACCTATTAATTACTTGCCTCTATGTGCTGCTTTAGCTGTAAAGGAAGGCATGGATGAAATGGAGGCTTTAAAAGCCATTACTATAAATCCTGCGAAAATTTTAGGAGTTGATGATAGAGTAGGAAGTATTGAAAAGGGAAAAGATGCTGATATTGTAGTCTTTGATGGAAATCCGTTGGAAGTAAAGACAAGGACGAAATATGTATTTATTAATGGGAAATTAGTACATAAAGTTTAAGTTGTCATGAGGCTGTTTATTTAGAGGAGTCTAAATAAATAGCCTCATAAATTTTGTAATTTAAAAAATTTTATGCATTCTGAAATTATATGATTTATTTTTATTTATTCCTTGAGGGGCAAATACAGTACAACATAGCTAGAGTAATGAAACGCCATAGTTGCAGATGGACAATAGAAGGTGGAGACAGGATGAGTCAAGTACTGGAAGTTTTACTACCGATTTTGGAAGGGAGATTTGCAGGAAGGCCCTGGATAACATATGTTTTAAAAGAGATAACGGAGCCAAGGGTCTAGCACAAAAAATTTACCTAAGAAAACTTGACACGGACCAAATTTCAAAAGGGATATTGACTTGGAGCTAACTCCAGCATGTATACTCTGGTTGTGAAAGTGATATTTTATTCTAAGGAGGTACGAAACATGGAACGCTTGTGGACAAGGTCTTTTATTTTCATGATCCTGGGAACATTTTTTCTGTTTACCGCATTTTATATGCTGTATCCAACTCTACCACTGTTTATAAAACACATAGGCGGTAATGAAACCCATGTAGGCCTCTCAATGGGTATCTTTATGTTGTCTGCTGTTATTTTCCGACCAGTTATCGGGGGACTTCTGGATAGGTTTGGTAGGCGATCATTTATTATACTGGGGCTATTTCTCTTCACTTTGGCAATGTATATGTATAATTGGGTGAACGGAATTACTGCTTTGATATGGCTTAGAATGTTGCATGGAGTAAGTTGGGCTATTTCTACAACTGCTATTGGTACAGTAATTGCAGACATAGTTCCCAAAGCTCGCTATGGGGAGGGTATGGGATGGTATGGTACAGCTATGACCCTGGCTATGGCTATTAGTCCAATGTTGGGTGTCTGGATTGTACAGGACCTCTCATATTATACTTTGTTTCTATTTGCTGTAGCTTTTTCTATCACAGCATTACTATTATCGTTTGGTGTGAAAATGCCTTTCCAACCACAATCGGATGCAAAGAAAATCGAATTTTTTGAGAAATCTGTTTTGTCTATTGCGGTATCGGTCTTACTTCTGTTTATCTCCTATGCCAGTATTACCACTTTTGTTCCACTGTTCGCTGACTTTCTTAAGGTCAATTCCGGTTTATTTTTTCTGGTTTATTCCGCAACACTTTTCTTAAGCCGTCCCATTGGAGGAAAACTTTCAGACCAGTATGGTGAGATGTTTGTGGTCGTACCTGCTCTTTTGATTTCTATTTTGGCTTTGATTGTTCTGAGCGTCTCGACTGGATTGTTCGGTATGCTTGTTTCAGCGACTCTGTACGGTATTGGTTTTGGTTCTGCACAACCAGTTCTTCAAGCGACGATATTACGTCTCGTTCCTCCAGATCGTCGGGGAGTAGCCAGTGCCTCCTTTTCAACTGCTACTGATCTTGGCATTGGATTAGGTTCAATTATATTTGGTTGGGTTGCAAAATACGCAAGCTACCAGATATTATTCACAATTAGTGCTGTTTCGGTTATATTTTCCTTGTTAGTGTTTGTTTTTTTTGTGAAACATTTGTTGAAAAGCAAAGGGCTTCGCTAAACAGCTCTTCTCCTTATTCAATAGAGGAGGTATTTTCCTGAGAAGATTTGGCCATTATATCTTTTGTAAGATAGTTAGAGAGACTGTTATTGCGTAATGGGATATGTGCAGTTGGTCTCAAATTTATCCTCGTTGCTTGAGATGTGCAGTAATGCAAGTTATTATGTAAACCATGAATAGTGCTCCTATTTAAAAACTCTTGACTTGGAGTTAACTCCAAGTGTTATATAATATCGAACAGCGGAGGTGAAACCGCATGACAATTGCAGAAGTAAGCAAAAAATTTGGCCTTTCACCGGATACACTCCGCTACTATGAGCGTATCGGGCTGATCCCCAGGCTACATCGTAACGAAAGGGATTTATAGGATTACAAGAAGTGAAAAGGGTACAATTAAAGTGAAAACAGAAGACTTTATTATAAACCTTTTGACTAAAAGGATAAGATAATATAAAATTAATAAAGTGAAATTGCTAAAAGGAGGATGACTATGGCATTTAATTTAAAGGGTAGGAGCCTATTAACTTTAAAAGATTATACCCCTCAGGAAATAAGATATATTTTAGACATTGCTAAACAAGTAAAAGCAGAGAGAAAAGCAGGGGTTGTGCATCAAAGATTTTTAGGTAAGACTATTGCTCTCATTTTTGAAAAGAGGTCCACAAGAACGAGATGCGCTTTTGAAACTGCCTTTGGTGAAGAAGGAGGACATCCAGTATTTTTATCAACAGATGACATTCAGTTGGGAGCCAAAGAATCTATAGAGGATACTGCCAGAGTTTTAGGAAGGATGTTTGATGCAATAGAGTTCAGAGGCTTCAAACAAGAAACCGTGGAAATTTTAGCAAAATATGCAGGTGTTCCTGTGTACAATGGCTTAACTGACGAATATCATCCAACTCAAGTTTTGGCTGACCTTATGACAATAGAAGAAGAGTTTGGAAGCTTAACAGGAAGAAAGCTTGTATTTGTAGGGGACGGAAGGAATAACATGGCTAATACTTTAGCGGTAGGCTGTGCTAAGATGGGGATGCATTATGTGATTAATTCTCCAAAAGAATTGTGGCCTTCACAAGAATTTATAGATGAAATCAGGCAAATGGCAGCTGAAAATGGAGGAACTTTTGAACTTACGAGTGTGCCAGGAGAGGGTCTTGAAGGAGCAGATGCAATTTACACTGATGTGTGGGCTTCGATGGGAGAAGAAGCAAAAGCTGAGGAAAGAGAAGCTTTATTGAGACCTTTTCAAGTTAATGAGGAGATGATGAAAAAGACAGGAAGAGAAGATACCATATTTTTGCATTGCTTACCTGCAGTTAAAGGACAAGAAGTTACTTTTGATGTTATAGAAGGTAAACAATCAAGAGTATGGGACCAAGCAGAAAATAGAAAACATACAATTAAAGCTGTGATGATTGCTACTCTGCTTTAATATTACTTTACAAGGGAGGACGTTATGAAAGACAAAATTGTTGTTGCTTTAGGAGGGAACGCCCTGCAGGACGTAAATACGCCTCCTACTGCAGAGGCGCAAATGGAAGTAGTAAAGAGGACAGCGGGGTATTTGGCGGACATAATTGAAAAAGGTTATTCTGTTGTGATTACCCATGGCAATGGTCCGCAAGTGGGGAATATAGTCATACAAAATGAAACTGCATCAAAGATTGTTCCTGCAATGCCTTTTGACGTGTGTGGAGCAGAGAGCCAAGGCATGATAGGATATATGATTCAACAAGCTTTAAGAGAAGTTTTGAAAGAGAGAAATATCAAAAAAGAAGTAGCAACTATTATAACACAAGTTGTGGTGGATAAAAATGACCCTGCTTTTAAAAAACCTACAAAGCCAATAGGACCTTTTTATACAAAAGAGGAAGCTGAAGTTTTAATAAAAGAAAAAGGGTATGAAATGGTAGAAGACAGTGGGAGAGGATATAGAAGAGTTGTTCCTTCTCCTGACCCCAAAGAAATAGTAGAACTTAATACAATAAAGTTACTTGAAAAAAATGGGGTGATAGTAATAACGGTTGGGGGAGGAGGAATTCCTGTAATTAGGGAAAATGGCAATTTAAGAGGGGTAGCTGCCGTAATAGACAAAGATTTAGCTTCTGAAAAGTTGGCAGAAGATATTGATGCAGATGTTTTGCTAATTCTTACAGCCGTTGAAAAGGTAGCAATAAATTACAACAAGCCAAATCAAAAATTTCTTGACAAAATGACAGTGGAAGAAGCAATAAAATACATGGAAGAAGGCCATTTTGCGCCTGGCAGTATGTTTCCTAAAGTTAAAGCAGCAGTAAGATTTGCAAAGTCAAAAGTAGGAAGGCGAGCAATAATTACTTCTTTAGATAAAGCTTTAGAAGCCATCGAAGGGGAAGCGGGAACAGTTATTACTTTATAAATCAAGTTAAAAATTTTTACTGTCTCATGTACTTTCTTAATCCTTGGCACGTACAAATTTTTACTAAAACTATTGACAAAGATAGATAAAAGTGAGAGAATAAAATTAAAATTGAATAGTAAAGAAGATAAATCTTCGGGGCAGGGTGAAATTCCCGACCGGCGGTATAGCCCGCGAGCCGTTTAGGCGGTTGATGTGGTGAAATTCCACAGCCGACAGTGAAAGTCTGGAGGGGAGAAGATTTTGTTTTTGTGCCTGTTTTTGCGAAATAAATCCCAAAAAATCCTGAAGATTATCTTCAGGATTTTTTTGATAAGTGAAATTGGAGGGATGAATTGTGGAAAAAACTAAAACACAAACTATAGTAAAGGTGGGTTTTCTTTCAGCAACAGCTTTTATACTTATGTATTTAGAATTTCAGGTACCACTGTTTCCTGGATTTTTAAAACTTGATTTTAGTGATGTACCCGCGCTAGTTGCATCTTTTGCTATAGGGCCTTTGTATGGGGTAATGGTGGAGCTTATTAAAAACATACTCCATGCCACTGTGACTCAGTCGGGAGCTATTGGCGAAATTGCCAACTTCACTGTAGGTTCTATATTTGTTTATGCTGCAGGGGTTATATATCAATTTAATAAGACGCGAAAAACGGCTCTTATATCTATGGCAATTGCTACAGTAGTGATGGCTGTAACTGCTTCACTTTTAAATTACTATGTTTTTCTTCCTTTGTACCAAAGGGTCATGGGCTGGCCTATGGATGCCATCATTAATATGGGCAAAGCAGCAAATAAAAATATAGTGGATGTAAAAACTCTTATATCATACGGAATATTTCCTTTTAATATATTAAAAGGAATTGTAGTGTCAGTAATTACCTTCCTGGTATATAAGAAGCTATCACCTTTTTTCAAACATTAATTTTAAATCCCTGGTAGGTGCTGGGGATTAGTTTGTTAACAAAGTTAAAAAATTTTCAAAGGAGATATTTTGCATCGTCGCATACAGTCTGATCCCTAGCACATGCTGGGGGTTATTTTTATTTTTAATTTGCTAAAAGATAATATATAATAAAGTTATAATAAGTGGGGTGAGACTTAATGGAAAAGACCTATATTTGCAAAAATAGAGACGAGACCATTTCTTTAGGAGAAAAATTAGGAAGGCTGTTAAAGAGGAGAGATATAATTTTATTGTATGGGGATTTAGGAAGTGGCAAAACTGTTTTTACAAAGGGAATTGCGAAGGGGTTAGGAATAAATGAGCCAATTACCAGCCCGACTTTTACTTTAGTCAATGAACATAAAGGAAGGATTCCTCTTTATCATTTTGATTTATATAGGTTAGATGATTACACAGCCCTTTATGACATAGGTTATGAGGAATATTTTTATGACGAAGGAGTTTGCGCAATTGAATGGCCTGAAAGGTTAGGACCTTTACTTCCGAAAGAAAGGCTAGAAGTAATAATTCAAAAAGGAGAAAAAGAAGATGAAAGAGTTATTTTATTTAAAGATTTTGGGAAACGATATGAAGAGCTTTTAAAGGAGATGAGTCAATGAAAATTTTGGCAATAGATTCTTCTTCTAAAACTGCTACTGTTGCATTAGTAGATGAAAAGGGGATAATAGGAGAATACTCTATAAATTATCTCAGGCATTCAGTAATTTTAATGCCCATGATAGATGAACTGCTTAAAAAGTGTGAAGTACCAATAAATCAAATAACTCATGTAGCTGTTTCGGAAGGACCAGGCTCTTTTACGGGGCTTAGAATCGGTGCTGCCACCGCAAAGGGTTTGGCTCATGCTCTTAACATCCCTATTGTAGGAGTATCTTCTCTTCTAGCTCTTGCATATAATGTCAGTGAATTTGAAGGACTTATATGCCCTCTCATAGATGCTTTAAATGAAAATGTTTATGGAATGTTGATAAGAGGTGGGAGTCTTGAAATTTTAATGGATGCTAAAGTATATTCCTTGGAGGAAATTGCCGAATTGGTAGAGGGTTACTCTGACAAGGTGTTGTTCGTAGGAGAGGGGGTTTATTCCTATAAAGATAAATTACGAGAGATGATAAGGGACAAAGCTTTATTTGCAAAGGATAAGGATAACATAGCGAGGGCAGCTTCTATAGGAGAGATTGCTATTCAGATGATAAAAAAAGGGGAAGTGTTCAGTTTCTTTGATTTTAAGCCGGTGTATATAAGGAAATCGGCTGCTGAAATTCGTTTAGGTGACAGGGGAGTTAATTAATGGATGTTATTATAAGGCTTATGAGGAAAGAAGATGTGGAGGAGGTCTTGGAAATTGAAAAGTTGAGCTTTAGCACTCCTTGGTCTAAAGAAGCTTTTATAAGTGAAGTTACAAAGAACAGCTGTGCTAAGTATATAGTAGCGGAAGTTGACAACAAAATTGTGGGTTATGGAGGATTTTGGGTGGTTGTAGATGAAGGTCATATAACCAATATAGCAGTTCATCCTGAATACAGATCTAAAGGAATTGGAAGTAAGATTATGGAGGGTCTAATTGAGCTTGCTAAAAAAAATGGAATAATTTCCATGACACTAGAGGTGAGAGAATCAAACATTGTTGCACAGCATTTGTATGCAAAGTTTGGATTTAGACCATTAGGTAGAAGAAAAGGCTATTATCAAGATAATAATGAGGATGCAATTATAATGTGGAAATACGACTTGTGATGGTGGTGAAATAATGGATAAAGATGTAATAATTTTGGGAATAGAATCTTCCTGCGATGAAACTGCCGCAGGAGTTGTTAAAAACGGCAAAGAAGTATTGTCAAATGTAATATATTCTCAAATAGAGGTTCACAAAAAATATGGTGGCGTAGTGCCAGAAATAGCTTCAAGAAAGCATATTGAAGTAATATCTTTTGTAGTGGAAGAGGCGTTAGAAAAAGCTAGACTAACTCTTGATGAAGTAGATGTAATTGCTGCTACCTATGGGCCAGGATTAGTAGGTGCTCTTTTAGTTGGTTTGTCTTATGGTAAAGCTTTAGCTTATGCAAAAAACAAGCCTTTTATAGGAGTAAATCACATAGAAGGTCATATAGCTGCAAATTACTTAGGAGGTGAATTTGCTCCTCCTTTTATTTGCCTTGTGGCTTCTGGGGGACATAGTCACATTGTTTTTGTAAAAGATTATGGAGAATACGAAGTAATGGGACAAACAATGGATGATGCGGCAGGAGAAGCCTTTGACAAAGTAGCAAGAGCTTTAGGGTTGGGGTATCCTGGAGGGCCTGCTATTGAAAAGGCTGCAAAGCTGGGGAATATGGAAGCGATTGAGTTTCCTAAATCTTTTATGGAGGAAGGGAATTTTGACTTTAGTTTTAGTGGGCTTAAAACGGCGGTTTTAAACTATTTAAATAGACAAAAGCAAAAAAGAGAAGAGATAAATGTTTATGATGTGGCGGCTAGTTTCCAAAGAAATGTAGTGGAGGTGTTGGTAAAAAAATTAATTGATGCTGCAAAGAAGAAAAATATTAACAAAATTTCTATAGCAGGAGGGGTGGCTGCTAATAGTTTTTTGAGGGAAAAATTAGAAGAAGAGGCAAAAAAAATTGGAATAAGGCTCCATTACCCTGATAAAATTTATTGTACAGACAATGGTGCTATGATTGCTGCTGCAGCCTATTATGACTTTATAAAGGGGAAAACTTCTGAGTTGGATTTAAATGCCATTCCTTATTTAAAGATTGGGGAAAAATTTTGCTGTTGAAAATGTGGAAATATGTCGAAATTTAAGATGCATTGTATTATTGTGGCTGTGGATAACTTTGTGGATATTGTGCTTAAATATATTTCATTGTATTTACTGGAATGAAATAGAAAGAAAGTTTATTAAAAATAAATAAAACTTTTATTAAATCTTAGGGGGTTTTATTATGAAGAATATTTTGCTTTTCACAAAATTAAATGAAACCTACATAAAAGAAATTAAGGAACGAATGGATGAATATGAGGTTCTTTACGTTCAAAATGAGGAAGAGGCTGAAAAGTATATAAAAGAAACAGAAATTATCATAAGCTTTGATTTTGAGTTTTATCCTAATATTGTGGACAAGGCTTCAAACCTTAAATGGATTCATCTTTTGAGCGCGGGAGCAGATACTCTTCCCTTTGAAAAACTCAAAGAAATGAAGGTATTAGTTACTAATTCTAGAGATGTCCACAAATATCAAATTTCACAACAAGTCATAGGCTATTTGCTTATGTTTGAGAGAGCCCTTAACGTTTTTGTAAGAAATCAAATGAAAAAATTATGGGATAGGTCTGTTAGGGTTTCAGAACTTACAGGTAAGACTGCTTTGATAATAGGAGTAGGAAGCATAGGGGAGGAAATTGCAAGACTTTTAAAAGAATTTGGCATGAAGGTCTACGGTATAAGAAGCTCGGGGAAGCCTTCTTTATATGTTGAAAAAATGTATACTTCTATTGAAGACTGTGATGTATTGTCGTTTGCCGATTATGTGATATCTATACTTCCTTTGACTAAAGACACTTACCACTTGATAGGAGAAAACGTATTTAGCAGGATGAAAAATACCAGTTACTTTATAAATGTTGGGAGAGGAAAAGTAGTGGATGAAAAAGCTTTAATAAATGCGCTTGAGAATAAAGTGATAAAAGGAGCTGCATTAGATGTTTTTGAAGAAGAGCCTTTAAGAGAAGACAGCCCTTTGTGGGATATGGAAAATGTGATAATCACTCCTCACATGGCAGGGGTTACGCCTTTATACATGCAAAGAGCAATGGAAATATTGAAAGAAAATTTGGATGCCTATAAGGAAGGAAGAACTTTGAGAAATATTGTAAATTTAGACAAAGGATACTAAAGCGGGTTTTACCCGCTTAAATTTTCCCATTCTTCATACATTTGTTCTAATTTACTTTTAAGGGCATTGTATTCTTTTTGTATTTCTACAATTTCTCCTGTTTTATAGATTTTAACATCACACATTTTTTCTTCCAAATATTTTATTCTTTCTTCAGCTTGATAAATTGAATTTTCAAGGTTTTTTAGATATTCTTTTTGCTGTTTTAACTTAAGCTTAGCCAATCTTTCTTTATATCTTTCGTTTTTTATCTGGGTTTTCGTCTTTTTGAGTATTTTTTCTTCTTTTTTTTCATTAAGCTGATTTTTCTTTTCTATATAATAACTGTAATTGCCCAAGTATACTTCTACACCTTGAGGTGTCAAAACCATAACTTTTGTAGCAATTTTGTCAATAAAATATCTGTCATGTGAGACAAACAGTAAAGTTCCAGTATAATCTAACAAAGCTTCTTCTAACACTTCTTTTGCTTTTAAATCTAAATGGTTAGTTGGTTCGTCCATAAGTAGAAAATTTGCTTTTGAGAGGATAAGCTTTAGCAATGAAAGCCTTGCTTTTTCACCACCACTTAGTACAGAAACAGTTTTAAAAACATCTTCTTCTTTAAAAAGAAAAGAAGCCAACAAAGTCCTTACTTCTGTTTGAGTAAGATATGGATTTTCATCCCATATTTCATCGATAACTGTTTTTTCATCATGTAAGCTTTTAAATTCTTGCTCGTAATAACCTGTTATTATGTTTGTGCCAAATTTGATTTCTCCTTCAAAATTATCGATTTCTCCAACTAATATTTTCAAAAGGGAGCTTTTACCTATGCCATTAGGGCCTAAAAGGGCGATTTTTTCTCCTTTTTTTATTTCAAAAGATACATTGGAAAAAACTTGCCTATCAAAACTTAAAGACAAATTTTTAACTGTCAATACATCATTTCCACTTTCTAAATCGAAGTCAAAACGCAAATTGAAAGATCTATTATTTATCACTGGCTTTTCTATTATTTCCATCTTTTCCAATAGTTTTTGCTTGCTTTTCGCCATTTTTACCGATTTTTCTGTTCTACGGTTTTTTTGAATCTGTATAATAGATTTTATTCTTTTTATTTCTTTTTGCTGCTCTTCATAAGCTTTTAACTTTGCTTTTGTTTCTAGTGTTTTTCTTTTTAAATATTCTGTGTAGTTGCCTTCATAAACTAATAGCTTAGTGTTTTCTATCTCAAATATTCTACTTACGATTTTGTCCAAAAAATATCTATCGTGGGATATGATTAAAATTGTGCCGCTATAAAATTTTAAATATTGCTCTAGCCATTCTATTGAGCTTATGTCTAGGTGATTGGTGGGTTCGTCTAATAGTAGGACATCTGGATTAGAAAGTAAAGTTTTTGCCAGCATAAGCCGGGTTTTTTGACCGCCACTTAAATTTGATACAGGTGTATCGAATTGTGACACATCAAAACCTAATCCGTTTAGTACACCTCTTATTTTACTTTCTACAGAATAACCATCTAATTCCATATATTTGTCTGTTAAAAACGAATATTCTAAAAAAAGTTTATTAAGTAGATGTGAATCTTTTGTTTGTGAGATTTTTTCCTCTAGAGATTTAATTTGTTTTTCTAATTGGAATATTTCATCAAAAACTGTTTTTACTTCCTCGTATATACTTTTTTCAGAGTCAATCAAAGTGTTTTGTTGTAAATATCCTATTTTATTTGCAGAAATTGAAATTGCTCCGCTATCAGGTTCAGTAAAACCGGCTAAAAGATTGAAAAGGGTGGATTTTCCAGCGCCATTTTTGCCAATTACTCCTATTTTGTCTTTTTCGTTGACTATAAAAGAAATATTTTGTAGAATTATATCGATACCATAACTTTTTGTCACATTGTTTACCGTTATGATTGCCATAATATAACCTCCTGTTCATATTAAATATATCAAAAAAAATTCTTTTGTAAAGTGTAGATAACCTATAACTTTTTTTTAATATGTGTCGATATAAAATTAATGAATGCGTTTATAGATGGAAGGTGATGGAATTGGATATAGCTACAGTAGTAGGCATAGTAGTGGCAGTAGGGGCTATAGTGTATGGATATACACTGGGTGGAGGTACTCTTGATTCTTTAATTGATGTGGGTTCTGCTATCCTAGTGATTGGGGGTACTATAGGGGCTACTATAGTTTCTTATTCTATGGATGATATTAAAAAAGTTCCGAGGCTTTTGGTTAAGGCTTTTAAAAATCAAAGTAATAATTATTTGGAGATAATAAAATATTTTGCTTATTTGGCTCAAAAAGCCAGAAGTGAAGGGCTTCTAAGCCTTGAATCGGAAATGGAGTCTGAAAAGATAAAAAATTTTGACCCTATATTGAAAGAGTGCTTAGAGTTAGTTGTTGATGGATCTGATATGGAACTTATTAAAACGACCATGGAGAACAAGATCTACATAGAGGATATGGAAGCTAAAAAAGAAGCGGGCATTTTTGAGGCAGCGGGTGGCTATGCTCCTACAATGGGTCTTATAGGAACAGTTGTGGGACTTATTAAAGTGTTGCTTGAATTAGATGATCCGAGCCAAATAGGACCTTCTGTCTCCTTAGCATTTATAACTACCTTATATGGTGCGCTTTTAGCAAACTTATTTTTTCTTCCTATTGCTCAAAAATTAAGAAATAAAGCCTCTATTAAAAGAATAGAAAAAGAGTTGATATTAGAAGGAAGTCTTTCACTGCAAGCTGGGGAAAATCCAAGGATATTAGAGAGGAAGTTAATGACATTTATCACACAGGCGCAGCTTAAAAATACGTCTCAGAAAGGCGGTGTAGAGTTAAATGAGGAGATGGGAGGAAGATGAATCGAAATTGAATACCGGTAGATGGGTTCTTACTTATTCTGATATGATGAGCTTGCTTTTGGTGTTTTTTATTGTGTTATACTCAATAAGTACTCTTAATGCAGCCAAATTTGCTCAGCTTTCTGTTTCTTTGAGCAGAGCTTTTGGTGGAAGTGATTATGTAATAGGTCAATACATGGGGGATAGTTTTGTTCAAGGTAATAGTGGAGACAAAAACAGTTTAGGAGAAATTGAAAAACAGCTAGAGGGTTTTGTAAAAGAAAACAACCTTCAAGGTATGGTAACAAGTTATATAGATGAAAGAGGACTTGTAATAAGTTTACAAGATACTCTTCTTTTTGATTTAGGTTCTGCCGACGTACATCCGGAAGAAAAAGACGTTTTGATAAAAATAGGTAATATGTTAAAAACTCTTCCTAACCATATTAGAGTGGAAGGTTTTACTGATGACCTTCCTATACATAATAATAAATTTGATTCAAATTGGGAATTATCTGTTATACGAGCGACCAATGTAGTAAAAATATTAGTACATGAAGCAGGTGTTGATCCAAAGAAAATATCGGCAGTAGGATATGGGGAATACAGGCCTGTTGTTCCAAATGATTCTGAAGAACATAGAAGACTTAATAGAAGAGTAGACATTGTTATTATGAATGCGGAGTATGATAAATGGGAGCCTAAAAGCCCGGATTAAAAAATTTTATAATTCCTCATATTCTACTATGTTTTTATTTTATTGACAAAAAATTTACAATATTATATAATTCAATTACATAGTAGAATGAGGTGAGGACAGTGGGCAAAAAGACCATAGTATCAATGGCTGTAGTAAGAAGGCTCCCAAGATATCATAGATACCTTGAAGAACTTCTTAAAAATGATGTAAAACGTATTTCCTCAAGGGAATTAAGTGAAAAAATGGGAGTTACTGCTTCCCAGATTAGGCAGGATTTAAATAATTTTGGTGGATTTGGGCAGCAGGGATATGGTTATAATGTGGAAGAACTTTATAATAATTTGACTAAGATTTTAGGCCTTGATAAAACCTACAATACTATTATCATAGGGGCAGGAAATCTTGGGCAAGCGATTGCTAATTATACCAGTTTTGAAAAATCCGGTTTTAATTTAAAAGGTATTTTTGACATTAATCCACGATTGTTTGGGCTTAAAATTAGGGATGTTGAAGTGATGGACGTAGAAACTGTAGAGGATTTTATTGCTCGCAACAAAATCGATATCGGTATTTTGTGTATTCCAAAAGACAATGCTCAGTATATTGCTGACAGGCTGGTGAAAGCAGGAATCAAAGCGATATGGAATTTTTCGCCTATAGATTTAAAGGTACCGGATGATGTAATTTTAGAAAATGTACATTTAAGTGATAGCTTATTTACTGTATCATATAGATTAAATGAAGGGGAGCTTTTTAAAAAGTTAAAAGGAGAAACTGCTAAAATAGATGGATAGTAAATTTTCCTATCCATCTATTTTAATTTATGATATTTTTAAAAGGTGAAGAAAAAAAGAATATGCCTAAAAAGAAAGCTGGTAAGAGGTCTATATAGTTCTTCTTGTCAGATTTTATTTTTAATTGACATTCTAATTAATAAAAATTACAATTATATTTGAGATTATGTAAAGTAGAAAGGCGAGAAGAATGGATAAGTTGGCGATTTGGGAAGTATTTTTATTTTCAGTACCAGAGGCGGCAGTTATAATAAGTATTGCATTTGGCTTAGCAGGAGCAGAATTTCTGCCAATGAAGATTTTGTATATGAGCTTGTTAACCGGATTCATATTATACTTTATAAGACCATTGATTAGTAGTTATATTGTAAATGTTATACTTTATATCGGTACCTTAATGATATTGTTTTTGACATTTAAAGTTATGGACTTTTTTAAAGGGATGATGAGCATTATTTTAGCTGTCTCCATTTACTTAATAATAGAATATCTGAATGTTACAGCAATTCAATTTTTGCTTGATTTAGAACCTGTACTTTTATTGAAGGACTATGTCCTGCGATTTGAGTGTTTTTTACCCCAATTATTAACGGCGATATTGGTTTCTTTTGTTATACGCAAGTATAAACTTTCTTTGTTTACAGAGTAGAGTAAGGTATTGGGAGATGAATTTATATGTTAAGAATAGTTGTTGCAGAAGACGATATAAATTTTAGAAAAGAACTCACAAAAATTCTTTTAACAATAGAAGACGTAAGTGTTGAATATTCTACGGGAGACGGGAAAGACGCATTAGAAGCATTAATTAAAATTAGACCGAACGTTGCTATTTTAGATATAGGATTACCACGAATATCGGGAATTGAGGTAGCGAGAAAGATTAGAGAATACATGCCCTTTCTGGAGATAATTTTTATTACTTCCTTTGAGGAATACATAAAAGATGCGGTGAAACTTTATGCCTCTGATTATATTGAGAAACCTCTTGATGAGAAGAGGCTGAGAGAAACTTTAGAGAGGATAAAGGAAAAACTTTTTGAAATAGAAAATGTCGTTCCTTTTAAAACGGAAGACGGGGTAAAGCTTGTCAATCCAAAGGAGATTTACTGTGTTCGTGCCAGTAAAAAAAGGAGTATAGTTTATACCCACAGAGAAAAATTTATATGCGATTATTCTTTAAAGGAAATAGAGGAATTGTTAGACAGCAACATGTTTTTTAGAACAAATCGGTCTTTTCTAGTGAACCTCTTTAAAGTTGAGTTATTAAAAGACAACAATAGAACTTCCTTTGAGATATGTTTTAAAGGTTCAAATTATAAGGCTTATCTCTCTAAAGAATTGTATGAAGAATTTAGGAGGAGAATAAAAGCTATTTACAGATCATAGTTAGATTGGAAGAGGTTTTATGTTTAAAGATAGTTACAAAAATGCGATGATGATTTATGTAGTGCAAATGGTATTGATAGTAATACTGGTTAATAACAATTTTATGAAAAGCCTTGATGTATTTCAGCCCAAAAATCAAGAGTTGTTCAGGATTTTCATAGGAATTTTGATTTTTATATTGAATGGACTTTCTATTTTTGTGTTAAGGGGGCTATATGCCAAGAATAAAGAAGAACGCCAATATTTAATAAATAGTATTAAATTTAAATATATAGAAGAACAAAATCGAATTTACAGGCAAAATCACCACGATATAAAAAATCATTTGATAGTTATTTCTGAATTAGTCAAGGAAAAAAGATATAGTGAACTGGAAAGTTATTTGTTTTCGTACATGGAAGAAATTGACAAAAATTTAGTGACAATAAACACAGGTATAAATGAAATTGATATATTGCTTTATTCGAAAATAAGTAATGCTAAAAGCAAAGGGATTGAAGTGGATTTTAAGTGTGATACACAAATCCAATGCAGTAAAAAACATGTGCTTAATTTAGTCTCGGTTTTAGGAAATTTAATAGACAATGCAATAGAAGCTTGTGATGAAATGGAAAAAGATAAATACATGATTATAGAATTGAAAGAAGATCCAATAGATTACATATTTCATGTAAAGAATAGGTATAATTTTCAGAAAGATATAGAACCATCTACCTATTTTGAAGAAGGCTTTTCTACAAAAGAGGGTAGAGGAAGAGGAGAAGGATTGCATATTGTCAGAAATATAGTGGAAAAGTATAGAGGCGAAATTGATGTTCAAACCGAGGAAGGTTATTTTGACATTATTGTAGAAATTCCTAAATTTTCTTTGGAGGGCGATTGAAATTAATATAGAAAAGTTAGCTGAGACGTTGGCACAAAGACTGTTTAAAACTCAAAATTTGACGGATATTGAGATGGCAAAAATACAATATGGTATAAGCTTAATTTTAGGGGTAATAATTGAATTTACTTTAGTTTATGCTATTTCTTTAATATTAGGGATTGGCTTTTACACTGCAGTAATAATGTTTTCAGCTCTTTTTCTGAGAATAAATACAGGAGGAGCTCATTGCACAACTTATAATAGGTGTATAACTTTTACAGCATTTTATTTTATACCTTTTTCTGCTTTAGCAAAATTTGTAGACGTTCATTTTTCTTTATACCTTAAAATTTTTGTAAGCTTATTGTTATATTTTATAGTTTTAGTGATGGTGAAAAATAATAAATTTTACAGAGCTGTAATCATGTTTTTAATTGGCATAAATATTCTTCTGTTTTTTGCAAATACAATAGTTGGCGTTAAAGTATTATTTTTAATATCTATTGGCTTTACATTACAAGCTATTATGAGGACTACCTTAGGAGAAACTATTGTAGAAATAGCAGATGCTTTTTTAAAAAAAGCAGGGATATAAAAATTTTTTTATTTTTTATAGCATTTTTATGTAAATATAGGTAAATAATATATTTTTATACAAAAATTTTATGGTTTTTTAAGGAATATATCTCATTTTTTACATAAAAAAATGGCATTTTTCGTAAATCTTTGGATATATTTAGGCGAAAAATGCATTTTCGTTCCCAAAAATGACACTTTCGTTCCGAAATCCACACAAAAGGTATTAAATGTTGTATAATTAAATAAAGTTAAGTGGGAGGTGAATTTGTGATGAAAAAGATACACCCACTATCACTGTTAGGAACACTGCTTACATTTTTAGGTACATTGGGACTTGTAACGCCTGCTTGCATCGGCTGGTTTTATAAGCCTCAAGTTCCTAATGCTTTGCAGAAAAAGTAATACATCTCAAAGATCTTTTCTACCCTTCCCTCGTGGGTTTCAACATTTTTCCTGAGTTTTTGATAAGTTTAAATTGGTTTTGTGCCGAGCTTTTCGGCACTTTTTATTTTAGTGTTTAAAAATGAAATATTCTCATTTCAAGAATTGTCTTGACTTAAAAAGAAAAGAGAAGTTATAATAAGCATTGAAGGGATATAGGGACGGGGGGTATGCATTGCTGGTTTTTTTAAGATGGGATAACAATACTGTTTTTTGTAATTGAAAAATTTATATAAAAACGTATAATTAATATTGTAAAACAATTCAAAAGATTATTGGCCGGTTTTCAGATTGCTATTTAGGAGGTTGCTCTGTTGAAGGTTTATTCTTTAGTTGGAGAAAGTGGGACGGGAAAAAGCCATCATGCTTCTTTTATTGCTGGCAAGTATGGCATCAGATATATCATTGATGATGGAATTTTAATAAAAGGTAATAACATAATTGCAGGGGTTTCTGCCAAAAAAGAGGCTACAAAAATTGGAGCTATAAAAAGAGCATTATTTACTGATTCTAAGCATGTAGAGGAAGTAAAAAAAGCTATTGAAGAAGCAAAACCTGATAAAATCCTCATAATAGGTACTTCTGATAAAATGGTGGATACTATAGCCGAAAAATTGGGGCTTCCGCCAGTGAGTGTAAGGGTATATATTGAAGATGTAGTTCCCCCTAAGCAGATTGAAATAGCCCGTGAAAAACGGTTGTTGGAGGGGAAGCATGTTATCCCTGCTCCAACATTTGAAGTTAAAAAGCAGTTCTCTGGATATTTTTTAGACCCTCTCAGGATTTTTAGAAGAAATAAAGGTGGTTATTTTGAAAAGACAATAGTAAGGCCTAATTACAGTTACTTAGGGAAATACACCATTTCTGAAAGTGTTATAAATTCAATAGTGGCTCATGAACTTATATTGTTTAGGGAGGTCTACAAAGTTAATAGAGTTTTGACGGAAAAAAGACCTGAAGGAATAATTTTAAAAATAGATGTTTCAATGAAGTATGGATGCCAAATTATGCCTGTTTTAAAAGAAGCTATGAAAAATATAAAAAAACAATTGGAGTATATGACGGCTTTAAATGTCCTCAATATGGACATTTATGTAAAAAATCTGCATATTGAAAAAGCAAATTCTGGAGAAAAGGGTGTGTGATATGTACAAAATTGTGCGAAAAGAGGTACTAAATCCTGTTGTCAAACTGATGGATATTGAAGCGCCAAGAGTTGCTAAGAGTGCAAAACCTGGTCAGTTTGTCATTATTAGAATTTATGATAAAGGGGAAAGAATCCCTCTTACTATCGCTGATTATGACCCGAAAAAAGGAACAGTTACAATTGTATTTCAAGAAGTTGGGAAATCCACCAAATTGTTAGGTGCTCTCAATGAAGGAGATTATATTTTAGATTTTGTAGGGCCTTTAGGGAATTCTATGGAGGTTCCCAAGGAAGCCAAAAAAATATTAGGTGTTGGTGGCGGTGTTGGTATACCTGCCCTTTATCCTAAATTAAAAGCGTTACATCAGGAAGGATATAGAGTTGAAGCAATTCTTGGCGGTAGAAGTGAAGAATATGTAATTTTTAAGAAAGAAATGGAGGCTGTCTGCGACAAAGTATATTATGCTACAGATGATGGTACTCTAGGGAAAAAAGGCTTTGTGACAGATGTATTGAAAGAAGTATTGGAAAATGATAAAGAAATAGATTATATTATTACAGTTGGTCCTGTCATAATGATGAAAAATGTTTGCAAGATGACCAAAGAATACAATATACCAACTATAGTCAGTATGAACCCATTGATGGTAGACGGTACAGGAATGTGCGGTGCTTGTAGAATTGAAGTTGGCGGTGAGACAAAATTTGTATGTATGGATGGCCCAATTTTTGATGGTCATCTTGTGAATTTTGACTTAGCTATGACAAGGCTTAATATGTTTAAACAACAAGAAAAACTATCATTAGAACTTTATGAGCATGGAGGTGGTCACCATGGCCGTTAAAGATAGAGTTCCTATGAAAGAGCAAGATCCAAAAGAAAGGATAAAGAATTTTAATGAAGTAGCATTGGGTTATGCAGAGGAGGAAGCAATTCTAGAGGCTTCAAGGTGCCTTCAATGCCCTAAGCCTACTTGTGTGGCCGGGTGCCCTGTCCATGTTAGAATACCAGAGTTTATAAAGGCTATTACAAAAAAAGAATTTGAGGAAGCTTATAAAATAATAAAAAGCACAAATAGTTTACCCGCTGTTTGTGGAAGGGTGTGTCCACAAGAGGAGCAGTGCGAGAAAAATTGTGTGTTAAATAAGATTGGAAAACCTATCGCTATTGGAAGACTGGAGAGGTTTGTAGCTGATTATGCCCTTGAGAATAATGTTGAAGAAGAAGTAAAACCTGAAAAGAAAAATAAAAAAGTAGCTATAATAGGAGGAGGACCTGCAGGGCTTACCTGTGCAGGAGACCTTTTGAAAATGGGTTATGATGTCACAATTTTTGAGGCTTTACATGCTTTGGGTGGAGTTTTAACTTACGGCATTCCTGAGTTTAGGCTGCCAAAGAGAATTGTAGAAGCGGAAATAGAAAGAGTAAAGAAATTAGGGGCAAAAGTTGAGACAAACGTGGTTGTAGGAAGGACAGTTACGATTGACCAGTTAATGGAGGAAGAAGGCTTTGAAGCAGTATTCGTTGGCACAGGTGCTGGACTTCCGAAGTTAATGGATATTCCGGGCAAGAATTTGAACGGCGTTTATTCTGCTAATGAATTTTTGACAAGAATAAATCTTATGAAAGCATATAAATTTCCTGAGTATGATACTCCTATTGCAGTAGGTAAGAGAGTAGCTGTAATAGGTGGAGGAAACGTTGCAATGGATGCCGCTCGTTCTGCTCTAAGACTTGAAGGAGTAGAAGAGGTAATAGTAGTATATAGGCGTTCGAAAGAAGAGATGCCAGCGAGATTAGAAGAAATAGAGCATGCGGTTGAAGAAGGGATAAAATTTGAGTTTTTAGCTAACCCTATAAGGATAAATGGGACAGAAGATGGATGGGTAAAAAGCATGGATGTAATAAGAATGGAATTAGGTGAGCCTGATAGCTCAGGAAGAAGGAGACCTATTGAAATACCGGGGTCTGAATTTACCATAGAAGTAGATACAGTGATTATGGCATTAGGCACAAGTCCTAATAATTTAATTCCTTCTACCACAAAGGATATTGATGTACAGAGGTGGGGTGGAATTATAGCCGATGAGACAGGTAAAACTTCAAAGCCTGGTGTTTTTGCTGGAGGAGATGCAGTAACTGGAGCTGCTACTGTAATACTTGCGATGGGAGCAGGTAAACAGGCGGCAAAAGCCATAGATGAGTATTTGAGAAATAAAAAATAATCAGTATATATATCGAAATAATATAGAAAATATGAATTATTATGCAAAAATTTCTTGTAGCATTTACAAATAATATGAGAAATGGCATAACGATTAAGATGTTTTGTAAAATATACCCATAAACGGGTATATTTTTTTTAAAATGATTAAAAAAATAGAAAGCTTACAATAAAAAAACTTTTACAAAAGAAAAAAATGTGATAAAATGCACTTAAATGTATTATTATACGGGCCTTTATTTAGACATTGAAACAACCTAATTTACCGAAAAAATGAGATTTTAAAAGCTTAATTGAATTAATTACAAAATATTGAGACAGGAGGTAATTGCAATGACCATATGGTCAAAATCAAATGATGTACTAGGGACAGTAAACAGAGGAAATCCATCGGAATCCGGCTTGTGTACACTTTGCATGGCGGATTGCCAGGGGAAGTGCGAAACATGGCTTTCCAGTCTTCTGGGCAGAAAAATGTTGTATCCTAGAGATTTTGGTATGGTAACAGCCGGAAGTAACAACACAACGTCTATTGGCGTATCTTACAATTCATTGAGGATAATGGGGTATAATTATGGCGCTTATGGGTTGGACCAAAATATTTCCGATTCTTCTGATGACTGCATATTCCCAAATGTAAATATTGAAACTGAATTTGGCAGTGAAGAAAAAACAAAATCAAGAATTCCTATTATGACTGGTGCTCTCGGGTCGACTTTTATTGCAGCAAAGTATTGGGACCCATTAGCTATAGGTGCGGCTCTTGTAGGCTTTCCGATAGTAATAGGCGAAAATGTGGCAGGTATTGATAAGGAGGCAGTAATAGAAAATGGTAGAATTAGAAAAGCACCGGAACTAGACAGAAGAATAAATACTTATCTTCGTTATTTTGATGGATATGGGGCTATTATTGTCCAGGTGAATGTAGAAGATTTAAGGAATGGTGTGGCAGAATATGTTATTGAAAAGTACGGTGATAAGGTAATAATAGAGCTTAAATGGGGACAAGGTGCAAAGAGTATTGGTGGCGAAATTCAAGTTAAGGATATTGAATATGCTACTTTCTTAAAAAAGAGGGGTTATATCGTGGATCCTGATCCAGAAAAGCCTGAAATTGTTGAAGGATTTAAAAATGGTGCTGTAAAATCTTTTGCAAGGCACAGTAGACTCGGATATACTCATCTATCTTCTCCTGAAGAAGTAAGAGAAGAATTTATGAAAACCGTAGAGTACTTGCGAAAAATCGGGTATAAAAAAATCACATTAAAAACTGGCTCCTATAGTATGGATAGTTTAGCTATGGCCATAAAGTTTGCTACCGAAGCAAAACTTGATCTACTCACAATCGATGGTTCAGGCGGCGGAACTGGCATGAGTCCGTGGAATATGATGCAGACATGGGGTGTTCCGTCTATACTTCTGCATTCGAAAGCATATGAGTACGCATCAATCCTCGCAAATAAAGGACAGAAAGTGGTTGATATGGCCTTTGCTGGTGGTTTTGCAAGAGAAGACCATATTTTTAAAGCCCTTGCCCTGGGAGCACCATTTACAAAGTTAGTTTGCATGGGAAGAGCATTGATGATACCAGCCTTTGTAGGTTCGAATATAGAAGGGGTACTGCATCCGGAAAGGAAAGGCAAGGTAAATGGAAATTGGGACAAGTTGCCGCCGACGGTTTCTCAGCTCGGCCTCAAAGCAGAGGAAATTTTCGCAGGTTACTATGAGGTGAAAAAGAAAGTGGGAGAAAATGAAATGAAAAATATACCTTATGGAGCTATAGCCGTATGGACTTTAGCGGATAAATTGGCTGCAGGTTTGCAGCAGCTAATGGCGGGGGCAAGAAAGTTTTCTCTAAAAGCAATTTCAAGAGAAGATATTGCTTCGGTCAACCGGGAAACTGAAAGGGAAACTGGGATACCCTTTATCACAGATATAAGAAATGATGTTGCGAGAGATATTTTAAATTCTTAAAATAATAGTCTCTCCATGGAGCCTCTATTCTTTTTGTGATGTTTTCTTCTTTAATATTCTTTCAATTATTCTTTAAGTGGTATATATCTATACACTTATTTAAGAAAAAGCCGGTTTTCGGCTTTTTTTTGTACAGAAAAAATTATATAATAATAATTAACAGGACAGAGAAATATGATATTTAGTAAGTAAATAAACTCAATGTGGGTGAGGAAGATGAAATATAGTGTGGAAGAAAAGGGGACAAAGGTTATTGTAAGGGGGATTGAAGATTTTAATCTTAAGGAGACTTTTGAATGCGGACAGTGTTTTAGATGGAATGAAGAAGAGGACGGGAGCTATACAGGGGTTGCTTACGATAGAGTGGTAAACGTGAAATTGGAAGAAGACATGTTGATAATTGACAATACAGATTTAAATGACTTTTATGACATTTGGTTTGACTATTTTGATTTAGGAAGGGATTATAAAAAAATAAAAGAAAATCTTTCAAGAGATCCCATATTAAAAGAAGCAATTCAATATGGGCAAGGTATAAGGATTTTACGCCAAGACACATGGGAAACTTTAGTCTCTTTTATAATCTCACAAAACAATAGGATACCTCAAATAAAAAAAGTCATAGAAAATCTCGCCAGTTCTTTTGGAGAGCCAATCGAGTATAAAGGAAAAATTTATTATACTTTTCCTAAAGCAGAAGAATTGGTTATGTTTGATGTAGACACAATTGCCAAAACAAAATGCGGCTTTAGGGCGAAATATATACTGGATGCGGCTTCTAAAGTTTTTTCTGGAGAGATCGATCTTTTAAAATTGTTTGAATACAGCACTAATGAGATAAGAGATATTCTTATGAATATAAACGGGGTTGGTCCGAAAGTTGCAGATTGTGTTATTTTGTATTCTATAGGTAGATACGATACTTTTCCTACAGATGTATGGATAAAAAGAATTGTCGAATATTTGTATTTAAAAAGAGAGGGGACTCCTTTAGAAATTCAATTATTTGCGATAGATAAGTTTGGAGATTTATCTGGTTTTGCTCAACAGTATTTATTCTATTATGGTAGGGAGATGGGGAAAAAGATCTTTAACGAAAGGAAGAAGTAAATGGTAGGAACTATTGTAAATTCAATTGCAATAATTGTGGGTGGCACTATTGGTACTCTCCTTAAAGTAGGGATTCCAGAAAGGTTTAAAAATATTGTCATGCAAGGAGTAGCGTTAAGCGTGATGATAATTGGAATTTCCAATGGACTTCAGTTTAGTAATTTAATGGTAGTAATTATAAGTCTCGTAATAGGAGGGATCGTAGGAGAAGCTTTAAATATTGAAGAACATTTAAATAAGTTGGGAGATGTGTTGCAAAAAAAATTAAGTAAAGATAAGAGTTCTACAATTAGCAAAGGTTTTGTGACAGCAAGTTTAGTTTATTGCATTGGTGCTATGGCAATTATAGGTGCTTTGAAGGATGGACTTTCAGGAGACCACAGTATATTATTTGCTAAATCTGTTTTAGATGGAATTTCTTCAATAATTTTTGCTTCCACTTTTGGAATAGGTGTTGCTTTTTCAGCTGTTTCTGTATTTTTGTATCAAGGGTCTATTTCGCTGGGAGCATCTTTTTTGCAAGGACTTTTAACAAAAACAGTTATAAATGACATGACAGCTGTAGGTGGAATATTGATATTTGCTATTTCTTTAAATATGTTAGAAATAAAAAACATAAAAGTAGGAAATTTGCTGCCGGCTATTTTTATACCCATTTTTTATCAATTTTTGCTAAATATTATAAAAAGATTTTAGGCGGTGCGAATATGAAACAACTAAAAAGCATTGACGTAGCCAGAATTGCTGTAAAAATGGCTATGTCAACGAGAGAAGAAGAAGAGAGTTTAAAACACAAATATTGGCAACAGGGAGTTAAGGTGGCAGCTGTTAACTATGGTGGAGAATACGTAAATTCTATATCTAAAATTATTGAAAGAGCGGTAGTAGCGGCTAAGAGAGAAGGAATTATAGAGGAAACTCATGCTGCAGAAGGAGCTGTAGCAGGGGCGGCGCATGAGGCTGCTGTACAAGTCATGAACAAAGCTATGGGACTCAATGTAGGTGGCAAAATAGGCATTGCCTATGCTGATGAGCATCTTTGTGTCTGCGTGTTTTTTGCAGTAGGTATGCTAAACTTAAATGAAGTAGCCATAGGCTTAGGTCACAGGTCATTAAAATGAGGGGTTACCCCCTCATGCTTTTTTTAAAGCCTCTTCTATGTTTATCATTCCACTTCCTTGTGTCCATAGACCTGCATCGTCAATTTTTACTGCTGTTGCTTTTAAAATATTTTTTATTTGTACATTTGTCAAATTAGGATTTTTTTCAAGAAGTAGAGCTGCTGCTCCTGCTACCATTGGAGTTGCCATTGAAGTCCCTGTCGCTGTTCTATAAGCTTTATTTATCATGATTTCATCTGCGCCAAAAGGAATGTTTCCTGAGGCAGTAGAAATTATTTTTACACCCGGTGCTACTATGTCTGGTTTATATAGATAAGGTGAACCTCTTCCAGAAAATTGAGCTATTTCGTCATCGCTTACGTCGGAGGTCCTTTTGTCATCTACTGCTCCTACAGTTATTACATTTTTACTGTTGCCAGGGGAAGTTATTGTGTTGTAATTGGGGCCTGAGTTTCCAGCTGCAACAGTTACTACTAATCCATTTCTCCAAAGAGTATTTACTCCTCTCACTAAAGGATCTAAAAAAGTAGGAAGGGAAGGAGTTTCACCTATTGAGAGAGAAACTACTCGTATATTGTATTTGTCTTTATTATCTAAAATCCATTGCATTCCTGCTAATATGTCAGAGGATAAGCCCCTGCCATAAGCATCTAATACTTTTACTGCTACTATATTGGCTTCTGGAGCTACGCCTTTGTACTTGCCGCCAGAAGCATATCCATTCCCCGTTGCATCACCAGCTACATGAGTGCCGTGACCATTGTCATCATAGGGTTGCTTTTTTCCATTTACTACATCGTGAAATGCTACTATGCGGTTTTTTGGTTTGGTAAAATCAGGGTGAGGATATATTCCGGTATCTAAAAAGGCAATTGTCACTCCCTTACCGGAGTATCCTAAATCGTTCGCTTTTCGAGAGGCAATTTCTTGGGTGGCAATATAAAGCTGCAGTTTAACAGTTGAATCTTGTGCTATAAAATAAACTCCCTTTAATGCTGCAAGATTTTTTAGTTTATCACAAGGTAAATTTACTGACCAGCCTTTGATTATTGGCAGTTCGAATTTTATGCTACCTCCTAATTTTTCGATTTTTTCTTTTAAGATGTAATAAGGTAAATGGGAATATAATATTCCAGGGACACATTCACTTCTTAGATATACTGCTTTTTTTAGAAGTCTTTTATCAATTTTATTTGATACATAAATTTCCTTTGCTATTTTAGAAAAAGCAATTATAGGAATAAGATTCATTAGCGCACCTCCTTTCATGCTATTAACACAATATGTGAAATATAAAAAATTGTTAGTGGAAATTTAAAAAGTGTCACCGTATAAAGTTATGTCATATTATGTAGTAGGTCGTTAAAGACCCACATAGTAAAAGATGAAATTTGAAAGGAGGAAAATATTTATGCCAGTAGATAAAGGTGGAGCAGGATGGGGATTTGGATGGTTTTGGATCATAATCATCATATTGTTAATCTGCTTGTTTATCCCAGGATTTATTGTTGAAGAACCAAAAGCCTAATTAAACATTAAAATTTTTTATAAAGGGGGATCAATATGGCAGGAACAAGTTCAGTTTTTGGGCAAAGCAATTTGCTGTTTTTCTTCTTGATACTTGTATTAGCACTTGGCGGAGAGTGGCTTAATGTAACATGGTCTTTAGAGACATTGTTGTTCTTCTTTATACTCCTTGTAATAATAATGAATGGTGGGTTAGGCTGGTTTTTAAATGAGGTCAAATAATTTTAAAGGGCTCTATCCTGCGATAGAGCCCTTTTTACTTAAATTATTTAATAAATTATATATGGAGTGATAATATATGTCTTTTTCTGGAGATACTCTGCTCTTCTTTTTTGTAGTTTTAACTTTGATACTGGATGTAAGATTTGAGCTTGAAAGTCTATTGTTTTTCTTTTTAATACTTGTAATTTTACAGGAAGAAAAACCGCGAAAAAAAGCAAAGAATCTTTTTTGGTTATTAACAGGTATTAATTTTAGTAACGCAAATCTTTAAAATTACGGGAAATCTAATAATAATAGACTAGCCCCTTTCATATATTTAGTAAGAGATTAAAAATAGGGGGAATTTGTTTTGCAAAGAGAGATTTTATTAAAAATACTGGCTATAGAACTTTTAATAGTAGCTTTTGTGAGATTTCAAATGATGGGTGTAGAAAGAGAGAAAAATGAGACTGTACCTTCCTCAGGTTCTGATGATAATGGTAAGTTCTTACTACCACAAGAAGATAAAAAGTCGACAATTAATGTGTATGAAATGGTAACAAAAAGTAAAAATTTTGTAGAAAGCGTAAAGCCCTATTTATGCAAAAGAGATCAATATTATGTAGATATTTTTTCTAAAATAGCAGAGATAATTGAGATACAAAAAGATTTAATGAATCTTTCCCAAGAAGAAATTGAGGCAATGGACAAAACTCAGGTAGACAAAATAGGGATTTTAAAAGCAATAAAACCTTATATTGCAGAAGACAAGCAAATTATAATAGATAAGTTTTTAAAATTCCACGAAGCATTAAAGAACTTGCAACAAAGACTAGAAAAATACACAAAAGAAGAGGATAAAGATAACTTTTTTGATAAAATAGTAGATATTTATGAAGCTATACGGCCTATAATACCAGAAGAAAAAATAGAGGAAACTGATAAAATTGCAAAGAATATAAAATTATTAGAGGTATTAAACAAAGCAGAAGGAATTATGAACAGTATGAAAGAGGAGAAAAAACAATCTCAACAAGCAACCAGAGATTTTTATGAAGAAATAACAGAGGAGGAAGAAGAAAAAAGCGAAGAAATAAAAGAAATAGAAGTTGACCTAAAAGAGGGAGAAAAAGATGAGGAAGAAATGGAACAGGAATTGCCAAATAAGGAAGAAAATTTACTTCCTCAAGGTATGTCTGAACAGCAATTAGCAGCTATAAACAATTTAAAATCTATGCTTACAAAAGAACAACAGCAATACATGTATAATATGATAAATTATCTGAAGCAACAGGGTTTGGTTAATTTGTCTAATAAAGAAAAAAGTGACTTAGAAAAAGGGGAATAAATTTTCCCTATATTTTTTATTTAAAAATACAAATTATAGAAACACAATTTAAATCAATAAATAATGGCATAAAATTAAAATATTTGGGTAAAATCATAAATAATACGACTATATGGCCTAAAATAGGCTATAATAAAGTTTGATATGTTTAATTACTTAAATTAATATAGAGATTGGGATTAGCACTCACATAAGTTGAGTGCTAATAAATAAAGGAGGAGGGATAAGGTATATGAGATTAAAACCACTTGGAGACAGAGTTGTAGTCAAAGTAATTCAGGCAGAAGAAGTTACAAAAGGTGGAGTTATTTTGCCAGGTACTGCAAAAGAGAAACCACAACAAGGTGAAGTAGTTGCAGTAGGAACAGGGCAATACATAGACGGCAAAAAGGTAGAGTTAGAAGTGAAAGTCGGCGATAGAGTGATCTTCTCCAAGTATGCCGGGACAGAAGTTAAGTTGGATGGGGAAGAATATCTACTTTTAAGAGAAAGTGATATTTTAGCAATTATAGAATAAGGAGGTAGTTGAAAATGGCAAAACAGATCAAATATGGAGAAGAAGCCCGCAGAGCATTAGAAAGAGGAGTTAATGCAGTTGCAGATACTGTAAAAGTTACATTGGGTCCAAGAGGGCGTAATGTAGTATTGGACAAAAAATATGGTTCACCTACGGTTACAAATGATGGTGTTACCATTGCAAGAGAAATTGAATTAGAAGATCCATTTGAAAATCAAGGTGCGCAGCTTTTGAAAGAAGTGGCTACAAAAACTAACGATGTTGCAGGAGACGGTACAACCACTGCAACGCTTCTAGCTCAGGCTATGGTTCGCGAGGGACTCAAAAACCTTGCTGCAGGAGCTAACCCAATGCTTTTAAGAAGAGGTATTGCGAAGGCTGTAGATGCTGCAGTTGAGGGGTTAAAGAGGATATCCAAACCTATTGATAATAAAGAATCAATTGCTCACGTTGCTTCTATATCTGCTGCTGATGAAGAGATAGGCAATCTCATTGCCGAAGCAATGGACAAAGTAGGTAAAGATGGAGTTATAACTGTTGAAGAATCAAAGACTTTAGGTACAACCCTTGAGGTTGTTGAAGGAATGCAATTTGATAGAGGATATATTTCTCCATACATGGTAACTGATGCTGAAAAAATGGAAGCAGTATTAGAGGAGCCTGTTATACTCATAACAGACAAAAAACTTTCAAATGTCCAAGACTTGTTGCCACTTTTGGAACAAATAGTACAACAGGGTAAAAAACTCCTTATTATAGCTGATGATGTAGAAGGAGAAGCTTTGGCAACATTAGTTGTCAACAAATTGAGAGGTACATTTACTTGTGTTGCAGTAAAAGCTCCTGGCTTTGGCGACAGAAGAAAAGAAATGTTACAAGATATAGCAATACTCACAGGTGGTCAAGTAATTTCAGAAGAATTAGGTTACGACTTAAAAGATGTGAGATTAGATATGCTTGGCCGTGCAAGACAAGTGAAAGTTACAAAAGAGAATACCACAATTGTAGGCGGAGCAGGCGATGCTGCAGAAATTAAGAAGAGAGTAAATCAAATTAAAGCTCAGATTGAAGAAACTACTTCTGATTATGATAGAGAAAAATTACAAGAAAGATTGGCAAAATTAGCAGGTGGCGTAGCTGTTATTCAAGCTGGTGCTGCGACTGAAACAGAGCTTAAAGAAAAGAAACACAGAATTGAAGACGCATTGGCGGCTACAAAAGCAGCAGTAGAAGAAGGTATAGTACCCGGTGGCGGAATTGCACTTTTAAATGTAATAGAAGATGTGCAAAAAGTAGTTGACTCTTTAGATGGCGATTTCAAGACAGGTGCTAAAATAGTTTTAAGGGCATTAGAAGAACCTGTAAGGCAAATTGCAGCAAATGCTGGTGTTGATGGTTCTGTAATAATAGAAAAAATAAAGGCTGCTAAAGATCCTCACTTCGGATATGATGCTTACAAGGAAGAGTTTACAGACATGTTCAAAGCAGGTATCGTAGACCCAACAAAGGTTACAAGGACAGCTTTACAAAATGCTGCATCAATTGCTTCAATGATACTTACAACAGAAGCAGTAGTGGTAGATATACCAGAGAAGAATACAACACCTAATCCCGGTGCAGGAATGGATATGATGTAATTAAAAAGGGGTCTAAGCGAAAGCTTGGTCCCCTTTTTAGTTATTTGGCCTTGACAGCTTTATAATTGTCTGATAAAATACTTCTGTAATAAGTTTTTAAGCGCCCGTAGCTCAGCAGGATAGAGCAGCAGTTTCCTAAACTGCGTGCCGGAGGTTCGAGTCCTCTCGGGCGCACCATTGTTTTGGGAAACAGAAATGTTAAGGATTCTGACCAGAAGTCAGAATCCTTTTAATTTTTTTGTGGATTGCTCGTGTAAAAATGGATGTTTGAGGTACAAAGTCTTGACATGGATAACGCAGTTTTTTTGTATTGTTGACATAGCAAAGTAAATTTGTTATATTGAATAATAAACTATTCATCTAACAAGTTAATAGTTTTATTAAAGAAACTCATATAATCCCGTGAATATGGCACGGGAGTTTCTACAAAGCAGCCGTAAACTGCTTTACTATGGGTGGAATTTGTTGTTGCCTTTTTGGCCTGAGGAAAATTCTACCCTCGGGCTTTTATTTATAAACGACCACGGTAATTTTGTAAATTTTATGACGTTCAAAAAAATTTTGCTAATGATATGTTATAATAAAATTAAAAAGGGAGATGTAAAATATGGAGGAAAAGTTTGTTAAAGAGGGTTTAACTTTTGACGATGTTCTTTTAATTCCTGCTAAATCTGATGTTCTTCCTAAAGATGTGGATTTAAAAACAAAGCTTACTAAAAAAATTACTTTAAACATTCCTTTGATGAGTGCTGGAATGGACACTGTTACAGAATCCAAACTTGCAATTGCTATAGCAAGAGAAGGTGGCATAGGTGTAATTCACAAAAACATGTCTATAGAAAGACAAGCTTTAGAGGTTGACAAGGTCAAAAGGTCAGAACATGGTGTCATAACGGACCCTTTCTCGCTTACTCCTGACCATACTATTAAGGACGCAGCTGAACTTATGGCGAGGTATAAAATTTCAGGAGTACCTATCACTGTTGATTCAAAACTTGTAGGAATAATTACTAATCGCGATATAAGATTTGAAGATGATTTGAATAAACCAATAAAAGAAGTTATGACAAAAGACAATTTGGTTACTGCTCCTCCTGGAACTACTCTAGAGGAAGCAAGGCAGATACTAAAAAAACACAAAATAGAAAAATTACCTTTAGTAGATGAAAACAACGTCTTAAAAGGGCTTATTACTATAAAAGATATAGAAAAAGCGGTTGAATTTCCGAATGCGGCAAAAGATAGTAAAGGAAGGCTTCTGGTGGCGGCTGCTGTCGGTGTTGGAAAAGACATGATGGATAGAGTCAAAGCATTAGTAGAAGCAGGTGTAGACGCTATCGTGATAGATACAGCTCACGGTCATTCTAAAGGGGTTTTAGATGCTGTCTCTAAAATAAAAGAAAAATATCCAGAACTGCAGTTGATAGCAGGAAATGTGGCTACTGCTGAAGCCACGAGGGATTTGATAGAGAGAGGGGCAGATTGCGTAAAAGTTGGCATTGGACCAGGGTCAATCTGTACTACGAGAGTGATCGCTGGAGTAGGAGTTCCTCAAATCACTGCTATTTACGATTGTGCTCAAGAAGCTGATAAATACGGTATTCCTATAATTGCAGATGGAGGGATTAAGTATTCAGGTGATATTGTAAAAGCCATTGCGGCGGGAGCTTCTGTAGTTATGCTGGGAAGCCTTTTTGCAGGAACAGAAGAAAGTCCCGGCGAAATAGAGATATATCAAGGAAGAAGCTATAAGGTCTACAGAGGCATGGGGTCTTTAGGAGCAATGAAGGAAGGAAGCTCAGATAGATATTTCCAAGAAGATGTAACAAAATTTGTACCAGAAGGGGTAGAAGGAAGAGTACCTTATAAGGGACCTTTAAAAGATACAGTGTATCAATTAGTTGGTGGTTTAAGAGCAGGGATGGGATATTGTGGTGTTCGCAATATTGAAGAACTTAGGACAAAAACAAAGTTTGTAAAAATAACACAGGCAGGATTAACTGAAAGTCATCCTCATGATATAATTATTACAAAGGAAGCTCCTAATTATAATTTGAGATAAAGAGGAGGATTTTAATGGGGATTAAACGGGAAGTAGTGTTAGTTTTAGATTTTGGAGGCCAATACACACAATTAATAGCGAGGAGAATAAGAGAAGCAAATGTCTTTTGCGAGATTGTTCCTTACAATATTTCTCCAGAGGAAGTACGAAAAAAAGAGCCAAAGGGAATTGTTCTTTCTGGAGGACCTGCTAGTGTATATGCAAAAAATGCTCCTAAATGCGATAAGCGGATTTTCGAATTAGGATATCCTGTGCTAGGTATATGTTATGGTGCACAACTTATGACAGAGCTTTTAGGTGGAAAAGTTGCTCCAGCACCTGTGAAGGAATATGGCAAGACAGAAATTGTTTTAAACAATACTATCCCTTTGTTTAAAGGCATAGAAAGAGACACTATTGTTTGGATGAGTCATACTGATCACATAGAACTTCCCCCTCCAGATTTTAAGGTGGTAGCTTCTACTGACAATTGCCCAATTGCAGCTATTGCGAATGTAGAAAAGAAATTGTACGCAGTTCAATTCCATCCTGAAGTTTCACATACCCATAGAGGAACAGAGATCATAAGAAATTTCTTATTTGAAGTATGTGATTGTGCGGCAGATTGGACAATGGATTCTTTGATTGAGCAGACAGTAAAAGAAATAAAAGCAAAAGTAGGAAAGCACAAAGCTGTATGCGCTCTGTCTGGTGGTGTAGATTCTTCGGTTGCTGCTGTTTTAGTAGACAGAGCCATTCACGACCAATTGGTGTGCATTTTTGTTGATACTGGGCTTTTAAGGAAAAATGAAGGAGATATGGTTATCGAAACTTTTAGAAAGAATTATGACATGAACATAATCCGGGTAGATGCAAAGGATAGATTTTTGTCACGGCTTAAAGGAGTTACGGATCCAGAAGAAAAGAGAAAAATTATTGGTAATGTTTTTATAGAAGTTTTTAAAGAAGAAGCTTTAAAAATAGGAGACGTTAAGTTTTTGGTGCAAGGGACTTTGTATCCTGATGTAATAGAAAGTGGCAATGGTGTATCTTCCACTATTAAAAGCCATCACAATGTGGGAGGTTTGCCTGAAGATATAGGCTTTGAACTTATTGAACCTTTGAAAATGCTTTTTAAAGATGAAGTGAGGCAAGTAGGAAAAGAATTAGGAATTCCTGAGGAAATATTATATAGGCAGCCATTCCCCGGCCCAGGCCTTGCAGTCAGGATCCTCGGAGAAGTTACAGAAGAAAAGTTAGAAATTTTAAGGCAAGCTGACAGCATAGTTCTAAGAGAGATGAAAAAATTTGGCTGGTATAATAAAGTGTGGCAATCTTTTGCAGTTTTGCCTGGCGTAAAAAGTGTTGGAGTTATGGGAGATGAAAGAACTTACGCTTATGCCATAATTTTGAGGGTAGTAGATAGCTACGATGGAATGACAGCGGATTGGACAAAGCTTCCTTATGAAATTTTGGAAAGCATATCAACAAGCATTACTAATGAAGTCCCAGGAGTAAACAGAGTGCTTTACGATATTACTTCAAAGCCTCCAGCAACCATAGAGTGGGAATAAAAATCCGAACATTATTTTAATTTTTTATTTAAAAATTCGCAAATGGGGTTGACTAATATTAAAAAAGTTGATAAGATAAAAACAGGACAACTGAATAAATTTCACTCATATAATCTCGAGAATATGGCTCGAGAGTCTCTACCGAACAACCGTAAATTGTTCGACTATGAGTGAAAGTGTACCTAGGGTTCCAGCCTATTTGTAGGTGTTCGGACCGAGCGGTACAGGTATATTTTTATATACCACACCTTAGGGACAAAAGCCCGGGAGGATAGGTTTCACTCGTATCTTAACTTAATGGGAAATCTATTCTTGCCGGGTTTATTTGTTTTAAATTGTCCCACAAGTTGCAAAATAATATAGAAGAGGAGGATTATGATGGAAAAGGTGAGTAAAATGAGAAACAAAAATTCTTTAGAGAATCTAGCGAATAGGATATGGAGGCTAGAAAACTATAGTACTAATGTAAAAACAGAAATATTAGCTGGGATTACCACATTTATAACAATGGCTTATATTATGTTTGTAAACCCCATTATACTAAAAGAAGCAGGGATGGATGCAGGAGCGGTATTTGTAGCAACTTGTCTTTCAGCAGCTATTGGCACTTTTATGATGGCTTTGTATGCCAATTACCCTTTTGCACAAGCTCCAGGAATGGGACTTAACGCTTTCTTTACTTATACAGTCGTTTTGACAATGGGTTATACTTGGCAAGAGGCTTTAGCTGCAGTTTTTTTCTCAGGAATTATATTTATTTTGATTACTTTGACTGGAATACGTGAAATGATTGTCGATGCTATTCCTTTGTCTTTAAAATATGCAGTAAGTGCGGGTATAGGATTATTTATAGCTTTTATTGGACTTAAAAATTCTGGAATAATTGTACCAAATCAAGCAACATACATTGGATTTGGTGATTTAACTAATCCTGGGACACTTCTTGCTATTGCGGGACTTTTTATAACCGGGATATTGATGTCAAGAAACGTAAAAGGTTCAATACTTCTTGGCATATTGATAACTACAGTATTGGGACTTTTTACTGGAATAGTGAAATTACCCTCTGATTTTAGCATAATTAAAATGCCACCAAGTCTTGCACCTACATTTTTCAAACTCGATATAAAAGGGCTTTTGGGAATTGGTGAGAATATCGGCTTTATTTCTTTAGTTACAAGTGTGCTATATGTAGTGTTGTCTTTTGCTTTTGTAGATTTATTTGATACCATAGGGACCTTTATAGGAACAGGATCAAAAGCAGGAATGTTAGATGAAAATGGTAAAATGCCTAATATGAAAAAAGGACTAATGGCGGATGCTATTGCTACCACGATAGGGTCACTTTTGGGAACTTCTACTGTGACTACTTACGTTGAGAGTGCTGCAGGTATTGCAGAAGGTGGTAGAACGGGACTTACTGCTTTTGTGACAGGCATTTTGTTCTTGGTAGCACTATTTTTCTCACCAATAGCTTTGCTTGTTCCTACAGAGGCAACTGCTCCTGCTCTTATTATTGTTGGCGTTTTGATGATGGGCTCTATTAAAAAGATAAGTTTTGAAGATTTTACAGAGGCTATGCCAGCTTTTCTTACTATAATTGCTATGCCTTTCACTTTTAGCATTGCTAATGGTATTGCTGCAGGTCTTGTTGCATACCCTATCGTAAAAATTGCTTCAGGAAAGGCAAAAGAAATTCACCCAATAGTTTATGTTCTTGCAATTTTATTCATATTGAGATTTATAACTTTGTCAGAGTAAAAATAAGCCCCCAATTAGTAACTTACTAATTGGGGGCTTAAAAGAAAAGGAGGTATAAAAATGCCAAAGGTGGCTATAGTTGTTGGAAGTAAATCTGATTTGCCTGTAGTTGAAAGATGCACAAAAATTCTTGAAGAATTTGAAATTTCCTATGATGTTAAAGTGTTGTCTGCCCATAGGACTCCCTTTGAGACACAAGAGTTTGCTGTAAATGCGGATAAATATTATGATATAATCATTGCAGGTGCAGGAAAGGCTGCTCATCTGCCTGGAGTTATTGCTTCTTATACACTCTTGCCCGTTATTGGTCTTCCCATAAAGTCTTCTACTTTAGATGGTCTTGACTCCCTTTTATCAATAGTTCAAATGCCTAAAGGTATTCCTGTTGCAACTGTGGCTATAGATGGAGCAGAAAATGCAGCACTTTTAGCTTGTCATATTCTCTCTTTGAAGTATACTTATTTGAAGGAAGCCTTAGCTGATTATAGGGAAAAAATGGCTGAAGAAGTGTTAAATAATTAAGAGATTGGAGGAGATAAATATGGAAAAAAGAGAATTACTTTATGAAGGAAAAGCCAAAAAAGTCTATAAGACAGAGGAAGAAAACTTTTATATCATCGAATATAAAGATGATGCAACTGCTTTTAATGGCTTAAAGAAGGGCACAATTGCCGAAAAAGGAGTAGTAAATAACAAAGTTTCTGCAATTTTATTTACATTATTAGAAAAAAATAATATACCCACCCATTATGTGAAAAGACTTAGTGATAGGGAAATGTTGGTTAAAAAGGTTGAAATTTTTCCTTTGGAAGTTATCGTGAGAAATTATGCAGCGGGAAGTATTTGTAAAAGATTAGGCCTTGAAGAAGGACTAAAGTTTAAAACGCCTGTATTAGAATTCTCCTATAAAAATGATGAATTGAAAGACCCAATGATTAATGAATATCACATACAAGCTCTCGAATTAGCCACCAAAGAAGAGATCGAAATTATGACAGGAATGACGTTTAAAGTCAACAAAATTTTATCAGAATATTTTTTATCTAAAGACATTATTTTGGTAGATTTTAAATTAGAATTTGGCAAAAGTAATGAAGGAATATTATTAGCTGATGAAATTTCTCCTGATACTTGCAGATTTTGGGACAAAAACACTATGGAAAAACTTGATAAAGATAGATTTAGAAAAGATTTGGGTAAAGTAGAAGAAGCATATTTAGAAATTTTAAAAAGACTTGGAGGTATGTAAAAGTGCTAATTGCAAAAGTCTATATAACTTTAAAAAAGGGAATACTTGACCCTCAAGGAAAAGCAGTGAAGGGAGCTTTGCACTCATTAGGGTACGAAGAAGTAAAAGAGGTGCGGGTTGGGAAATATATAGAATTAACTTTTGAGGATGGCGATTTATCCCTCCTAAAGGATAAAGTAGATGAGATGTGCAAAAGGATACTGACAAACCCAATTATTGAAGATTACACCTTTGAAATTGTGGAGGGATAAAGATGAAATTTGCTGTTATAGTTTTTCCAGGGTCCAATTGCGATGTGGACTGCTATTATGCTGTTAAAGATGGGCTTGGTGAAGAAGTAGAATATGTGTGGCATCAAGAAAAAAATTTGAGTAAGTATGATGTTATAATGTTACCAGGAGGATTTTCTTATGGTGATTATTTGAGGGCAGGGGCTATTGCGAGGTTTTCGCCTGTCATGGAAGCTGTCAGTGAAGAAGCAGAAAAAGGAAAATTTATTATAGGCATATGCAACGGATTTCAGATACTTACAGAAGCAGGGCTTTTGCCGGGAGCTTTGAGAAAAAATGAAGGGCTGAAATTTATTTGCAAGACTGTCAGTATAATAGTTGAAAATGATAAGACTCCTTTTACTACAAGGCTTAAAAAAGGGCAGGAGATTTTACTTCCAATTGCTCATGGAGAAGGCAATTATTATGTAGATGACAAAACTTTACGAGAATTAAAAGAGAACAATCAAATTGTTTTTAGGTACAAAGAAAATATCAACGGCTCTGTTGATAGAATAGCCGGAGTTATAAATAAAAAAGGAAATGTTTTAGGAATGATGCCTCATCCAGAGAGAGCTTATGCCCCCTTGCTGGGTAATACTGACGGGCTTTATATATTAGGATCAATAGTGGATAATTTTGTAAAAGGCGGGGTTTAAGGATGGATAAAATATGGAGAGAATTAGGACTTACTGATGAGGAGTATGAAAAAATTATTTCGATATTAGGAAGAGAGCCTAATATAACTGAATTAGGTATGTATAGTGTTATGTGGTCTGAACATTGTGCCTATAAAAATTCTAAACCTCTTTTAAAATATTTACCTACAAAAGGTGAAAGAGTAATACAAGGACCGGGAGAAAATGCAGGAATATTGGATATTGGAGATAATTTGGCAGTTGTGATGAAGATAGAAAGCCATAATCACCCTTCTGCGATTGAACCCTATCAAGGAGCAGCCACAGGTGTCGGGGGAATAATAAGAGATATATTTACAATGGGAGCAAGGCCAATTGCTCTTTTGGATTCTTTGAGATTTGGAATTCCTGAGGATAAAAGGACTAAATATCTCATCGAAAACGTGGTAGCCGGTATAGGGGATTATGGAAATTGCATAGGAATTCCTACAGTAGGTGGAGATACCTATTTTGAAGAAAGTTACAAAGGAAATCCTTTAGTAAATGCGATGTGTGTAGGAATTGTAGAAAAAGACAAAATAAAAAAAGGGATAGCAAAAGGTATAGGTAACCCTGTTATGATAGTAGGTGCTACTACGGGGAGAGACGGTATTGGAGGTGCAAGTTTTGCTTCTCAGGAATTAAGCGAGGAATCAGAAGAAAAAAGACCTTCTGTTCAAGTTGGCGACCCTTTTATGGAAAAACTGCTTCTAGAGGCATGTCTAGAACTTTTTGAAACAGATGCCGTAGTTGCTATACAAGATATGGGAGCGGCAGGTCTTACCTCTTCTTCTTGCGAGATGGCTTCCCGCGGTGGAGTTGGAATGGAAATTGACCTTGATAAAGTACCTTTGAGAGAAAAGGAAATGACACCTTATGAAATAATGCTTTCTGAATCTCAAGAGAGGATGTTGGTTGTAGTAGAGAAAGGCAAGGAAGAAGATGTACAAAAGGTATTTAAAAAATGGGGACTGAATGCCGCCACAATAGGGAAAATCACTGATGATGGAATGATAAGAGTGATTAAAGAGGGAAAAATAGTTGCGGAAGTTCCAGCCAAGTCTTTAACAGAAGGTGCTCCACAATATGTGAGAGAAGAAGAAGTGCCTAAATGGCAAGAAGATGTCAATAAGTTGGATATAAATGAGGTAAAACCTCCAGAGGATATGAATAAAGCTCTAAAAGATGTAATTTCTTCTTTAAATATTGCAAGTAAAGAATGGATATACAGTCAATATGATTATATGGTGAGGACAGACACAGTAATAACTCCAGGTATGGATGCAGCTGTTGTGAGGATAAAAGGTACAAAGAAAGCTGTTGCATTGACAACGGACTGCAATGGTAGATATTGTTATTTAGATCCCTATATAGGTTCTCAAGTTGCTGTAGCAGAGGCAGCTCGAAATCTTTGTATGGTTGGTGCTAAGCCTATAG
Organism: Thermoanaerobacter mathranii subsp. mathranii str. A3; assembly: GCF_000092965.1. Taxonomy (GTDB): domain Bacteria; phylum Bacillota; class Thermoanaerobacteria; order Thermoanaerobacterales; family Thermoanaerobacteraceae; genus Thermoanaerobacter; species Thermoanaerobacter thermocopriae. The sequence continues at coordinate 662,903 of NC_014209.1, forward strand.
GGGTTACGGATTGTTTGAATTTTGGCAATCCGGAAAAGAAAGAAATATATTGGCAGTTAAAAAATTCTATATTTGGAATAGCTAAAGCCTGTGAAACACTTCAAATCCCTGTGGTAAGCGGAAATGTCAGTCTTTACAATGAAAATGAGGGAGAGGCCATTTATCCTACTCCTGTAATAGGAATGGCAGGACTTATAGAGGATGTATCAAAAATTTGTACAATGGACTTTAAAAAAGAAAGCGATGTAATTATAATTTTAGGTAAGAATAAAGGAGAGCTTGGAGGAAGTGAGTATCTTAAAGTTTGCTTTGGAATGGTAAAAGGGCAACCACCTCGAATAGACTTGGAAGAGGAAAAAAGATTGCAAGAATTGGTGTTAAAACTTATTGATGAAGGCTTAATTAAGTCTTCTCATGACATATCAGAGGGCGGTTTTGCGGCTGCCTTGGTTGAAAGTGCAATTGCAGGCAAAAAAGGTGCAAAAATTTCGCTACAAACTTCTCTTAGAGAGGATGTAGAGTTGTTCTCTGAATCTCAATCAAGAGCATTAATTACTGCAAGTCCTGAAAAGGTAGATGAAGTGTTAAAAATAGCTTATGAATACCAAGTTCCAGCGCAAAAAGTAGGAGTTGTAGAGGGTAAAGATATAGTAATTGATGTAAATGGTAAAAGAATAATAGACCTTCCTTTGGAGGCCTTAGAGGAAAGCTGGAGAGGGAGAATAAAATGGGAAATGGAGAGAAATTAAAAGAGGAATGTGGTGTTTTTGGTGCCTTTAGTTTATCCACTTCAGTTACTTCTTATATCTATTATGGCTTACAAGCCTTGCAGCACAGAGGGCAGGAAAGTTCAGGTATAGCTATTTATGATGGCGAAAAAATAAATTGTATTAAGGGGTTGGGACTTGTCAGTGAGGTCTTTAATAAGGAAAATTTAAAGACATTAGAGGGAAAAATGGGGATAGGCCATGTAAGGTATTCTACTACGGGCAGCAATGACATTATAAATGCTCAACCCCTCGTTGCTAATTTTAAAAATGAATATATGGCTCTTGCCCATAATGGCAATTTGATAAACGCAAAAGAGTTAAGGGGTCAATTGGAGGATGACGGTAGAATATTTCAAACTACAACAGATAGCGAAATAATTCTTCATTTAATTGCGAAGAATTTCCAAAAGGGCTTAATAGAAGCCCTCAAGGAAACAATAAAACAAATAAAAGGTTCATATGCTTTGGTGATTTTAGCAGCCAATAAATTAATAGGGATAAGAGATGTAAACAGTATAAGGCCTCTTTGTATAGGTAAAAAAGATGACACTTATTTCTTATCTTCTGAGTCTTGTGCCTTTGACGTAATAGGAGCAGAGTTGATACGAGATGTAGAAGCAGGAGAAATAGTTATAATTGATGGAAAAGGAATAGAGTCTGTTAAGTTAGAAGGAGAAGAAAAAAAGAAGCCTTGTGTTTTTGAATACATCTATTTTGCTAGACCTGACAGTGTCATAGATAGAAAAAGTGTTTATTTTACACGATTGGAGATGGGGAAAAGATTAGCTGAAGAAGCACCTGTAGATGCAGACTTAGTAGTACCAGTTCCAGATTCAGGTGTTGCTGCTGCAAGAGGTTATTCTCTCAAAACAGGTATACCAATGGGGGAAGGACTTATAAAAAATAAATACGTTGGCAGAACTTTTATTGCTCCCGACCAAAGGGATAGAGAGACAGGAGTGAGAATAAAGTTAAATGTTTTAAAAGAATTGATACAAGGCAAAAGGATAGTTTTAATAGATGATTCAATTGTTAGAGGCACAACTATGAAAAGATTAGTGAGTCTACTAAAAAATGGAGGGGCAAAAGAAGTTCATGTGAGGATAAGTTCACCTCCTGTTAAATATTCCTGCTACTTTGGAATTGATACCCCGACAAAAAAAGAACTGATAGCGGCGAGGATGTCAGTTGAAGAGATATGCAAAGTAATAGGGGCTGACAGCTTACAGTTTTTAAGCATTGAAGGGCTTATAAAAAGTGTAGGACTTAAATTTATTTGCACAGGTTGCTTTGATGGCGACTATCCTATGTATGTTCCAAAAGAAGGAAACAAGTATCTTTTTGAGAAAACATAAAAAGTAGGTGTATAATTATGAATTATAAAGATGCTGGGGTAAATATAGATGAAGGCAATAAACTGGTGGAGATGATAAAGCCAATAGCTAAGCAAACCTTAAATGAATATGTTTTAGAAGGGATAGGAGGTTTTGCTGGTCTTATTGAGATAAAAAATTATAAAAATCCTGTACTTATATCCAGCACTGATGGAGTTGGGACAAAACTTAAAATAGCCTTTATGATGGACAAACACGATACTGTAGGGATAGACCTTGTAGCTATGTGTGTAAATGACATTATTGTAACTGGGGCTAAGCCTTTGTTTTTTCTTGATTATTTTGCTACAGGAAAGTTAAAAAGTGAGACTGCAGTAGAAGTAATCAAAGGAATAGCAGAAGGTTGTAAAATAGCCGGGTGTGCTCTGATAGGAGGAGAGACAGCAGAACTTCCAGGCTTTTATAAAGAAGGAGAGTACGATTTAGCAGGCTTTTGTGTAGGAATAGCAGAAAAAGAAGAGCTGATTGATACAAAATTAATAAAAGAAGGAGATGCCATAATTGGGCTTGCCTCTTCTGGAATTCATAGCAATGGATATTCTTTAGTGAGAAAGATTTTCTTTGAGAAAAACAATTTTTCAGTAAAAGACTTTATACCAGAGCTTGGGATAAATTTAGGAGAGGCACTCCTTACTCCTACAAAAATATATGTCAAGTCAATAGAGGCTTTAAAAGGGTTAAAAATTAAAGGGATGGCTCATATTACCGGTGGAGGTTTTATTGATAATATTCCAAGAATACTAAGAAAAAGTATAGCTGCAAAAATAAACAAAGGAAGTTGGGAAATTCCAGCTATTTTTAATTTAATTCAAAGATTGGGAGATATTGAAGAAAGAGAAATGTATCGCACTTTTAATATGGGGATTGGAATGATAGTTATAGTTGACCCGTCTGATGTAGATAAGGCTTTAGAAAAATTAAATGGCATAGGTGAAAAAGCTTATATAATAGGGGAGATAGTAGAAAGCGAAGGCGGTGTAATTTTATGAACCTTGTGGTGATGGCATCAGGTAACGGGACTGATTTGCAGTCAATAATTGATGCCATTGAAGAAGGATATATAAATGCCAGGATAATTGCTGTCATTAGTGATAAAAAAGGAGCTTATGCTCTTGAAAGGGCAAAAAAACACGGAATTGCTACTTACTGCCTCCCCAAAAAAGAATTAAAAGAAAATTTTCAGGAAGAGTTATTAAAACTTCTTGAAAAATTGAGTCCTGATGGAATAATTCTTGCAGGTTTTTTGACAATTCTCAGTGGGGAAATTGTAGAAAGATTTGAAAACAAGATAATAAATATACATCCCTCACTTATTCCTGCCTTTTGTGGCAAAGGATTTTATGGAATGAAGGTACATCAGGCGGTTTATGAATACGGAGTAAAATACACCGGCTGTACAGTGCACTTTGTTGACCAGGGAGCAGATACAGGCCCAATTATTCTTCAAGAAGTCGTGAAAATTGATGAAGAAGATACGCCAGAGACTATTGCAAAAAAAGTGCTGGAAGTAGAACACAAGGTTTTACCTTATGCAGTTAAGCTTTTTACGGAGGGGAAATTAAAAGTCGAAGGAAGGAAAGTAAGGATATTATAGGGACTGTGAAAAATCTTGACACAGATATATCTTAAACTCGAACGGATCATAAAAATAGAAAAAAGGAGGCGATCTTATGGCCAAAAAAGCGTTAATAAGTGTTTCAAAAAAAGAAGGCATAGTTGAATTTGCTAAAAAGCTAAATGGATTAGGATATGAAGTCATATCAACAGGTGGGACTTATAACCTTCTTAAAGAAAATGGAGTAAATGTAATAAAAGTGTCAGACATAACAGGTTTCCCTGAAATTATGGACGGGAGAGTAAAAACGCTTCACCCTAAAATTCATGGAGGGCTTCTTGCAATAAGAGACAATGAAGAGCACATTAAAGCTTTAAAAGAACATGACATTGAACCAATAGATATAGTTGTCATAAATTTATATCCTTTTAAAGAAACAATCCTCAAAGAAAATGTGACTTTAGAAGAAGCAATAGAAAATATAGACATTGGTGGCCCGTCAATGATAAGGGCTGCAGCTAAAAACTACAAATATGTGACTATTCTTGTAGATCCAAAGGATTATGATACAGTCATTGAAGAAATAAAACAATATGGCAATACAAAAGAAGAGACCAGATTTTATCTGGCAGCAAAAGCTTTTGGTCATACAGCCCTTTACGATTCTTTGATATACAACTATTTGATACAAAAAAATAACATAGAGTTTCCCGAAGTTATGGCCTTTGCCTATGAAAAAGCTCAAGACATGAGATATGGTGAGAATCCTCATCAAAAAGCAGCTTTTTATAAAAATCCTATAAAAGCCTATGGCATTGCAGAATGTGTTAAGCTTCACGGTAAAGAGCTTTCTTTTAACAATATAAACGATGCAAATGCCGCAATAGAGCTTCTAAGAGAGTTTAAAGAGCCTGCAGCAGTTGCGGTAAAGCACACAAATCCTTGTGGAGTAGCTATTGCAGATAATATATACAATGCTTACTTAAAAGCTTATGAGAGTGATCCTGTTTCTATTTTTGGGGGAATTGTAGCATTAAATAGAACTGTAGATGTTAAAACAGCTGAAGAACTTATAAAAATATTCTTAGAAATAGTAATTGCTCCAGACTTTGAAGAAGAGGCTTTAGAGATTTTAAGGAAAAAGAAAAACTTAAGGATATTGAGGTTAAAAGAAGGATATGAAAAAGAATATGATTTAAAGAAAGTAGAAGGCGGACTTTTAGTTCAAGAAAAGGATGAAATAGATTTAGATGAGAATAATTTGAAAGTAGTTACTAAAAAAGCACCTACTCAAAAAGAGATGGAAGATTTAAGGTTTGCCTGGAAGGTAGTAAAGCACGTAAAATCCAATGCGATTGTTTTAGCAAAAGATGGAGCTACAGTAGGTATTGGCGTGGGACAAGTCAACAGGATATGGCCGACAGAACAAGCAATCAAACAAGCAGGCGAAAAAGCAAAGGGAAGTGTCCTTGCATCAGATGCCTTTTTCCCATTTCCAGATGTTGTGGAGGTAGCTTCAAAGGCTGGTATAACTGCTATAATCCAGCCGGGTGGTTCAAAAAACGATGAACTATCAATTGAAGCTGCAGACAAAGGTGGCATATCAATGATATTTACTGGCATAAGGCACTTTAAACATTGAGGAGGATTTAGTATGAAGGTTTTAGTCATAGGGGGCGGAGGAAGAGAACATGCAATTGTTCACAAACTTTCACAAAGTTCTAAAGTAGATAAAATCTACTGTGCTCCCGGAAATGCTGGCATAGGTCTTTTGGCAGAATGTGTTGACATAAAAGTTGGTGATATTGAAAGGCTTAAAGAATTTGCTATAAAAAATAACATTGATTTAACAGTTGTAGGGCCAGAGATGCCACTGGTTCAAGGTATTGTGGATGAATTTGAAAAAGCAGGGCTTAAAATCTTTGGGCCTAATAAAAGTGCTGCGGCTATTGAGGGGAGCAAATATTTTACTAAACAGCTTCTTTCTAAATACAATATTCCTACTGGAAGGTTTAAAGCCTTTGACAAGTATCAGGAGGTTCTGAAATTTTTGAAAGAGACATGGTATCCTGTTGTGATGAAAGCAGATGGACTGGCACAGGGTAAAGGAGTGTTTATTGTAAAAGATTTTATAGAGGCAAAAGAGGCTCTTGATTTAATGATGAAAAAAAGGATTTTTGGTGCATCAGGAGATATAGTAATAATAGAAGAGATGCTTTTTGGAAAAGAAGCGTCAGTATTCGCGTTTACAGATGGAGAAAATATTTTACCTATGGTTTCTGCTATGGATTACAAAAAGGTCTATGAAGGAGACAAAGGTCCTAACACTGGAGGTATGGGAAGCATTGCACCAAATCCTTATCTTGAGGAAGAAACTTTAAAAGAAGTAATGGAAAGTATTTTAAAACCAATGGTAAAGGCACTTCAAAAAGAAGGCATTGTATATAAAGGAGTGTTGTACGCAGGTTTAATGCTTACAGAAGAAGGGCCTAAGGTTTTAGAATTCAATGCAAGATTTGGAGACCCTGAAACACAAGTTGTACTGCCCCTTTTAAAAACAGACCTTATTGATATAATGGAAGCTACCATAGAAGGAAAACTTGATAAAATACAAATTGAATGGGAAAACAAAAAGGCTGTATGTGTTGTTGCGGTATCAAACGGTTACCCCGGGGAATATCAGATAGGTTTTGAGATAACGGGGTTAGAAAAAGTAAAAGAGGCCTTTGTATACCACGCAGGAACGGCATTAAAAGATGGTAAAATTACCACATCGGGTGGAAGGGTACTTGCTGTTACTACAATAGGGGATTCGTATGAGGAAGCGAGAGAAAAAGTTTATAAGGAGATTGAAAAAATACGCTTTGATGGAATGTATTATAGAAAAGATATCGCTTTATTGAGCCAGGTGTAAACCTGGCATTTTTAATTGGCTAAAATTATGGTATAATATCTTCTAACGTGTGTCTTAATTTTTAAAATGGGGGGAGTATGTGTACAATCAAAACAAAACTTTGTCACTTCTTTGTGAAATGACTGGAAAAAAAGATTATTTTTCAATTTTGTACAGAAAATAAGTAATGAATTATGATATAAATAACTACCATGGTGTATATAATTAATTGACTTAAATTTTTATTAGGATGTGATGAAATGGACTTACGACCAATAGGCATTTTTGACTCCGGAGTGGGAGGACTTACAGTACTAAAAAGACTTGTTGAGGTTTTACCTGGAGAAGATTATATTTACTTTGGTGATACAAAAAGAGTTCCCTATGGCGATAGAAGTGAAGAAGAGATAAAAAAATTTGCAAAACAGATTTTAAATTTTATGAGAGAACAAAAAGTCAAAGCAGTAGTAATAGCTTGTAATACTACTTGTGCAGTTATAAATAAAAGCGAATATGATGTGGTTCTTTTTGATGTTTTAAAAGCGGGAGCAGAGAGCGCTGCCCTATATACTATAAACAAAAAAATAGGTGTTATTGCAACTACAAGAACTGTTGAAAGCAAAAGCTATGAAAAGAATATAAAAATTATTGATAAAAATATTAAAGTTTACCAAAAGGCATGTCCGGAATTTGTCCCTCTTATTGAAAAAGGATTATACAATTCTCCAATAGCTTTTGAAACTGCTTCTAATTGTTTAAAAGAATTAAGAGAAAGAGATATAGATACTCTTGTTTTAGGTTGTACTCATTATCCTTTAATGATGGAAGTTATAGAAGAAATAGTGGGAGAAAATGTAAAAATAGTAGACCCTGCAATTAAATTAGCCTATGATGTTAAAGATTATTTATTAAGGAGAGATTTATTTAATATTCAAAACATTGGCAAGACAAAATTTTTTGTAAGTGGAGATAAAGATAATTTTATCAAAACGGCAGAAATGCTATTAGGCGAGAAAATTGAGAATGTTTTGCATGTAGACATAGAAAAATATTAACAGGTGGGATTTGGGATGGATATTCTCAAAGAAGTTAAAAAAGTAGAAAAAGAAGTAATAGAATTAAGACGAAAAATACACATGTACCCTGAATTAGGTTTTGAAGAAACAAAAACTTCTGAAATTGTTTATGATTATTTAAAAAATTTAGGGATTGAGGTAGAAAGAATTGCTAAAACTGGCGTTATAGGTACACTTAAAGGCAATGGAAGCAGAACGATAGCTATAAGAGCAGATATGGATGCTCTTCCAATTCAAGAAGAAAATGATGTAGAATATGCATCGCAAATTCCAGGAAGAATGCATGCTTGTGGACATGATGTTCATACAGCTATACTTCTTGGCACAGCTAAACTTTTGGCAAATATAAAGGATGAGTTGAAGGGAAATGTTAAATTTATATTTCAACCAGCAGAAGAAACAACAGGCGGCGCTCTTCCGATGATTGAAGAAGGGGTTTTAGAAAATCCTAAAGTTGATGCTATAATAGGATTACATGTAGACCCCGAACTTCAAGTGGGACAAATAGGGATAACCTATGGAAAAGCTTATGCTTCTTCTGACATGATAGATATAATTGTGAAAGGGAAAAGTAGTCATGGAGCTGAACCCCACAAGTCAGTAGATGCTATAGTAATTGCAGCTAATATTGTAAATATATTACAAACTGTTGTTAGCAGAAAAGCAAATCCACTAAGTCCTATGGTACTGACTATTGGTACTATTGAAGGAGGATATGCAAGGAATATAATAGCGGATAAAGTGAGGATGTCTGGAATTATAAGAATGATGGAAGAAGAAAAAAGAGATGAAATTGCTAAAACAGTTGAAAGGATTTGTCATAACACAGCTAAAACTATGGGAGGGGAAGTAGAATTTAAAAGAACAAGAGGGTACCCTTGTCTTGTAAATCACAAAGGTATGACAGACCTTGTAAAAGAAACTGCTTTAACTTTGCTGGGGGAAGATAATGTGGTAGAAGTGCTCCCAACAATGGGAGTAGAAGATTTTGCTTACTTCTTGCAAAAAGTTCCTGGCTGTTTTTACAAATTAGGCTGTGGGAATAAAGAAAAGGGGATAAATAAACCTATACATAGCAATCAATTTAATGTGGATGAGGGATGCATTAAAATTGGTGTAGCGTTGCATCTATCCATTGTGTTAAATTATTTAAACTCAAATAGTTAAAAGTAAAACTTGCATGAAAAATTTCATGTAAAAAAATATTTAAATCAAATCTTGACATTTTTCATCAAATGGTGCATAATATTTGTCGGAGAAAAGGTAATGTGAACTTATCACCTCTGCCAACAGGTGAGAGAAAGCCATTAACAATGGTAGATCTTACCCCCCCTTCAATTTAAGTATTTAAAAACTCCCCCTAATCCCCCTTTACTGCCGGCATACTGCCGGTTTTTTTCATATATAAAAAGCACCGCGAATAAACTATTGTGAGGTGTTGTTTATGCACAAGAGGTCATTTATTCGCGGTGCTTTTATATTGACTATTGCCAACATTATAGACAGGAGTATTGGATTTATTTTTAGAATAATTTTATCAAATATGTTAGGCCCAGAAGGTATGGGTATTTATCAATTAGTTCTTCCTATATACTTTGTTTCAATAACTTTTTTAACTTCTGGCACGATGGCTGTCACTTCACGCTTTATTTCGGAAGAAAAAGCAAAAGGAAACAAAAAAAATGTGTTTAAAATTTTAAAAATTACTTTTTTGATAGTATTGATATTTGCTTTTGCTATTTCTTCCTTGCTCTTTTTTAAGGCAACGTACGTAGCTAAAGAATTACTTCACGAACCAAGAGCACTTTTATCAATTCTTATATTTGCTCCTGTGCTTATCATTGTTGCTTCTTCATCAGTGTTTAAGGGTTTTTTTCAAGGAGTTATAAATATGATACCTGCTTCAGTTTCAGAAATTGTTGAGCAAATAGTGCGCGTATCAATAACTTTATATTTAATCCAACTTTTCACAGGAGCTAAACTTGAGTATTTAGTAGCAATAGCTATATTTGGCATATCTGCAGGTGAAATTGCCAGTTTCCTTATGTACATACTTTTTTACAAAAAAGAAGTGAAAGTTATAAACAGAGAAATGTCTTATGATGGAAGAGAATGGGAGGCTTTTTCTATAGCAAAAACGTTAGTGATTACTGCTATACCCATTACTTTTTCAAAATTAATTGTAAATGTAGTAGATTTAGCGGAATCTTTAATAATTCCTTCAAGACTTGTTGCTTCAGGACTTAGTCACAGTGAAGCAATGTCTGAATTTGGTAAAATGTTAGGTATGGCAATACCTCTTGCATACATGCCAGCAGTTATAACTTCAAGTCTTTCTACTACTGTACTTCCTGCCGTTTCTGAAGCAGCTGCTCTAAGAAAGTGGGATGCAGTAAGACTTAGGATTAACCAAGCAATTGGCTATACTACTTTAGTAGCTTTTCCTGCTATAATTTTATTTTTAGCTCTTCCTGATCAAATTTCTCAGCTTTTGTATCCTTCTTCACCAGGAGTAGGGAATTTTGTGAGAGTGATTTCCCTGGGAAGTATATTCGCGTTTTTAGAAGCAGTGGTGGCGAGTATTCTCCATGGATTAGGAAAACAAACTGTAGTTTTAAAGAATTCCATAATATGGCTAGGGGTGTGTATTGTAGGTATGTATTACTTAACTGCCATGCCACAACTTAGACTTTTTGGATATATATACAGCTTTATATTTGCCGATGCTCTTATTTTAATGCTAAATATGTTTGAACTCATAAAAATGACAGGATTAAGAATAGACTATTTAAATTGGCTTATAAAACCGATAATTGCATCAACAATTATGGGAGCAATAGTTATAATTATCCACAGTAAATTGTTGGAAGCTAATGTTAATATGTGGATAAATATTTTTTTGTCAATTTTAACAGGGTTTCTTGCCTATTTAATGCTTTGTTCTGCCTTGCAACTGCCTTATATTGAAGAATTAAAGAAAATAATTTTGTTGAAAAATTAACAATAATAGTATATAATAAAAATAAAACTAAGCCCAAGGGAATTTTCCTGAGGGTAAGGGAGGAGATAAAATATGGTAAAAGAAAAAGCAGATTTTATTAATGATGAAAAGATAAGACAAGATTTGGAAAAGGCTAAAAAAGCGACAAGTAAAGATGCATTAGAAATTATAGAGAAAGCTAAAAACCTAAAAGGCATTACTCCTGAAGAAGCAGCGGTACTTTTAAATGTAGAAGATGAGGATTTGCTCAATGAGATGTTTAAAGTAGCAAGGTATATAAAAGAAGAAATATACGGGAATAGGATTGTGATTTTTGCTCCCCTCTATGTTAGTAACTACTGTGTAAACAACTGTAGATATTGTGGTTACAGACATTCTAATGAACAACAAAGAAAAAAACTTACAATGGAAGAAGTGAGAAGAGAAGTTGAAATTTTGGAAGAGATGGGACATAAGAGATTAGCAGTTGAAGCTGGAGAAGACCCTGTAAATTGCCCTATAGATTATATAGTTGACGTAATAAAGACGATATACGATACAAAACTTAAGAACGGAAGTATTAGAAGAGTAAATGTAAATATTGCTGCGACTACTGTAGAAAATTACAAAAAACTCAAAAAAGTGGGAATAGGAACTTATGTTTTATTCCAAGAAACTTATCACAGGCCCACGTATGAATACATGCATCCCCAAGGGCCAAAACACGATTATGATTATCATTTGACTGCTATGGATAGGGCTATGGAAGCGGGGATTGACGATGTAGGATTAGGAGTTTTGTATGGGCTTTATGATTATAAATACGAAACTGTTGCAATGCTTTATCATGCGAACCATTTAGAGGAGAAATTTGGAGTTGGGCCACATACTATTTCAGTACCGCGACTTAGACCAGCCCTTAACATTTCTATAGATAAATTTCCATATATTGTATCAGACAAAGATTTCAAAAAATTAGTAGCAGTCATAAGAATGGCAGTACCTTATACAGGAATGATTTTGTCTACAAGAGAAAAACCTAAATTTAGAGAAGAGGTAATAAGCATTGGTATTTCTCAGATTAGTGCCGGTTCTTGTACAGGAGTAGGTGGATATCATGAAGAGATATCCAAAAAGGGCGGCTCAAAGCCACAATTTGAGGTAGAAGACAAAAGAAGCCCTAATGAAATTTTAAGGACTTTGTGTGAACAAGGCTATCTTCCAAGTTATTGTACTGCCTGCTACAGAATGGGACGTACAGGAGATAGGTTTATGAGTTTTGCAAAATCAGGACAAATACACAACTTCTGCCTACCAAATGCTATACTGACCTTTAAAGAATTTTTAATTGATTATGGAGATGAAAAAACCAAGAAAATTGGAGAAAAAGCAATAGCGGTAAATTTAGAGAAAATTCCATCAAGAACTGTAAGAGAAGAGACAAAGAGAAGGCTTACAAGAATAGAAAATGGAGAAAGAGACCTTTATTTTTAATATGCAAAATGCCAAGAAAATAAAACTTATCAAAAAACTGAGACCTCGTTTTCACGAGGTCTCAGTTTTTTGACAAACTTTCGAAAATAGGATATTTTGCATAAGGAACGACTTGTGACAAAGCGGCAACAAAACTTAACAAGACCGAGGGTGGAGGCAGGGCCGTAGCCACGGATGGCGGAGGCGGGCACTAAGACAGGGATGTCGAATGTGCCCGGAACCCTGCCGGAGCCCGAAGGTCGAGTTTAGTTTTGTCGCTTTGGAACATCGGAGTGACGATGCAAAATATCCTATTTTAAAATTTTTTGACTTTGTCAACGAAATAAGACCTCGCTTTTACGAGGTCTTATTTCGTATATTTTTACAATTAAAAATTTGACACAATGCTAATGCCAGATGATTTACATCTTTCCCTTGTTAATTTAGCAATTAAGTGTATAATATAGTTGTAAAAAGAGATACTATTATTAAATTAATGGCACATAAAAGTGATGATGTAAAATGAATAAATTAAGAGGGCGCCAACTGCAAATTTTAAGAAAGATACTGTCCGCAACAAGTACAAGAATAGAAGACATTATGAAAGAATTTGATATAAGCAAAAGGACAGTATACAGAGAAATTGCTTCTATAAATGAATTTGTTAAAAATTACAACTTAAAAATTGTAAATAAAACTTATGGACTGGCTATAGAGGGTAATATTGCTGATATTGAGAAACTAAAGCTAGATATAGTGGGATATCCTTCAGAATTTGAAACAAAAGAGAGAAGAAAGATGATATTGTCAGAGCTTTTGCAGCTAAAAGAAGCTGTTAAATTACAGTATTTCAGCAAAAAATTTGGCGTCACCACTTCTACAATAAGTTATGACCTTAAAGAATTGGAAAAGTGGCTTAAAAAACAAGGATTAACATTAATAACAAAGCCAGGTTATGGCGTTTATATATCAGGAAGCGAAAACTCTTTTAGAAAAGCTATAGCTAATTTTTTGTATGAAAATTTTGATACTAAAGATTTGATTGATTTCTTAAAAACAGGATTTCTCGCAAAAAACAATATTGAAAAAAACATAGATTTAAGGCTTTTAAACTTAATTGACTACGATACTGTTTTGAAAATAGAAAAGGCAATTTTAAAAGTAGAATCGGAAATTGACTACGAAATTGTAGAAAGTTCCTATTTAGGTCTTGTTGTTCACCTTGCCTTGGCTATAAAAAGGCTTCAAAATGGTGAAACTATTGAAATGGGGGAAGACAATTTACAGGAACTTAAAAAGACTAGCGAATATAAATTTGCTAAAAAGTTAGCTAAATATTTACAAGAAGAATTGGATATACCTATACCTGAAGATGAGATTGGTTATGTGACAATACACCTTATAGGTGCAAAGTACAGGTCAACTACTCAAAATTACAATGACAAAGACATAGAGATTATTGCCCGGGACATGATAAAAGAAGCAGAAAAAATTTTTGATGTCAGTTTTTCAAAAGATGAGTTTTTGGAAGATGGCTTAAAGAGCCATTTAGTTCCTGCAGTATACAGATTGAAGATGGGACTTGATATAAGAAACCCTTTGTTGGAGGATATAAAGACAAAATATCCTTTGCTTTTTGAAAAAAGTAATAGAGTTTGCGATGTTTTGCGAAAAAGATTAAACCTGGATATTCCAGAAGATGAGATTGGATATATTGCTATGCATTTTGGTGCAGCTTTAGAGAGGAAAAAGGAAGCTTCCCAAAAATACAACATAATGGTGGTATGTGCTAGTGGTATTGGAACCTCCAGAATGCTGATGTCAAAACTTCAGATGTTTCCACAAATAAACATAGTAGATGTTACCTCCAGTATAAAACTAAAAGATCTAAAAGGAAGAGATGATATAGACTTAATTGTTTCTACAATACCTCTTGACATAAAAGACAAAAAAGTCGTTGTAGTAAATCCTTTGCTTTTAAAAGAAGATGTAGAAAAGTTAAAAAATGCATTAAACACGGACTTTATTATGGAATATGGAATAAAAAGAGAAGAAGAAGGAAATTTTAAAAAAGAGGCTTTACACATAGCCAATTATGGCAAGAGAATTTTAGAGCTATGCGATGCCACCAGTTATATGGCTGTAAAAGGTGAAAATTCTCCTCAAATAATAGAGTATATTCTAAAGAATTTGGTGGGTAAAAATTTAATTAATGAAGATCAAAAAGAACAAATAAAGGAAAGACTTTTAAAAAGAGAAAGCTTGGGTAAAATAGTATTACCCAATAAAGGATTTGTCATATATCACTGTACAATTTTAAATATAGATATTCCTATAGTAGTTGTAGGAAAATTGATAGAAGAGGTTAAGATGAAAAATCTTATAGGAGATTATGAAAAAATAAAGACAGCTTTTTTGATGGTGGCACCAGAAGGCGATAGAGAGGGAATCGAAGTTTTGGGAGATTTGAGCATGTCATTAATTGAAAGAGTTGATTTAGTAAATACTCTTAACGAAGCGCAGACCCAAAATGAGGTCAAAGAAAAAATAAAAGAGGTGTTATTGAGAAAATTTTATGAAGAAGTAAAAAGGGTAATTTAGGAGAGGATCAGAAATGTTTAGCATATCGAGAGTTCAAAGAAAAATTTTTTATTTACTTTTAGGAGTAGTATGGTTTTCTACAGGATTTTATGCCATGCTTCATGATAGTGTCATTAGTGGCTTAAAAATAATGGCTTTTGGAAGTACCTTTATGTTGATAGTGTTTGCAATACAGACTTATGTCATAAAAATGATACAACTTTATGATAGCAACCTACAAAAACAACATAAAAAGCTTAAAAAGAAAAAATGAAATAATCTTTGGAAGGAGGTGTTAAAAATAGGAATAAGAGGAGTAATACTCTGCAGCTGGGGAGCAACTTCCAGTGCGCTTGCTAAAAAAGTAACAGATGAAGCTAAAAAGCAAGGATTGGACGTTGTGGTAGATGCCGGAGGTACAGGAGAATTCAAAAAGAAAGCAGAGGAGTACGATGTAGCATTATTAGAACCGCAAGTAAGGCATCTCAAAAAAGAAATTGAGTCAATTGCTTCCAAATACAATATCCCTGTTGATATAGTTGATATGCAAGCTTTTGCTATGATGGATGGCAAAAAAATATTAAATCAAATAATTGAGCTTGCTAAAAAAAGTGGAAAAGAAGTTTAAGGAGGGAATAAAATGAACGATAGGCTTTCAAACAATTGGTTTATGAAGTGGATGGAAGAGTCTTTGATGCCAGTTCTTGCCCGTATGGCGCAAAATGTGTATTTGCAGTCAATTAGAGATGCATTTTCAAGTTTTGCTTTGCCTGTGATTTTGACTGGTGCTCTTTTCTTGATTATAGCGAATCCACCAGAGGGAATTAATTGGGCACCTATACATGCATGGGCAAGAGCAGTAAAACCTATTGCCGCACAAATCCTGATACCTTTCCAACTCACTTTTGGGATAATGGCTATGATGGTAGCCTTTGGTACAGCTTATAGCCTTGCTACGCGCTGGGACTTGGATGAGACGATGACGGGAATTATTTCAATGTTAGCGTTTTTTATAACAAGCTTTCCTGCAACAGATGTGACAAAAGTTACTTTTGGAGATGTACTAAATTATCTCGGTGGTCAAGGCTTGTTTGTAGCAATAATAATAGGGATAATTTCGGCAATAGTTGTGAAATTCTTTAACAAAAGTGGCTTGGTAATAAAAATGCCTGAAGGTGTACCACCTTATGTGGTAAGAAGCTTTTTGGCATTTGTTCCGATGTTTGTAATGGTAGTGTCAGCGTGGATTGTAGAATGGATTGTCTGGTCAAACTTCCATATAACATTGCCACAATTGGTGCTTGACTTATTTAAACCCCTTGTTGCTGCATCAAATAGTTATCCTGCAGCTTTAGCTGAAATAATACTCATGATGCTTTTGTGGTCATTAGGAATTCACGGTATGAATGTTGTTTCCTCAATTGCTTATCCTTTCTGGATGACTCAATTAGCTGCAAATGCAGAAGCTGCAGCAAAAGGGCTGCCTTTACCAGGCATTGTAACTGAACCTTTCTTCCATGTGTTTACTCATTTAGGTGGTTCAGGTACTACATGGGCTTTGACAATAATGTTTTTACTTTCAGCTTCTGCACAACTTAGGACAATTGGGAGAGCTGAGCTTATACCTGCAATATTTAATATAAACGAGCCACTAATTTTTGGTACACCTATTGTGTTAAATCCGATACTCATTATTCCGTTTATATTAGCTCCAGCAGCTGTTGTAACAATAAATTACTTTGCTTTTGCTGTAAACTTAGTACCAAGACCTTTAATACAATTGCCTTTTACAGTTCCAGTTTTTATAAGCGGATTTTTATCTACTGGTGGTCATTGGCAAGGAGCTTTGTTGCAGCTGGTAAATTTAATTGTAACAGCGATTATATATTATCCCTTCTTTAAAATGTATGAAGCTCAACTTTTAAAAAACGAAAAGCAAGAAGCAGACCACGAGTAATTTGTGATGGGAGTGAAACTAATGGAGTTAGAACAGATAATATATAACTTAGTATTACATGGAGGAAATGCAAGGGCAGAGGCTTATGAAGCATTGGATGCAGCCGAAAGAGGAGACTTTGAAGAAGCTGAAAGGCATCTTGAAAAAGCAGATGAAGAGTTTTATGAAGGTCATAAATACCAAAATATGCTCACTCAAGGAGAACAAAATGCGGCTCCAAATTTTCTAGTAATTCATGCTCAAGACCAGCTTATGACAGCCCTTGCTGAAAAAAATTTAATAAAAAGAATGATTGAGCTCTATAAAAGAGTCAATCAATTAGAAAAAAGACAATAATAAAAGCCCCTCACTACCCGGAAATTCCGGGTAGTATTTTTATAATAATTATATCACCTTGTTTCTTTTTTGTCATTATGACCCGAAGCTTTGAAAGTCATTTGTCCACAAGACAACTACAAATCTATTTTGTATACGTTATAAAAAATCGCTTTAAAGTATTGAATTATTTTTTAATATTTATTACAATATATTTGTAAACAATTAAATTATTTCATTAGGTGAGGGATAATTATGTATGAATCTAAAATTAAAGATGAACTTGTTGACCAGTTATTTGAGGCCATTTTAAAACTTAGAAATATAGAGGAATGTTACAGATTTTTTGAAGATATTGCTACAATAAATGAAATAAAGGCATTAGCCCAAAGATTGGAGGTTGCAAAAATGCTTCGCTAAAAAAAGACTTACATAGAAATTGCAGAAAAGACAGGAGCAAGTACTGCTACCATAAGCAGAGTAAATAGGGCATTGAATTATGGAGCAAATGGATATAAAATTATATTAGACAGGTTAGAATCAGAATCCCGGGAATAAAACCGGGCTTTTTTAAAACTAAATTGGAGTGAGAAAAATGAACAGCATATTAAATAACCTTAATGACAAACAAAAAGAAGCAGTTATGACTACAGAAGGACCTCTTTTGATATTAGCGGGAGCTGGAAGCGGAAAAACTCGTGTTTTGACTCATAGAATTGCTTATCTTATAAAAGAGAAAAAAATCTCTCCTTCTAACATACTGGCTATCACTTTTACAAATAAAGCGGCAGAGGAAATGAAAACAAGAGTAGAAGAGTTACTGGGTTATATAGGAGACCTGTGGGTATCTACATTTCATTCAGCCAGTGTGAGAATTTTAAGGAGAGATATTGACAAAATAGGATATGACAGAAATTTTGTCATATTTGACACTACTGACCAAAAGGCTTTAATACAGGAATGCCTTAAAGAGCTAAATTTAAGTGAAAAACAGTATCCTGTGAAAACTGTCTTAAATGCTATTTCTTCTGCAAAGGATAAAATGGTAACTCCAGAAGAGTATATTCATGTTTTTGGAAATGAATACAGGAGTAAGAAAATAAGTGAAATATACAAATTATATCAAAAAAAGTTAAAGAAAAACAATGCACTTGATTTTGATGACATAATTATAAAAACCATTGAACTTTTTAAGGAAAGCCCAGAAGTTTTAGACTTTTACCAAAGGAAATTTAAATACATAATGGTAGATGAATATCAAGACACAAATATGCCTCAATACCATTTTGTGAATATGTTAGCCCAAAAATACAGAAACTTATGTGTAGTTGGTGATGATGACCAAAGCATATATGGTTGGAGAGGGGCAGATGTAGGTAACATATTAAATTTCGAGAAAGATTATCCTGAGGCTAAAGTTATAAAATTAGAGCAAAACTATCGTTCTACCAAAACAATATTAGAAGCAGCCAATTATGTCATAGATAATAATATAAGAAGGAAGAAAAAAACTTTATGGACAAATAATGAACAAGGAGAAAAGATAATTCTCTGTGAATTAGAGAATGAGAGGGAAGAGGCGGAATTTGTGATACAAGAAATAATCAACTTAAAAGAAAGAGAAAATAGAAGTTTTAGAGATTTTGCTATTTTATACAGGACAAATGCCCAGTCCCGTGCTTTTGAGGAAGCCTTAATGAGGGTGCGAATTCCTTACAAAGTGGTCGGAGCTTTAAGGTTTTACGACAGAAAAGAAATAAAAGACATAATTGCCTATTTGAGAATACTTGTAAATCCTTATGATGACATATCTTTTAAAAGGATAATAAACGTTCCTAAAAGAGGTATTGGAGCTGCAACCATTGAAGCATTAGAGGCTACAGCTTTGGAGAAAGACACCAGTCTTTTTTTTGCAATAGATAATGCAAAAGTAAGCCAAAGGGCTAAAAATAGCCTTTTAGAATTTAAGGAGTTTATTTTAGAATTAATTGATAAAAAAGATACAATGACTGTCAGTGAAGTAATAAAATACATTTTAGAAGAGACTGGATATATAGAGGAGTTAAAAAGAGAAGAATCAGAGCAAGCAGAGGGAAGAATAGAAAACCTAAATGAGTTTTTAAACGCGGCTTATGAATTTGAAGAGTCTTCAGAGGACAAATCTTTGGAAGCATTTTTGTCCGGCATAACATTGGTCTCAGACATTGACTTGGCTGGAGAGATTGGAGAAAGCGTTGTTCTCATGACATTGCACTCTGCGAAGGGGCTAGAATTTCCCGTTGTATTTATGGTAGGCATGGAAGAAGGGGTGTTTCCTTCTTTTAAGTCCTTTACAGATGAGCACGAATTAGAAGAGGAAAGACGGCTTTGTTATGTTGGCATTACCAGGTCTAAAGAAAAACTCTATTTGACCTATGCAAGGAGGAGAAATTTATATGGCAAGTCTCAGTACGGCACCTATTCCCGTTTTATAAGCGAAATACCTGAAAGGTTTTTAGTAAGATACCATGAATTATCAAAGCCGAAAGAAGAATACAGACCCGTATCTAGCTATATAGAAAGGAAAACTTATGAAAAGACTCAATATAATTTGGGAGATAAAGTAGAGCATAAAATATGGGGGATAGGTACTGTAGTCAAAGTAGAGGGAGAAGAGATTACAGTTGCCTTTCCAAATGTGGGCCTAAAAAAGTTAGACTTAAAATTTGCTCCTATTAAAGCTATTTCTTGAAATGTGGAGGTCGAATTATGGATCCAAAAGAAAGGATAAAGGAATTGAGAGAAAAAATAAATTATCACAATTACAAATATTACGTTTTGGACCAACCAGAGATTTCAGACTATGAGTACGACATGCTGATGAGAGAACTTATAGAATTAGAAGAAAAATATCCAGAACTTAAAACTCCAGACTCTCCATCCCAAAGGGTAGGTGGGGAGCCTTTAAAAGAATTTGAGCCTTTTACCCATATAGTTCCAATGCTGAGTTTGGCTAATGCTTTTTCTGAAGGAGAGCTTAAAGATTTTGACAGAAGAGTAAGAGAGGCAGTGGGAGATGTAGAGTACGTAGTAGAATTAAAAATTGACGGCTTATCTGTGGAACTAATTTATGAAAATGGCATATTTACTGTGGGGTCTACAAGGGGAGACGGGATTACAGGAGAAAATGTCACACCAAATTTAAAAACTATAAAGTCAATTCCTTTAAGGCTTAAGGACAATGTAAGCCTTGTTGTAAGGGGAGAGGTTTTTATGCCTCGCGCTTCTTTTGAAAGATTAAATACAGAAAGAGAAAAATTAGGGGAAAGCCTTTTTGCAAATCCTAGAAATGCCGCAGCAGGTTCTTTAAGGCAATTAGACCCTAAAGTGACTGCGAAAAGGGATTTGGACATTTTTATTTTTAACCTTCAAAGGGTTGAGGGTAGAAAATTTAAAACTCACGTCGAGACATTAGAATTTTTAAAAGAACAAGGGTTTAAAGTAATACCCATTCACAAAAAATGTAGCAATATAGATGAAGTAATAAGAGAAATAGAAGAAATAAGAAATTTAAAAGATAAACTGCCTTATGATATTGATGGAGCAGTAGTAAAGGTAAATGACCTTGAAAAGAGGGAGATTTTAGGTCAGACTGCAAAGGAACCAAGATGGGCTATTGCTTTTAAATATCCTGCAGAGAGGAAAAAAACAAAAGTTTTGGACATAATAGTTCAAGTAGGAAGAACCGGAGCTTTGACTCCTACAGCTATATTGGAGCCAGTGCCCATCTCAGGTTCTGTTGTAAGCCGAGCAACCCTTCACAATGAGGACTACATAAAAGAGAAAGACATAAGGATAGGAGATACAGTAATAATTCAAAAAGCGGGAGAAATCATTCCTGAAGTAGTAGAAGTGATAAAAGAAGAGAGGACTGGACAAGAAAGAGAATTTGTAATGCCAGATAGATGCCCCGTTTGTGGTGCTTTAGCTGTAAGGCTTCCCGGAGAAGCCGTAAGGCGTTGTACCAGCGTTAACTGTCCTGCTCAGCTTTTAAGAGGTATTATCCATTTTGCTTCTAAAGATGCAATGGACATAGAAGGGTTGGGACCAGCCATAATAAATCAGCTTTTGTCAAATGGGCTAATTCACAACATAGCAGATTTGTATTATCTTAAATACGAAGATTTAATACAATTAGAAAGAATGGGCGACAAATCTGTTAAAAATTTATTAAATGCTATTGAAGAAAGCAAAACAAGGGATTTAGATAGATTGCTCTTTGGCTTGGGTATAAACTTAATAGGCAGTAAAGCTGCCCAAGTGATCGCGGAGCATTTTAAGACAATAGACGATATTATGAAGGCAAAATTTGAAGATTTTACAAAGTTGCCTGACGTAGGACCTAAGATGGCAAGAAGTATAGTTTCCTTTTTTGCAGAAAAACAAAATGTAGAGACAATTGAAAAACTTAAAAAGGCTGGAGTAAACATGAAAAAACTTTCAAAAGAAAAAGTAAGCAGCATATTTGAAGGGAAAACTTTTGTTTTGACAGGGGCGTTGGGAAATTACACAAGAGAAGAAGCTACCAGAATAATTGAAGAAAGAGGTGGAAAAGTTACAAATTCAGTAAGTAAAAAAACGGACTATGTATTAGTAGGGAAGGATCCTGGTTCTAAACTTAAAAAAGCTCAAGAATTGGGAATAGAGATAATTGATGAAAAACAATTTGAAGAAATGCTAAAAGGTGAAAATATTTAAAAACTCCATCCTTCAAAAAATATGTTTTTGTGGTAAACTATAAGAGGTGGACAATAATAAAGGAAAGGTGTGATAGCATGGCTATTAGTAGGAGTGAAGTTGAGCATGTGGCTAAACTAGCCCGTCTCAAATTTTCGCAAGAGGAAATAGAAGAGTTTACAGTGCAACTGAGTAAAATTATCGACTATGTAAACAAATTAAACGAATTGGACACTGAAAATGTAGAGCCTACAGCTCATATAGTGCCAATCCATAACGTATTTAGAGAAGACGAAGTAAAGCCTTCAATGGGCAGAGACAAAATATTGATGAATGCACCTTATAAAGAGAACGGATGCTTTAAAGTGCCTAAGATAATAGAATGAGGAGGTACATAAATGGAATTATATAGTTTGACAATTCACGAACTTAGAGAACTTCTAAAAAAGAGAGAAGTCAGTGCTTTGGAAGTGACAAAATCCTATCTTGAAAGAATAAAAGAAGTAGAACCTAAAATAGATGCTCTTATCACAATTACAGAGGATTTTGCCTTGCAAAAGGCAAAAGAGGCAGATGAGAAAATCAAAAAAGGAGAAGACACGGCCCTTACAGGCATTCCTGTGATAATAAAGGACAACATTTCTACTGAGGGAATAAAAACCACTTGTTCTTCTAAGATGCTAGAAAACTATATTCCTCCCTATAATGCTACAGTAGTGGAAAAATTATTAGAAGAAGGAGCGGTGATTTTAGGAAAATCCAATTTAGATGAATTTGCAATGGGCTCTTCTACAGAAAATTCCGCTTTTAAAACTACAAAAAATCCGTGGGACTTATCCCGTGTTCCAGGAGGGTCTTCTGGTGGTTCTGCAGCAGCTATAGCAGCAGATGAAGCGGCTTTTGCCTTGGGTTCAGATACAGGTGGTTCTATAAGACAACCAGCTTCTCTATGTGGTGTAGTAGGGATGAAACCTACTTATGGATTGGTGTCAAGATATGGACTTGTAGCTTTTGCTTCCTCCCTTGACCAGATTGGGCCCTTTACAAAAGATGTTACGGACTGTGCTATTGTATTAAATACAATTATAGGGCATGACCCAAAAGACTCCACCTCTTTAAAAATAGACAAGCCTGATTACACTTCTTATCTCAAAGAAGATATTAAAGGCTTGAGGATAGGAGTGGCTAAAGAATTTTTTGGCGAGGGAATAGAAGAAGGAGTAAAAGAAACTGTACAAGAATCTATAAAAGTTTTACAAGACTTAGGTGCAGAAATCATAGATATATCTATTCCTTATGTAGAATATGCTCTTCCAGCTTATTATATAATCGCTTCGGCAGAGGCTAGTTCTAACCTTGCAAGGTATGATGGTATAAGATACGGCCATATTGCAGAAAAATATGAAGATTTAATTGATATGTACATGGTTACGAGAAGTGAAGGATTTGGAAAAGAAGTAAAGAGAAGGATAATGCTAGGGACTTACGCTTTAAGTTCGGGCTATTACGATGCCTATTACAAAAAAGCATTAAAGGTCAGAACTCTCATTAAAAATGACTTTGAAAAAGCCTTTGAAAAATGTGATGTAATAGTAGGTCCAACGAGTCCTACTGTAGCTTTTAAAATTGGAGAAAGGGCAAATGACCCGTTAGCCATGTACTTAGCAGATATATACACTGTATCGGTTAACATAGCGGGGCTTCCTGGAATATCCATACCTTGTGGTCTTTCAGATGGCTTACCTGTTGGACTTCAGATAATTGGCAGACATTTTGATGAAGGGAAAATATTAAATGTCGCTTATGCCTTTGAACAAGCTAACAAATTTAATGCTAAACCACAGGCCATAGGAGGTGCAAAATAATGAAGTACGAAGCAGTGATTGGCTTAGAGGTCCATGCCGAACTTTTGACAGAGAGCAAAATTTTTTGTAGCTGTACTACCAAATTTGGCGGAGAACCTAATACCCACGTATGCCCTGTATGTCTTGGGCTTCCTGGGACTTTACCAGTTTTAAATAAAAAAGTTGTAGAATATGCTGTAAGAGCGGGACTTGCTTTAAACTGCACAATTGCAAACTTCAGCAAGATGGACAGAAAAAACTATTTTTACCCTGATTTGCCTAAAGCTTATCAGATTTCTCAATATGACCTTCCCTTGTGCAGCAACGGATATGTAGAAATTGAAGTAGATGGTAAGGTGAAGAAAATAGGGATAAAGAGAATACACATTGAAGAAGATGCGGGAAAGTTGCTACATGAAAATACAGATGGCTCTTTAGTGGATTACAACCGTGCAGGGGTTCCTCTCATTGAAATAGTTTCTGAACCAGATATATCTACACCTGAAGAAGCTTATCAATACTTAACAAAATTAAAGAGCATTTTAGAGTATACCGAAGTTTCTGACTGCAAAATGCAGGAAGGTTCTTTAAGGGTTGACACAAATGTGTCTATGAGGCCTGTGGGAAGTACTGACTTAGGGACAAAGATAGAGCTTAAAAATTTAAACTCCTTTAGAGCCGTTCAAAAGGCGTTGGAGTATGAAATAAAAAGGCAAATGAAGGTTTTAGAAGAAGGCGGAACAATAGTACAAGAGACAAGAAGATGGAATGAGGCAAAAGGAATTACTGAGCCTATGAGGACAAAAGAGGAAGCTCATGATTATAGGTATTTCCCTGAACCGGATTTAGTTCCAATAATTGTAACAGATGAGTGGAAAGAAGAGATTAGAAAGTCTTTGCCTGAAATGCCACACCGCAAGAGAGAAAGATTTATTGCTGAGTACGGCTTGCCTGAATATGATGCCAAAATTATAACTTCTTCAAAGAAAATGGCGGACTTTTTTGAAAAGTGTGCTCTCGAGTATGATTCTCCAAAGACTGTAAGCAATTGGCTTATGGGAGAATTTTCTCGCCTCATGAATGAGACAGGGAAAGAAATAGACGAAGTACCCGTAACACCGCAAATGTTAGTAAAATTACTTAAATTAATTGATAATGGTGTGATAAGCGGATCCATTGCGAAAACTGTTTTTGAAGAAATGTTTGGTACAGGGAAAGAGCCAGAAGTAATAGTAGAAGAAAAAGGTTTGAAACAGATAGCTAATGAGGACGAATTGAGAGAAATTATCAAAAAAGTCATAGCTGAAAATCCTAAGTCAGTAGAGGATTACAAAAATGGCAAAGAAAAGGCAATGGGCTTTTTGGTAGGGCAAGTTATGAAGGCGACCAAAGGAAAAGCAAATCCGCAGCTTACTAATCAAATTTTGAAAGAAGAATTGTCTAAATAAATAGTCTACGCTAAGTGTAGGCTAAGATTAATAATAAGCTCCACTTTTTATACATTTAAAAGTGGGGCTTGATTTATATTACTCACTTTGTGAACAAATTTTTCAGCATTTTGCTGTTATTTTTTTGCTTTTATATAATATGCACAATTGATATTTGAATTTTCATCGCTGACTTTGTTTTTATCGATATAATCATCAATTAATCCATTGATTTTGTTCATCTGTGAAAGATTAGATAAAATACACTTTCCTTCTTTTTGGTAAATACAATCGGCTGTGCAATTTATATTAGTCACAAGTGCCACCTCCCTTTTTTATTTTTCCTAAAACTCAAAAAACTAATCCATTTAACCGATACAGTATATGTAATTACTAATAAAGTTAAAAAATTGTAATGAGTTTGTAATCATTTTGTAATATTAATGTATTATGATATATTTAAAGTCGAATTTTTTCAAAAAAAGGGGGGTTTTTAGTGAAAAAAATAGTATTATTTGTTGCAATAGTTGTAGCAATTTTAGCCTCCTACAGTATGGCCTTCGCTTATAAAAATACTATCTTAGTAGATGGAAAACCTTTTTATTACAATATTCCAGATGTCACAATTAAAATAGATGGTCAAAATTTCGATACAGGTAAGACCCCACCTTTAATTTTAAAAGCCAGCACATTAATTCCTGTGAGGGTGATCTCAGAAAAAGGATTTGGAGCTAAAGTAGAGTGGGATGATAAAACCAAGACGGTTACTATAACAAAAGATAAAACAGTTAAATTAACTATTGGAAGTGATATTGCTTTAGTAGATGGAAAAGAAGTTAAATTGATAGCTCCTGCAAGAATAATAGAAATTAGTAAAGAGGGATATACATATATTCCTTTTAGATTTTTATTTGAGACTTTTGGTTATAAAGTAGAATGGGACCAAAAAAATTATCAAATAAATACTACTTCTTTTGATGTTGGGACAAGCTATGTAACAGGGATAAGTTTTACAAAAGAAGGTGATTATGATAAAGTTATAATTAATGCTGATGCAGAACATTTTAATACTCAAAGAGTAGGGGATAATAAAATAGTTGTAGACATATCAGATGCTGTTCTTAAAATGCCAGATGGCAATAAAGCTGGTCAAATACCAGTAGAAGGAAATGTTATAACGGCTATAAGGTATTCACAGTATAACAACGACACAGTGAGGGTGGTGGCAGATACTACTAGCAAAACGGATTATTCTGTAAAAATAGTCGATAAAAATATTATAATGTTGGTTATAAAGTCTAAGGCGGATACAGTGCCTCTTATTTACATAGATCCTGGTCATGGGGGAAGTGACCCTGGTGCGATAGGAGTAGGTGGCTTAAGAGAATCTGACGTAGTTTTAGGGATCGCTCTTAAACTAAATAGCCTTCTCACAAAAGGTGGATTTAGAACAATGATGTCTAGAGATTCTGATGTATTTGTAGACCTTATTACTAGGTCACAAGAAGCGAACAATGCGGGAGCTGACATATTTATAAGTATACATACTAATGCTTTTGGAACTCCAACTCCTAAAGGCACAGAAATATGGTATTATCCAAATGGATACAAAGGAGATACGAGAGACAACAAGACCTTTGCTCAAATTATCTATAACAACTTAATGAAAGAGATAAATACGGTAGATAGGGGACTTAAAGAAGGTCCTAGTTTGTCAGTGCTAAACAAGACAAAAATGCCAGCAATACTTATTGAGACAGCTTTTATAACGAATCCTGATGATGCAGCCTTGCTTCAAGATGATGCCTTCCAATGGAAAGTAGCTCAAGGAATATATAACGGTATTGTAGAGTATTTTAAAAAATTAAAAGAGGGATCTATTTCTACCACTGTTTCTAATTCTGTATATAATACAAATAACAATCCATAATTTATCTGGTTTTTTAAACCAGATTTTTTTGTTTTTATGTTCTTGTAAAATATTAATAAAGGTTTTAAAATAATATTGTAGAATAAAAACAATGAGAGGATAAATTAACATTAAACTATTTTTATGAAATGAAAGGGTTGAAGAAATGAATAGAATTGATGGAAGGGAATTTAATGAGCTGAGACCTATAAAAATTACAAGAAATTTTAATAAATTTGCAGAAGGTTCTGTGCTAATTGAAATGGGGGAGACAAAAGTCATTTGTACAGCTTCTATTGAGGATAAAGTACCTCCATTCCAAAAAGGTACAGGTAAGGGTTGGATAACTAGTGAGTATGGTATGTTGCCAAGAGCAACTGAAACGAGAAATCCAAGAGAAGTAACTAAAGGAAGACCTAGTGGAAGGACTATGGAAATACAGCGGCTTATAGGCCGTTCTTTAAGGTCTGTAGTAGATTTGGAGGTGTTAGGAGAAAAAACTATTTGGATAGATTGCGATGTTATCCAAGCGGATGGAGGTACAAGAACAGCTTCTATTACAGGTTCATTTATAGCATTGGCAGATGCACTTAACAAATTGGTAGAAAAAGGCGATATTCCTAAGATTCCTTTAAAAGGTTTTGTTGCAGCTGTAAGTGTAGGCATTGTAGATGGAAATAAGCTTTTAGATTTATCCTTTCAGGAAGATTCGAATGCATTAGTAGATATGAATGTAGTTATGACAGACAAAGGAGAAATTGTAGAAATACAGGGAACAGGTGAAGGTGGACCATTTACAAAGCAAAATTTGTCAGACCTTTTAAGCCTTGCAGAATATGGGATTGAACAGATTATCAAAATTCAAAAAGAAGTTCTTTATGATATTGTCGATAAAATAGGAGTTGATTCAGTTGAAAATAATAATAGCAACCAACAATCCTCATAAAACTGAAGAAATAAAAAATTTTTTTAAAGGCTATCCTGTTGAAATTTATTCCATGGCAGACTTGGGCATAAAAGAAGATATAAAAGAGACAGGAAATACGATTGAAGAAAATGCTCTTATCAAGGCTCGCTTTTTAAAAGAAAAAGTTGATGGAATTGTTATAGCCGATGATACAGGGTTGTTTGTGGAGTATTTAAATGGGCAACCTGGAGTATATTCTGCAAGATTTGCTGGTGAAAATGCTACATATGAAGATAACAACAAAAAATTATTAAAGCTATTAGAGGGCGTTCCTTACGAAAAAAGGAAAGCCTATTTTAAGACAGTGATAGCAGTGGTAGAAAGAGAAAAAGAAACTTTATTAGAAGGTAAATTAGAAGGGTATATTTTAGATCGTCATCGAGGAAAAAATGGTTTTGGATACGATCCGATTTTTTACGTTGATGATTTAGGGAAAACTTTGGCAGAACTTACTATGGAAGAAAAGAATAAGATAAGTCACAGAGCTAATGCTCTTGTGAAATTGAAAAATTACATTTTACAACGTTTGGGGGAAAAATAAATGGTTTTAGCTGTAATTAGTGATACACATGGTATATTTACACTAGTTAGAAAAAAATTGCGGGAGCTTAAGGGAATAGATTATCTTATTCATTTAGGAGATAATGCTTCAGACGCCGCTCAACTATCTCAAGAGTTTGGTATTCCGTTGGAGTATGTTAAAGGAAATTGTGATTTTCCTACAAAAGACGAATTGGAGAAAGTAATTGAAATAGAAGGCAAAAAAATCCTGTTGACTCATGGACACCGATATTACGTGAAGTATGAGTATCAAACGATTTTAGATAGAGGAAAAGAATTGGGAGTAAATGCGGTATTTTTTGGGCATACACATATTCCTATGATTTCAAAACATGAAGATATTTTACTTTTAAATCCCGGCAGTCCTTCTTTGCCACGAGAAGGTGCGAAAAGAACAATAGCATTAGTGACAATTGATATTAGCGGGATATTCCCAAGATTGGTGAATTTAGAAGAAGCTTCAGTGATAAAAGAAGCTTAGAAAGGCGTAAAAGGAAAAGTTACTCTTTTTATGTCTTTTATACAATTTAATCTACGAAAATTTTTTACTGGAGGTGTTGACAAAGATAGGGGCATCTGATATAATCTAAAACTGTCAGACGAATTGAGAAACAAGCGAGGAAAATTAAATTAAGTTGATTATATGCGGGTGTAGCTCAATGGTAGAGCCCCAGCCTTCCAAGCTGGTTACGTGGGTTCGATTCCCATCACCCGCTCCATATGCGCCTGTAGCTCAGTTGGATAGAGCAACGGCCTTCTAAGCCGTGTGTCGGGAGTTCGAATCTCTCCAGGCGCACCATTTATTGTGTGGTGGATATAGTTCAGTTGGTTAGAGCGCCAGATTGTGGCTCTGGAGGTCGTGGGTTCGAGTCCCACTATCCACCCCATGTTGGGATGTAGCCAAGCGGTAAGGCACCAGACTTTGACTCTGGCATTCGTAGGTTCGAATCCTACCATCCCAGCCAATTATCAGATAATTATATGACCCATTAGCTCAGGAGGTAGAGCACCTGCCTTTTAAGCAGGGTGTCCCGCGTTCGAGTCGCGGATGGGTCACCAGTTTTAAAGGAAAAAATGAGGTTTTGAATTTGGGCGGGAGTGGCGGAATTGGCAGACGCGCTAGATTCAGGTTCTAGTGCCTAAAGTGGCATATGGGTTCAAGTCCCTTCTCCCGCACCATAAAGATGCGGACATAGCTCAGTTGGTAGAGCATCACCTTGCCAAGGTGAGGGTCGCGAGTTCGAGTCTCGTTGTCCGCTCCATTAATTTTTATAGGCGCCCTTAGCTCAGCTGGATAGAGTGACAGGCTTCGAACCTGGAGGTCGTAGGTTCAAATCCTACAGGGCGCACCAGTTGGAAGCTAAGCTAACAAGTTAAAATAATAAGGATATTTCAATAACAATTCAAAAAATAAATTAATAAACAATTCAAAAAATAAATTAATAAATGTAACGTGCGCCATTAGCTCAGTTGGTAGAGCAGCTGACTCTTAATCAGCGGGTCCGGGGTTCGAGTCCCTGATGGCGCACCAGTTTTTAAGATTTAAAAACTGAATTTGGTCGCAAAATGGTCACATAAAAAATAATAGTTGCATAGCAAATGTGACTATTCCAGTGTGTTGACAAAGCAAAATTTAAGCCCCTGTTTTCCTAGTCCCGAAAACAGGGGCTGTATATATCTGGATAAAATTTTCTTTAAAACTCCAAATAATGGATAAAAGTTTAAAATACATAAAGGGTTTATGCCCTTCATCCATAATCATGTTGCCATTTTCTTTAAATTCATGGCAACAAAAACAAGCATCGCTTGCATGGACAGTTTTTCTTTCCCTCTTAACGTCTCCATTGCAAACCATGTTTCTCTTTCATATCTACAAATACTCTCTCTATTGCCTCTTTCTTTCTTGCATATACTTCTCTATTGTATGGTGTATGCCCTAAATGTTCTGCTTCTTCTACATATTCTTCCCATACATTACTAAATATCCTTTTTGTGTAATCTTTACTCGCTGTACATTTGTTCCTTAATGAACAGTTCTTATATTTTTCTGGATTTGATTTGTATTCTCTATATCCTTTTCTGTTAGTCGTAACATATGTTAATATATTTCATTATATTCGTCATATATTAAATGCAATAGAATTTCATTTTTATGATAGCGACGAAAATGAACAATACAAACAGGACATCAAAAAAGTAAAAAAGGGTTATTATGATTTATTAACGCAAAAACGAGAGATAGAAAATTACATTCATAAGGAAATCATTGAAAAAGAAGTTAGGATAGATTTAAGACATGTTAAGGATTGAAATTCTGAAGATATTCCCAAAAAATCCTAAATAAATTTCCACACATAGATGAAAGAGGTATAAAATTAAGAGTCTGTTGTGAATGTTCTGGAAAAATAACTAAGAAGCATCTTGAGGAATTAGAAGCTTGGGAAGAAAAGTATAGTCTATCTTCAGGCTTAACTTTAATAAAGATTTTTTGTTGTTGACAAATACTTTATTTCAGAAAGATAATAAAAATAAGATATGCATTTTAAAATTATATATTTAATTTAATTTAAATAGAAACATAAGCTACTTGTATGTTTAATAGAGACAGCTTATAATATATTTCATTATTGGAGGTGGCATTAGTGAAAAGGATTGATGCTGTTTATCAAAAACTTAAAGAGCTTGATAAGGGACCAGGCGTAAGTGCATCTGAAATTGCAAATTCCCTTGGGCTTAGCAGAGCTAATGTCAGTAGCGATCTTAATAAACTGTGTAAGGAAGGTAAAGCAGTTAAATTAGGCACAAAGCCTGTGCTTTTTAAACCAATTCAGGAAATTTCTCAGAAAAGTGAAAGGACTTCTCTTGATAAATTTCTAGAAAAAAATCCGAGTCTCTTTTCTGCTATCGAACAGGGTAAAGCTGCAATCCTATATCCTCCAAATGGAATGCATATATTGCTTGTGGGAGAAACCGGCGTTGGAAAATCTATGTTTGCGGAACTTATTTATAAGTATGCAATAGAGATGAATAGATTTGATCAAAATTCTCCTTTTGTAGTTTTTAACTGTGCTGAATATGCTAATAATCCACAACTTCTTGTAAGTCAATTGTTTGGTGCTAAAAAAGGAGCTTATACCGGAGCGGATTTTGATAAAATAGGACTCGTTGAAAAAGCAGATGGCGGTATACTTTTTCTCGACGAGGTTCACAGACTTCCTCCCGAGGGGCAGGAAATGTTTTTTACTTTTCTGGACAAGGGCATTTTCAGAAGACTTGGTGAAACCGATTTAGAAAGGAGTGCTAATGTTTTAATTATTGCTGCTACTACCGAAAATCCGGAATCGGCTCTACTTAAAACATTTACGAGAAGAATTCCTATGATAATCCATTTGCCGAGCCTCAGGGAAAGGAGCATTGAAGAAAGATTCAATCTTATTTGCCAGTTTATGAGAGAAGAATCAAATAAGCTAGGCAGGCCGATCAGGGTGTCGATTAATTCCATGAGGGCGTTTTTAGGCTATAATTGTCCTAATAATATCGGACAACTAAAAACGGATATTCAACTTGTATGTGCAAAAGCTTATGCAGATTTTGTTTCAAATAAAAAAGAGAATATCCAAATAGACTGGATCGATTTGCCTTCGCATATAAAAGAAGGCTTGTATATGGAAACAGAACACCGTCAAGTCTGGAATAAATTATTAGACATCAATAAAAGGTATTTTATATTCGATAAAAGTAGTGAAGAGAATATATTTTTTATTAATCAGGATAGCGATGGTAAAAATATATATGAAATGATAGATATTAAAATGCATGAGCTAAAAAGCAGAGGACTCAGTGGCGAAGAACTTGATAAGGAAATAGAGAGGGATATAAAAACGTACTTTGAAAAGTATTTTTACGATGTTAGTAAGACTATTGATGTTTCCGATATTGAAAATGTTGTCGGTGCTGAAATCGTTCGAGCTGTAGAAGAGATAATAAAGTTTTCGGAAAAAAGGCTAAATAAGGTATTGAGCAAAGAGATGTACTATGCCATGGCAGTTCATATATATACTGCAATTGAACGAATCAAAAGAAATAGGAAGATTGTGAATCCACAGCTTAATAAAATAAGAACCGAATATAGCGAGGAGTTTAATATAGCTCTTGACTGCCTGAAAATAATAGAGCGGGTATTGGATGTATCTATGCCCATTGACGAAGCCGGATTTCTTGCGATGTTTTTCGCTTACGATGGCAGAGAAATAAAAGAACAGAAGAAGAATAATGTAAAAATAATTGTCATTGCGCATGGTGCATCGACCGCCACATCCATGGTAGAAACTGCAAACAGTCTTCTCGGAACCAAATATGCGATAGGAATTGATGCTCCACTTAATGAAAAGCCTCAACAAGTAGTTTCAAGGTTAAAGACATATCTTCGAGAAAACGGAATAAAATCCGATATTCTGTTTTTAGTGGATATGGGTTCATTGACAACATTTGGAGAAGAAATCGAAAAGGAGTTTGGCATTAAGACAAAAACAATTCCTCTTGTAAGCACCTTGCATGTAATAGAAGCGACCAGAAAGGCGATGATGGGCCATTCCCTTGAAGAAGTATATGAAGAAACGTTGAATGTTAATACCTTTTTAGAAGAAGAAAGGGCAAGTAGTAAAACCGTCGGTGAAATAAAAGAAAAACTTGCCATAGTTGCAATATGTACAACTGGAGAGGGAAGTGCTGTTGCGATAAAAAATGTTCTTGTGCAGCATCTTAACTATGACAACAACATCTTTGAAATTATACCGATAAATCTTGTTGGAAGTGAGAGCATATATACAAGATTGAGAAATATAGAAAAAGAAAGAAGGATTTTATGCATTGTCAGTTCATTCAGGATAGATACCAGCGTACCTCAATATGGGTTACATGAAGTGTTAAGTTTGGAAGCTATTAAGCCAATACAAAGACTTATAGATATTGAAAATACTTATATAAAGATGGGTGACACTTTAGAAAATCAGTTAAAAAATATTAACAGCAAGTACGTTTTACAGGACATAAAAATGTTTATTAATGCTATTGAAAATGAATTAAATATTAAAGTAAATACAAATGCCTTAATTGGAATAGCCTTGCATGTAGCTTGTATGATAGACAGGTTGAAGGGTGGCGGATCTGTTGACGAATTTATGAATAAAGAAAGCTATATTTCAGAAAATTATGAACTTTACAACATAGTTAAGAAGGCGTGTGAGATTTTAAATAAGAAATATGACATTAACATTTCAGATGATGAGATTTGTTACATTATGACCTTTTTCAATTATAAAAATATACTTAAGTAATCATTTAATTTAGTATAATTTTGGGTGCGGCTGAAATGCCGCATTTTTTATTAGTTACGTGATGTGTTTTGACATGATATTTGCATATTTAATATTTTGAAAACACAACAATAATCACTATAAGAAAGGATGTTGTAAATGGAGTACGAAGAAATTGTAATGCAAATTATTGTAAGCGGAGGCAATGCTAGAACCCATGCAATGACTGCCATTCAATATGCGAAGGCAGGGAATATAGCTGAGGCGAGAAAGGAGATTGAGAAAGCATGTGAAGAACTAAATAAAGCACATGAGGTACAAACAAAGCTTATACAGGATGAGGCAGCCGGAAACGCGAGAGAAGTTACACTTCTTATGGTACATGCTCAGGACCACCTTATGAATGCTATGACAGTAAAAGACTTAGCCCAAGAATTTATTGACATGTACGAAAGGCAATTAAAGCTTGAAAGTGTTTTGGCACAATAATTGCATGATATATTAGCAAGAAAACACATTATTTATTAGTGAGGAGGCAATACAATGAAGAAAATTACACTAATATGTGCTGCAGGAATGTCGACAAGCTTGATGGTTACAAAGATGAAAGAGGCAGCAAAAAAGTTAGGAGAGGAGGTTGAGATAAGGGCTACATCAGAAAGCAAATTTAAGCAGTACGAAAACGATACGGACATTTTACTTTTAGGTCCTCAGGTGGGTTTCTTGGTGGGAAAGTATAAGCAGATGTATGAGCCTAGAGGCATCAAGGTTGAAGTGATAGACAGTGTGGATTACGGGATGATGAACGGGGAAAAAGTCCTGAAAAAGGTATTGGAAATTTAATTAATTGAAATTGGTAGAAGGAGGAATATCTTATGGTTCAAATAAACAAAATTCAAAACAGTTTACAAAGAATTGCCTATAACATTCAGCATAATATTTACATTAACGCTGTTTCTAACGGCTTAACTGCCATTCTTCCAATAATCATGATAGGAGCTATAAGCAGCCTGTTGAATTCGATGAATGTGGCGCCGTATCAGGAATTGTTAAAAAACCTGGGTATAAAACCGTATTTATCCATTATTGGGCAGGTGACCACGGACTTTATAGCCCTTTATGCTGTTGCGGCAATTTCGTATAAGCTAGCAGAAAGTTTGAACGTGGAAGGATTTACTCCGAGCATCCTGGCACTAATGAGCTTCTTGATACTGACTCCCTTTGGAAATACGAAAGAAATCGGAAATTACCTGCCGACGAACTGGACTGGTGCGACCGGACTTTTCGTTGCCATTTTATTGGGGTTAATCGTAACGAGAATGTATGCCTTTATAGTAAGCAGGGGTTGGACTATAAAAATGCCCGATGGGGTTCCGGAAACGGTAACACAATCTTTTATGGCTCTCCTACCTGGTTTTATTATAACCGCCATGATGCTCATTATTAGAGTTATATTCGCCCATACGTCCTTTGAAAATGTTCATTCATTTATATTTAAGATCGTACAAATGCCACTTCAAAATATCGGAAACACCTGGGCAGCGATGGTGATAGGAATTCTTGCGATACAATTGCTGTGGTTTTTCGGAATCCACGGAACACTGGCCATCGGTGTATCCATAATAAAGCCCATATGGTTGGCTCTGGATTTACAAAACTTGCAGTTTTTCGAGGCCGGCATGAGAGGTCCGAATATTGTAGGCTGGAGTTTTTATATGGCATTCATAAACCTTGGCGGCGCGGGGGCGATGCTCGGGATAGCGTTCCTACTATTGAGGGCGAAATCACAGCGGTATAGGACGCTAGGTAAATTAGCTCTAGCTCCTGCACTGTGTTGTATAAATGAACCCCTTATTTTCGGACTTCCGGTAGTAATGAACCCGATATTCTTTATACCTTTCTTGATAACTCCAGTAGTTATAGCTTTGTTAGCATATTTCCTAATAGCGGTGGGCGTTTTACCAACCGTTTCAGGCGTTACGGTTCCGCTAGGGACTCCGGTGATTTTATCGGGATTCATCGTCGGTGGGTGGCGCGCCGCATTCTATCAGGTGGTGGCTACCGTGATTTCGGCCCTTATGTATTGGCCGTTTTTCAGGTTAGTGGACAAGCAAGCCTACGAACAGGAAAAAGCGGCTTACAATCAATGAGGTTTTTAAGGAGGAAAAAATCGATGGTTAAAAGGCTTATCGATTGCACCAAAAGCGACTTCGAAAAAATGAAGGCACCGGAATTAAAAATAGCCATTTATAAATCCGAAGGCAGAGTAATAATGGCGCAACACCTCGTCATGGTGGGAGAGGGAATAATTAAAGGAGTTACGAATGCCGAAATAGAGGCAGCCTTCGGAGCTGATATGATCTTATTGAACACTTATCACCCTAATGGAGAAAACGGTAATCCCGGCCTGCAGGGTATGACGCTTATGGAGTTGAAAAAGCTCATAAATAGGCCTATAGGAGTATACCTCGGGTGTACCGGCAAAGGGAAGGAATTGCCGAAGAGCTTGGGGCCGGCGGCTACTCCCGAGAATATCAAGTTATGTTTGGAACAAGGTGCGGATTTTATAGTATTGGGAGGGAATCCGGGGAGCGGAACATCCATAGATGCGATAATAGAAGCCACAAAAATGGCAAAGGAGATAATACGGGATAAAGCTCTCCTGTTTGCTGGCAAATGGGAAGATGGAGTGGAAGAAAAGGTTTTGGGCGATCCCTTAGCCAAAAGACCGGCAAAGGAAGTTATAAAAGAGTTGATAGATGCCGGGGCTGATGTGATAAACTTTCCGGCACCTGGTTCGAGGCACGGAATATCCGTAAATATGATAAGAGAATGCGTCGAATTCGTTCACTCGTATAAGCCCGGAACTTTGGCTATGACCTTTTTGGATAGCTCCGTTGAAAGTGCTGATGTGGATACAATAAGGCACATAGCCCTTAAAATGAAGGAGACGGGGGCGGATATCCACGCGATAGGTGATGGCGGGTATGCCGGTTGCACTCTGCCGGAAAACATATACCAGCTGTCCTTGACCATAAGGGGCAGAAGGTTCACGATTAAGAGGATGGCGGCAAACAACAGGTGAAAATTTGAGTATCCTGATACAGGTAGCTAAAAGGGGAAAATGTCATGAAAAAGATTTTGTGTCCTTCGATGATGTGTGCTAATTACGACTATTTAAAAGAAGAAGTTATCAATTTGGACAGGGCAGGAGCTGATATTTTCCATATCGATGTAATGGATGGTATATTCGTTCCCAATTTTGGAATGGGATTGCAGGATATACAGTGCATAAGGAAAAACACAAAAAAGCCAATCGATGTGCATTTAATGATAATAAACCCCGAAAATTATGTAGAATTATTTTCCGAGTTAGGAGCGGATATAATTTATATACATCCTGAAGCTGGTGGACACCCTGCGAGAACCCTGGAAAAAATAAGGGCGCTAAATAAGTTTCGCGGAATAGCGATAAATCCCGGTACATCGATAGAGACGGTCATTGAACTTTTGGCCCTTGTCGATTACGTGCTGGTTATGACGGTAAATCCCGGTTTTGCTGGTCAAAGGTATTTGGATTTTGTAAATCAAAAAATAAAAAAGCTTGTTCTGCTAAAAAAAGACTACGGATATAAAATAATGGTGGATGGAGCCATATCACCGGAAAGGATAAATGAACTTTCAAAGTGGGGAGTGGACGGATTTATCCTCGGAACTTCTTCGCTTTTCGGTAAAAATGAGGATTACAAGGATATTTTGGAAAGATTAAAAAAATAGCGGAGGTTTTAAAAATGAGAATTGGTATAGGGAACGACCATGTAGGATACGCACTAAAATTGGAAATAGCCGAGCACCTGAAAAAACTCGGTCATGAAGTGGTGGATTTTGGACACCACAGCACAGAAAGAACGGATTATCCTATCTATGCAAAGATGGTAGCCGACGCGGTGACCGAAAAGAAAGTCGATTGCGGCATTCTAATATGCGGCACCGGTGTGGGCATGGCCATCGCCGCCAATAAGGTGGGTGGTATAAGGGCGGTCGTATGTAGCGAACCTTATTCGGCAAAACTTTCAAAGCAGCACAACAATACCAATATCCTAACATTAGGTGCCCGGGTGGTTGGGAGTGAATTGGCAAAAATGATAGTCGAAGAATGGCTCGGAGCTGAATATGAAGCGGGCCGCCATGCAAGGAGATTGGAGATGATAGAGGAGATGGAAAAAAGACAAAGGTAACAAAAAAGGAGAGTGGCATTTTCGCGGCACTCCTTGTTTTTCGTAATAATTTGAGGATTGGAGTGAGGGATGTGAAATTAAAAGGTTTCAAAGAGGGATTTTTATGGGGAGCTTCCACTTCGGCATATCAGGTAGAGGGAGCATGGAATGAAGACGGAAAAGGTCCCTCAGTTATTGATATGAAAAAATATCCAGAAGGGACATCGGATTTCAAAGTAGCAAGTGATCATTACCATCGTTACAAAGAAGATATTGCATTATTCGCAGAAATGGGATTAAAAGCCTATCGATTTTCTATCGCTTGGACGCGCATTTATCCAAATGGAATAGGGGAGATCAATCAAAAAGGCATTGATTTTTATAATAATCTTATAAATGAATTGCTGTCCTATAATATCGAACCTATCGTTACCATGTATCATTTTGATCTACCTTATGCTTTGCAACAAAAGGGAGGATGGTCAAATAGAGAAACTATCGATGCATTTGAAAATTATGCAAGAACATTATTTAAATACTTTGGAGATCGAGTAAAGTACTGGTTAACTATTAATGAACAGAATATGATGATTTTGCACGGTTCAGCCATTGGCACTCTAGATCCTAATATGAAAAATCCTCAAAAAGAATTATACCAACAAAATCATCATATGTTTTTGGCTCAAGCAAAAGCAATAAATTTATGTCACGAAATGTGTCCAAATGCGAAAATTGGGCCAGCGCCGAATATTGCTTATGTTTATCCAGCCTCTTCCAAACCAGAAGATATCTTAGCAGCACAAAATTTTTCATCAATTCGAAATTGGTTATATTTGGACATGCCAGTATTTGGGCGTTATAATAGTGTTGCATGGAGCTATATGGAGGAAGAAGGATGTACACCAACTATTCAAGAAGGTGATATGGAAATATTAGAATCTGCAAAACCAGATTTTATTGCCTTTAATTATTACTCAACGGTGACAGTAGCGCAAAATAGCAGTAATGATTCTGTTGAAAATTCAATTGGAGACCAGCAAATTACTATTGGAGAACCCGGCTTTTACCGTGGAGTTGCAAATCCATACTTAGGAAAAACACAATTTGGTTGGGAAATCGATCCGATAGGTTTCCGCATTACATTACGCGAATTAAATGACCGATACCATCTTCCATTGTTGGTAACTGAAAATGGTTTAGGAGCTTATGACAAGTTAGAAGAAGGTGATATTATTAACGATGATTATCGGATTGAATTCTTACGTAAGCATATAGAACAAGCACGGTTGGCTATTTCTGATGGAGTGAATTTAATAGGATATTGCCCTTGGTCAGCAATTGACCTTGTCAGTACACATCAAGGATTTAGCAAGCGTTATGGTTTTATATATGTCAACAGAGATGAATTTGATTTAAAAGACTTAAGAAGAATAAAGAAGAAGAGCTTTTATTGGTATAAAAATGTTATTAAATCAAATGGACAAGAACTTTAGTTTTTTTGTCTATTGCTTAAAATTGAAGGCTTGATATTAAAGGATGCAAAATAGAAAAGTTGAAATACCAAACTATATTTTAAGTTCAAATAGCATTGCATTAGGAAGTAAATTAAATAAAAAATTAATATAAGTTACTGAAGTATTAGAGCAGATATTTAATTAAATTTCCCTGAAAAATGAACTTTTCAAGCTCATTCCAGAAGTTCTTTGCTGTATTTTTTCGGCTAGCAAGTCTGCACCTACTTTTCAGAATATTTATTCTATAAATTCTACTAATCCAGCTCTATAGCTTTGTAATTGCCTGAATGTGGTTTTATGTTTTGACTGCTACAGCTACTGTAATTGTAGACTAGCAAACGTGAGACAAAAATATGTTAAAAGTCAGGGAACCTTGATAATTTTAACCCCCTGACTTTTAATATTATTAGTATACGCCGATTATTAACATTCACGTAGTAGTAAAGGATGTCCTTATGATAATGGATGTATAGAATCCTTTCATGTTTCTTTAAAAAGGAAGAAGTAAATTTAGCTACTTACTATGATTTTGATACTGCCAGGTTTGCTATATTCGAGTATACTGAATTCTGGTATGATAGGAAAAGACTACATAGTAGTATAGGATATATGACTCCGTACCAATTTGAGAATTTGATTAAAAAATCAGCATAAAAATTTCGAGTTTTTGTGTCTACTATATTGACATAAATTTACTAAAGAAGTGCTTAAATAAAAGTACGAAAAACTCAATATATCTTATAAATGTAAATAAAAAGTTTTTTAGCTCCTACTAATTTAGAATAAAAATTTAAATAATTTATAAAAAAATAGAAGATTATTTAGAAAAAAACAACTAGTTACCGTTTAAAATAAACAAATATAAAAGTTGAATATATAATTCTAATTATGGTAAAGTATGTATATACAAATGATAAAATATTATCAACCTATAATATCAATAAGAGATTGTTCGAACTTAATTATTAGATTTTCCACATAAAACCGATGTCGCCCAGTCTTAGTTAACAGTTTTTAATAGAATAAAAGTGCTGGTAGTGGCATATTGCTGATGATACAAATAACGTAGAAATGTCACAGATGGAGTGCGAAAAAATTATTGCAATCTTTTGCATTTTATGGTATAAATAATTTAGACAATTTAAGAAAAACTAAATATAACAAATGCTAGGGGAGCCCGAAAAGGGCTGAGAGGGGATTCGTTCCCGACCCTTTGAACCTGTCAGGGTAATGCCTGCGTAGGGAAGCATGATTTTTAAAACATTTGAAAAATGCTCACCACACAGGTGGGCTTATTTTATTATTTGGAGGTGTGTTTATGAAATTAGCTCTCACTATTGCCGGTTCTGACTCTGGGGGAGGAGCAGGTATACAGGCAGATTTAAAGACTTTTTCAGCCCATGGAGTATACGGCATGAGTGTCATTACTTCAATAACAGCGCAAAACACCATGGGAGTTTTGGGGATTGAGGATATAAGCCCTGATATGGTGTATTTGCAGATGAAGGCAATTTTTGAGGATTTATATCCGAATGCAGTGAAGATAGGTATGGTGTCTAATGAAGACATAATTAAAATGGTTGCAAAAGGGCTAAAAGATTACAATGTAAAAAATGTTGTGCTGGACCCTGTTATGATTTCAAAAAGTGGAAGCTATTTATTGAAGCCGGAAGCAGTAGAGGCTTTGAAAAAGGAATTGATTCCTTTAAGCCTTGTAGTTACTCCAAATCTTATGGAAGCGGGAGAATTAGTTGGAAAAGAAATTAAAAATGTATTGGATATGAAGGAAGCGGCCAAAAAAATTCTAGATTTTGGTGCAAAAACAGTGGTAGTAAAAGGTGGACATCTTACAGGAGATGCTTTAGATGTATTTTACGATGGAAAAGAGTTTTATGAAATTACCTCAGAAAGAATCGATACTAAAAACACTCATGGTACAGGCTGTACATTTTCCTCAGCTATAGCTGCCAATATCGCTTTAGGCTATGATTTAGTTGAGTCAATAAAAAGAGCGAAGACATACATTACAGGGGCCATAAAACATTCGTTAGCTATAGGGCAGGGAGTAGGTCCTACTAATCATTTTTGGAATATAGAAATAAGGATGGTGTGAGATATGGACTTAACCCTTTATGCTATAACAGATAGGTCTTACATAAAGGATATGGATATAGCTGAAGCAGTGGAACTAGCGATAAAAGGCGGTGCAACAGTAATTCAACTGAGAGAAAAAGATATATCAAGTAGGGAATTTTATGAAATTGCACTCAAAGTTAAAGAAGTGACAAAAAGAAATAGAATCCCCCTCATTATAAACGACAGAGTGGATATAGCCTTGGCAGTAAATGCAGATGGAGTTCACGTTGGACAGGAAGATTTGCCGGCAGATGTTGTAAGGAGAATGATAGGTCCTCATAAAATAGTGGGGGTATCAGCAAGCACAGTGGAAGAAGCTTTAAAGGCGCAAAAGGATGGAGCGGATTATTTAGGAGTAGGCGCGGTGTTTAAGACTCCAACAAAGCCGGAAGCAGAAGCTATTGGAATAGAAGGGTTAAAAAAGATAAAAGAGGCTGTTAGTATTCCAGTCGTTGCAATAGGTGGTATAACGAAGGATAATGCTTATGAAGTCATGTTAAAATCAGGAGTAGATGGGATATCCTCAGTTTCAGCTGTATTTTATGGGGATATAGAAAACAATACTAGAAAACTTTTGGAGGTTATAGCAAAAGCGATAAATGATAGGAGGATTTGAAATGAAAAAAGAATTGTTGAAAATTTTAAGGGAGAGAAAACCTTTAGTTCACCATATCACTAATGTAGTTACTGTCAACGATTGTGCTAATATAACATTGGCTATTGGGGCACTGCCAGTCATGGCCCATGCCTTGGAAGAAGTAGAAGAAATGGTAAGTGCAGCAGATGCTTTAGTTTTAAATATAGGCACTCTTACAAATGAACAAGTAGAAGCGATGATAAAGGCAGGAAAGGCCGCAAATAGATTTAAAGTACCAGTTATATTAGACCCTGTTGGAGCGGGAGCTACGAAGCTTAGGACAGAAAGTTCAAGAAAGATATTAGAAGAGGTAAAAATTTCTGTGATAAAGGGAAACAGTGCTGAGATTTCAATACTTGCAGGCAAAGGTGGGAAGATACGTGGTGTAGAGTCTCAAAGCGGAGCAGATGATATTTCTGAAGCTGCAAAAGATTTAGCAAACGCGTACAACGTTGTAGTAGCAGTGTCAGGTGGTACTGACATAATTACTGATGGGAAAAGAATTGCGTATGTGAAAAATGGACATCCTACGATGGGCACTGTTACTGGCACAGGTTGTATGCTTACCTCTGTAGTAGCGAGTTTTTGCGGAGTATGTGAAGATTATTTTGAAGCTACAGTAGAAGCTTTTATAGCTTTTGGAGTAGCAGGTGAAAGAGCCGCTCAAAGCAGCAATGTCAAAGGGCCCGGCAGTTTTAAAGTGACATTTTTTGATGAGATATATAATCTCATGCCGGAGATAATAGAAAAAGATAAGAAGGTGGAGTATGAATAAAATACATCGTATGGTTTTTATGGCACTTATTATTGCTATAGGTACTTTTACCTCTCAATATGTATGGTTTAGTGTAGGTGTTGCCAAAGTTACACCTGTTCAACATGCTATTAATGTTATTTCAGCAGTTTTTTTGGGACCTTGGGGAGCGTTAGAAGTTGCTTTTATTATAGGACTATTGAGGAACATCCTTGGTGTTGGATCGCTTTTGGCATTTCCAGGAGGAATGGTTGGTGCATTCATTGCTGGATATCTTTATAGATTTACACGTAAGTTTTATTTTGCCTCTATAGGAGAAGTTATAGGGACAGGCATTATAGGGGCATTGCTTTCTTATCCTATTGCTAGGTATATACTGGGAAATTCAGGCGCGGCTTTTATGTTTGTCATTCCATTTTCGCTTTCCAGTACAATAGGCTCGATTATAGGATATGTAGTAGTATTGATTTTAGCAAAATACAAAAAATTGAATTATTCCAATTGAATATATACTGCCCCACTGACTAAATGGATTGTTAGTAAATTTAGCTTATGGAATTGATTATACAAAATTTCGAAAATATAAATATTATACTGTAACACAAACTTGTTTAAAAGAAAGGAGAAGATTTATGATTGATGAAGTTGTAAAAGTCTTGAACGACGTAAAAAGAAAAATGCCACTTATACATGTCATCACAAATTATGTTGTGATGAATGATAATGCAAACGCACTTTTGAGTTTTGGAGCATCACCTGCAATGGTAATGTCGCCAGAAGAGGCATATGATTTTACTGCGATTTCAAATGCTCTGTATGTAAATATAGGCTCAATAAATAATGAAATAAAGCAGGCTATAATAAATTCGGTTTCCTCTGCATCAGTACATAAAATACCTGTTATCCTTGACCCGGTAGGATGTGCAGCGATAAAGAGTAGAATTGATTTTGTAAAAATGCTATTAAAACTTGGAAGTATCAGCATTATTAAGGGGAACGGTGGAGAAATAAAAGCACTTTCAGGCGAAAATGCAAATGTTAAGGGTGTAGATTCACTTGATGATAATGGTGTTATGGAGGCATGTATAAAACTTGCACAAAAAACAAATACAGTAGTAGTTTCAACTGGCAAAGAAGATTATATAAGTGATGGCAAAAAAGTAGTAATAGTAAAAAATGGTACACCATTGTTTACCAAAATAACTGGTGCAGGTTGTACTCTTGGAGCTATAATGTCAGCAACATCTGCAGTAAGCGATGATAAAATTATAGCTGCCCTTACAGCACTTTTAGCTGTTAATATAGCAGGTGAACTAGCAGAGAAGGAAAGTAACCTGCCTGGTACTTTTAGAGCTAAGTTTATAAATAATCTTTACATCATCAACCCAGATATAATAAAAAAACATGCTAAGTTTGAAGTTTTGAAGGTGTAGATTATAAAGAAAATAAAGATTTTTTTAAAGTCGTTGAAGAAATACAAATTGTTCAACAGCCTAATATTTTTAATTTAAATCTATATGCTCTCCCGTATCTAAATAAATTACCCATTCACATACATTAGTAGCATGATCAGCAATTCTCTCAAGATAACGAGCTACAAACAAAAGCTGACTCGCCTGGTCGATGTTTCTTGGGTCTTCCATCATATAAGTTAATGGTTCCATAAATACTTGTTTGTAAAGGGCATCTACTATATCATCTTTTTCACCAATCGTCCTTGCAAGGTCTAAATCCTGGCGAACGTAAGAATCCAATGA
Source organism: Thermoanaerobacter mathranii subsp. mathranii str. A3 (assembly GCF_000092965.1). Classification (GTDB taxonomy): domain Bacteria; phylum Bacillota; class Thermoanaerobacteria; order Thermoanaerobacterales; family Thermoanaerobacteraceae; genus Thermoanaerobacter; species Thermoanaerobacter thermocopriae. The sequence goes on from NC_014209.1 coordinate 707,650, forward strand.
CATTTTTACCATTTCTCTTACGATTTCAGCCATTCTAGGAATATCTATCAATGGCTTTATATATTTTTGATGAGCAATCCTCAAAGTAGTTTTTGCTATATCTACTGCATAGTCTGCCATTCTTTCTAAGTCTGTAACAATTTTGAGCCCTGTCAAAACTATTCTCAAATCCCTTGCGATTGGCTGCTGGGTTACAATAATCTTTGCACATTTATTGTCAATTTCTACTTCCATTTTGTCTATTCTGTCGTCATCATCTATGACCTTTTGAGCCAATTCTGTATCATGGTTTACTAAAGAAGTAATGGCATTCGCTATCATTTCTTCTACAAGGCTACCCATTTTTAATATGTCATAATGAAGTCCCTCTAATTCTTTTTCAAAATGAGTGCGATTCACCCTTTCACCTCCTTTAATCGAATTTTCCAGTGATGTAGTCTTCCATCCTCTAGTCTTGCTACAACCAGATGGCCTTATAAGAACTAAAATGCCATTTTCTTACGTAGATAAAATAATGATTAATTATAAAAGCATAAAATATTAAAAAATGAAACAAAGGCATATTCATACAAATGAAACGCCTTTGTTTCATTGCAAGAATGGGTACCATTAGTGATAGTATATGCCTTCTCTGACCCCCCTTTAACCCCCAAGATAAGCTTCTTTTACCTGCGGGTTTTCCGCCAGCTGCCGGGCGGGGCCAGATAAGACAATTTTTCCTGTTTCTAATACATAGCCTTTATGAGCAATAGAAAGAGCCATATGTGCATTTTGTTCCACTAAAAGAATAGTAGTTCCTTGCTCGTTTAGTTCTTTAATGATCGCAAAAATCTCTTTAACCAACAGAGGAGCTAAGCCCATTGAAGGTTCATCTAAAAGCATAAGCCTAGGTGCTGACATTAATGCTCGTCCCATCGCTAACATTTGTTGTTCTCCGCCAGATAAAGAGCCGGCCAGTTGTCCCTTTCTTTCTGCAAGCCGCGGAAACCGTTCAAAAACCCTGCTAAGCCTGCGTTTAAATTCTGCTTTATCTTTTAAAAGATAAGCACCTAATTCCAAGTTTTCCAATACTGACATGTTAGCAAAAACCCGTCGGCCCTCAGGCACCTGGCTTATGCCCATTTTTACGATGTCATGAGCAGTTTTACCAGTAATATCCTTACCTTCAAAAATTATTTTTCCTGATTTAGGCTTGACCAATCCGCAAATTGTATTTAAAGTAGTGCTTTTCCCCGCACCATTTGCCCCGATTAAGGTTACTATTTCTCCTTCGTTTACGGTAAGCGATATTCCTTTTAAAGCATGAATGGCCCCGTAAAACACATTTAACTCTTCAATTCTTAATACTTCCTTCTCGCTCATAGTTACGCCCCCTCTCCTAAATATGCTTCAATAACCCGAGGGTTGTTTTTAATTTCTTCAGGCGTCCCGTGAGCAATATTAACTCCATAGTCCAAAACGTAAATCTGCTCGCAAATGTTCATTACTAAATGCATATCGTGCTCAATGAGCAAAATAGTCACGTTAAACTTACTCCGGATAAAGCCAATTAATTCCATTAACTCCGTCGTTTCTCGAGGATTCATGCCTGCTGCTGGTTCGTCTAAAAGTAATAATGAAGGGTGAGTAGCCAACGCCCGGGCAATTTCTAATCGACGCTGTTCTCCGTAAGGTAAGTTTTTGGCCTTTTCTTCTGCCTTATGAGCTAAGTTCATGATTTTTAATAGCTCGTAAGCTTCATCCCGCATTTCCTTTTCTCCTTGGTAAAACTTCCCAACACGGAATATAGCATGCATCATATTATATGGAACATGCAAGTGCCTGGCAATTAAAACATTCTCCAAGACCGAAAGTTCGCCAAACAAACGAATGTTTTGGAAAGTACGGGTTATGCCTTTAGCAGCAATTTGGTAAGGCTTTAACCCTACTATGCTTTCGCCTTTAAAGATTATGTCACCTGTGGTTGGAAGGTAAATCCCGGTTAAAAGGTTAAAAACCGTCGTTTTACCTGCACCGTTTGGTCCGATTAACCCAACTAAATCTCCTTCATTTAAGGTAAGATTTAAATCCTGAACTGCTTTTAATCCTCCAAAACTAATCCCCAGGCTATGCGTCTGCAGAATGGCTGCCATGACTAACACCTCTCTTTCTCTGCAAAAGCTTAAAGGATAACTCATGGGTTCCAAGAAGTCCCTGGGGTCTAAATAACATTACCAAGATTAAGATTATGGCATAAATTATAAGCCGCAGTTCTGCTAAACTCTGTAAAAATGTAGAAATTAACGTCAATACAATTGCCGCTACTACTGAACCGGTGAGGCTCCCCTGACCTCCTAAAACTACCATCACAAGTATATCAAAGGATTTTAAAAAGTTAAAAGCATTTGGTTCAATAAAGGTAATATAATGAGCAAGGAGTGCTCCGCCAATTCCAGCAAAAAATGAACCCATAGTGAAAGCTATAACTTTATATTTTGTAGTATTTATTCCCATGGCTTCCGACGCAATTTCATTTTCTCGGACTGAAATACACGCCCTACCATGGCTGGATTGAATAAAGTTTTTGATAACTAAAACTGTAACCAGCATGCACCCAAAAGCCCACAGCCAATTAGTCCTCTGTGGTATCCCCATTAAACCGTAAGCTCCGCCTAAATAATCAATATTTGTTATTACCCCCCGGATTATTTCAGCCAGTCCTAAAGTAGCAATAGCCAAGTAATCACCTCTTAACCGCAAGGTAGGTATGCCAATTATAATACCGCCAATACCAGCCACTATTGCTCCAACTAACAAGGATACAATAAAAGGAGCATTAAAATTTAAAGACATAATAGCCGAGGCATAAGCACCTAATGCCATAAATCCCGCATGGCCAATAGAAAATTGTCCTGTAAAACCAACCACTAGATTTAAACTTACGGCAAGAATAATATTGATTGCGATAATAATTAAGTTTAACATCACAAAAGGACTAATGATTTCTGCTGAATACAAAACCTGAACTCCTACCATAAGCACTACTAGCAACAACGTTACTGCAAGATTTTCCTTTGTAAACCAATTTTTCAGCATTCTGTATCACCTACACTTTCTCCCGAACGTTTTTCCCAAATAAGCCAGAAGGTTTAACTAATAGGATAATAATCAAAATCACAAAAGCCACAGGATCCCGATATAAAGAACTGCCGTACCCACTTACTAAGGACTCAGTAATCCCTAAAATAAAGCCTCCGGCCATTGCTCCAGGTATAATTCCTATTCCTCCTAAAACCGCTGAAACAAAGGCTTTTAAACCAAACATAATTCCCATTAAGGGAAATACTTTATTGTAATATATCCCTACCAGTACCCCTGCTGCCGCAGCTAAAGCTGAACCAAGAGCAAAGGTGATGGATATTGTCGTATCCACATTTATTCCCATTAAACGAGCAGCTTGCATATCATAAGAAACTGCCCGCATTGCTTTTCCAATTTTCGTATTATGAACTATATACTGTAGTAAAATCATTAAGATAACCGTGACCGCAATAATTAAAATTTCCTGATTTGATATGGTAACCTTTCCGCCAAGCAATGTATACGAAGCATGCTTAAAAACTTCCGGAAATGCTCGAGGCTGTGGTCCCAGGAAAAACATCGTGGTATATTCTAAAAAAAGGGAAACACCTATTGCAGTAATTAAAATTACAATTTTAGGCGAGTTTCTTAAAGGACGATATGCCAATCTTTCGATAATAATGCCTAAAATAGCACACACAATCATGGAAAAAATTAACGCTGGAACAAATGACATTTTTAAAACCAACGTCGCATATAGTCCTGCGAAGGCACCAAGCATGTAAACATCACCGTGGGCAAAATTGATGAGTTTTATAATACCATAAACCATAGTGTATCCTAAAGCAATTAAAGCGTAAATACTTCCTACTGATATTCCATTTATTAACTGCTGGATAAATTCATTCATCTTATCTACCCCTACCTTAATTAAATTCATTTTCTTAAGGGGAGGAATATTCTCCCCCCTTTAATCTTTTAAGGATTTACGTAAGCCTTATAGATTTGCTTACCGTCTTTGTATTCCAAAATCACCAAGCCTTTAACAGCATTGTGATTTTCATCTATGGAGATTTTGGCAGTAACTCCTTCTACATCCTTGGTGGTCATTAAAGCTTCTTTGATTTTTTCGGGTGTAGCTTCACCAGCCCGTTTAATGGCATCAACTAAAGCAAGTACCGTATCATAACCTACTGCAGCCATTGCATCCGGCTCGCTGCCGTATTTTTCCTTATACTTTTTAACAAAGTCCTGAACTTTTGGATCAGGCATTAAAGACGAATAGTGATTGGTAATAAAGGTGTTATTAAGCGCAGCAGCACCTGCAATTTCAACAAGCTTTGGCGAATCCCAGCCATCACCACCGCCCATAGGAACATTAATACCAAGCTCCCGTGCTTGCTTTACAATTTGCCCCACTTGCTCGTAATAACCAGGTACATAAATAAATTCAGGCTTTAAATTTTTAATCTTGGTTAATACCGCGCGAAAATCCTGATCTTGAGTAGTGTAGTTTTCATCAGCTAAGATTTCGCCACCGCCAGCTTTGAAAGCTTCTACAAAAAACTTAGCCAAACCCACCGAGTAAGGAGCTGTATTATCTTTTAAAACAGCAACTTTTTTAAGCTTTAATTCATTTAAAACGAACTTCGCCATTGCCGTTCCCTGAAAAGGGTCTATAAAGCAAGTCCGGAAAATATACTCCCTTACTTTGCCTGTTTTAGGATCTACTGTAACATCAGGGTTAGTTGCCGAAGGCGAGATCACAGGAACTTTATTAGTTTCGGCAATGTTAACATAAGAGAGGGTATTGCCAGAAGTCATCGAACCAATAATAGCAACTACTTTATCTTGGGTAATTAACCGAGTCGCAACCGAAGCGGCTTCTGTATTATCGGACTTATTGTCATACTTGACTATTTCAATCTTTTTTCCAAGAACTCCACCAGCGTTATTAATTTCATCTACTGCTAACATAATTCCATTTAAGCCTGATTGACCCAATGTGGCAACATTTCCCGACAGCTCTAAGTTTGCTCCAATTTTTATAACATCGTTATTCTCAGACTTACTTCCACACGCCGAAGCAAATAAAAGTAAAAACGATAATAAACCTGCCGCTACTCTCCTCACAATGCCTTTACGCACGGCTTACCATCCTCCTTTAAAATTTTCTGTTTTTTAAAAATAATCTTCCATTTTTGCTATAAGCACATAACCTGTCCTGCTACACCCCTCTCCTTTTTAAAAGGGTGCAAATACACTGCAGATTCTGCTGACTATTATAATCATTTTAAAAACATATCTATGATTTTCTCATTTTTCTTTATTTTTCTTAAAATATTCAGTATACACTAGGTGCATCCTATTAGTAACCATTTTCACCTCCTTGTGATCCTTTTTTCAAATTTGAATTAATTTGTGGTATAATAAAAATGATCTGCATATTTTAAAAAGGTTTTTTAGGGGATAACATTTGGTATAAAGTTTGATGGAAATTTAAATTTGATGGCTGATAATTAAAAAGGCAAAGGCACCTTTTTTCTAAAGGCGCCTTTGCCTCCTTTTCTATTTACTTCCTGCATTAATTATACTTGCTTTTCTTTGTTTTGTCAATATGCAAAAAGAAAAAATGATTAGGAGTATTTTAGGTGAGACAAATAACTTTTTAGTTACATTTTCCGATATAAAGTGGAATACAATATGGTGCAAAAATTGAAAAGTAGTCAAAATGAAGTAAAAGTGGCATTGACGCGATTAAAATATACTCCAGAGTATATGGATGAGTACGACGAAAGTATAGATGGTAAAATAGCCGGTGTGATTGGTAATATTATGACAAGTAAAATTTTTATTGTGTTTTTAAGAAAAAAGAGTATAATAATATTTCGGAAAATAGAAGTCTTGAGTAATTTTCGGAAAATATAGAAAAACATTTTTATACTAGATACTAAGGTAACTACGAAATTGTGTTAATTGGAGGTATTAACTGATGAATGTTGCTCTTCCAAAAAAGATTCTGGTTGTAGAAGACAGTAAACTTAACGCACAAATAACAGCAGATATTCTAGACAAATACGGATATAAGGCGGAAATAGTTACATCCGGCGAAGAGGCTGTTGAAAAAGCAACAAATGATTTAGAAAACCCGGATTTAATTCTCATGGACATAGAACTTAAAGGAACAATCGATGGGATAGATGCAGCAAGAATAATTCAGCAGCATAAAGATATCCCAATTCTATTTCTTACTGCCAATGCCAGTAAAGAAATAATGGAAAAAATAAAGGCAGTTTCAGCTTACGGGTATGTTCTTAAAGGTGTAGATGAGTATGTACTCATATCTCAAATAGAAATGGCTTTTAAGCTCTATGAGGCCAAAATACAGATGAAAAAGAGAGAAGAGTTGTTCCACAGCATGTTTGAAAGCCATAATGTAGTGATGCTACTTATTGAACCAGAATCAGGACGCATCATTTATGCCAACAAAGCTGCCTGTCATTTCTACGGTTATTCTAAAGATACCATGCTGTAGATGGACATAGAAGCTTTTGGGGGCGTTTCTACCATAGATGATGGTCGGAAATGGTCGGAAGTTTTAAAGAAGGGCTGTAATCCCTGCATTTGCTTCCAGCGGTTAGCTAACGGAGAAGAGAGATTAGTAGAAGTATATTCATCCCCTGTAGATTATCAAGGAAAAACATTGATGCATCTGATTATATTTGACATCACCGAACAATGGAAAGCAAAGAGAGAGCTTGAATTTTATAAAAATCTTTTTGAAGACTCGCTCAATGAAATTTACATATTTCATCCGGAGACGCTGAAGTTCATTGCGGTGAACCGGGGAGCAAGGGAAAATTTGGGATATACTGAAGAAGAGCTTAAAGAAATGACTCCTGTTGACTTAAAGCCAGAGTTTACCGTACAAAGCTTTAAAGAACTTCTTGAGCCTCTTGCTAAAGGTGAGCAACAGCAAATTATCTTTAACACAGTACACCGCAGGAAAGAGGGTTCTCTCTATCCTGTAGAAGTTCACTTGGAACTTGTAGAACTTGGAGTAGAAAAAGTATATACAGAACTTGTGATTGATATAACAGAGCGTAGAAAAATGGAAAAAGAATTGAAGGAAAGGAATGAGATTTTAAATGATATAATGGAATCTGCAGGAGATGCCATTATCATGATTGATGACAATGGAAACGTAACTTTTTGGAACCCTGCAGCGGAGCGTATACTTGGATATTCGAAAGAAGAAATAATTGGGAAGGAGCTACATGCATTTGTAATACAAGAGGAACGACTGTACGAAGTATATAGAGAAGCATTTAAAAGATTCCGCTTAAGTGGTAAAGGAAATGCTGTGGGTAGAATGATTGAAATGAAAGCAAGACACAAAAACGGCTATGAAATTGATGTAGAGCTTTCACTTTCTGCCGTCAGAATTAAAGATGCATGGCATGCAATAGGGATTATTCGTGATATAAGTGAGCGCAAGAGATTTGAAGAATTACTTTACCGCCAATCTATTACCGATCCCCTTACAAATATTTATAACCGGCGTTTTTTCATGCAAATGCTGGAGCAGGAAATAGAACGAGTAAAACGAAATAGAAAGCCTTTTTCGATTATTATGTTTGATTTAGATCATTTCAAGAGGATAAATGACCGCTTTGGTCATGCGGTGGGAGATACGGTTCTTAAAAATGTTGCTAACACAGTAAAAAGAAGGGCACGGAAAACAGATTATTTCGCACGCTGGGGAGGAGAAGAATTTATAATCCTCCTGCCCGAAACTTCTTTGAATAATGCAGTTGATCTGGCTGAAGAGCTTAGAAAACAGATAAGCAGCATAGAACTGGAACAAATAGGGGATGTGACAGCAAGCTTTGGTGTAACTGAATATAGGGATACTGATACCATTGATACAGTTCTTTTACGAGCAGATAATATGCTTTATGAAGCAAAAAGAGCGGGAAGAAACTGTGTAAAAAGCGAGTAACACTAATCTGAAACACTTTACAGAAAGGGGGATAGAGAGTGAGGCTTGTAAGCCAGCCTCAATAAAAGAGCTATGGTAGAGAGAAAAAACAGTAAGAGCATTCTAATAGTAGATGACTCTAGATTAATACGGCTTATTGTTAAAGATATATTAGGGGTAGAAGGATATGATGTTGAAACAGCAGCCACTGCTGAAGAAGCAATATTGAAAGTAAAAAATAAAAAAGAATTGTTTGATTTAGTAATTGTAGACATAAATCTGCCGAATCAAAACGGTTTTGAATTTATACGGAAACTAAAATCGCAAGCGGAATACAAAAATATTCCAGTGATGATATTAAGTGGAGATGCTACAGCACCTTCGATTAGACGGGCAATAGAAGTTGGTGCAGTAGAATATCTCATTAAGCCCTTCAAAGCAGCTGAGCTTTTAAAACGTGTAGTAAAACTAATAGGATATGTTGAAGAAGGAGATCACTATCCGGAGCTTAAAGAGCTGCTAAGAAAAGAAATAAACCGCGCCAAAAGAAGCAATGTAAATCTCTCTTTAGTTCTGGCGCAATGCGAGGAAAAAGCCAAAATTGGGATCTCAAAAATAGCAGACCAGGTAAAGAACAAACTTCGTGACATAGATACAGTATTTGAGGTTGATAAAATACTTTGGCTTTAATTCTTCCTATTACAGGAGCTAATGGCACAGCGGTCGTAATAAAAAAACTTAAAGATAAATTGCCGGGGAAATGGTATTTTGGCATAAGTATATATCCCGATAACGGGAAAAATGAAGGAGAGCTAATTAATTTTGCAAAAGAAAGCGTGATGAAGGAAATATCGAATTCAGTTCAAGAAAGGGAAGAAGCAAAAGAAAAATAAAGTTATTTAGGTAGCCATTAAGAACTTTGCTTGTTTGTAGTATATTAGAAGCGCTCTTGACATATTAAAAAAACTTTGATAAAATGGCCTTGCGTGGACTTTTAATCAGCTGATGATGGTTAGAGTCCCTAATGGCACACCAATTTTAATATGCGGGCATGGCGGAATTGGCAGACGCGCCAGACTTAGGATCTGGTGGGGTTTCCCGTGGGGGTTCAAGTCCCTTTGCCCGCACCAGTAAAAATTTCGAGGAATAATATATTTTTGAAAGAAATAATGCAGTAAGCATTATTTTTTTTTGTATAAAATTTACAATAACTTGTGTTTGATTCACCGTTTTTTTATGTTATAATATTATAAGTTTAGAAGACCTTATACCAAAGAAAGAGAATAGGAGGATTTATTTAATGGGTGTGAGTCTTAAAAAATTAGAGAAAAGTGTTGCCACGATTGAACTTACAATTCCAAGTGAAAAATTTGAAGAGGGATTAAATTTTGCTTTTAAGAAAAACGCATCTAAATTTAATGTACCTGGTTTTAGAAGAGGAAAGGCTCCGAGAGTAATCGTAGAAAGATATTATGGCGAAGGAGTCCTTTATGAAGATGCTGTAGAATATGTTTTTGATGAGGCGTATAATGAGGCTCTTAAAACGTTTAATTTGCAACCTGTTGATTACCCACATATCCATATTTTACAAATTGGTAAAGGGAAAGATTTAATTTTAGAGGCAACAGTGCCTGTAATGCCTGAAGTAGAGTTAGGCGAATATAAAGGCATAGAAATTGAAAAAATAGAGTATGATGTGTACGACGGGGATGTAGAATACGAATTAGAAAAATTAAGACAGCAAAATGCGAGGATTGTGCCTGTAGAAGGAAGAGCGGCTGAGAGAGGAGATATTGCTGTAATAGACTTTGAAGGATTTATTGATGACAAGCCTTTTGAAGGCGGTAAAGCCGAAAATTACCAATTAGAATTAGGTAGTAATACTTTTATTCCAGGGTTTGAAGACCAAATAATAGGACACAATGTAAATGAGAATTTTAATGTAAATGTTACTTTCCCTGAAGATTATAGAGTGGAAGAATTAAGAGGCAAATCTGCCGCTTTTAAAGTTACCCTCAAGGCGTTAAATAAAAAAGAATTACCTGAGTTAGACGATGAATTTGCAAAAGATGTAAGCGAATTTGAAACAATAGATGAATTAAAAGCTGATATAAGGAAAAAATTAGAAGAAAGAAATAGGCAACAAGCAGAAAATGAAATGAAAGAGAAAGCAGTAATGAAAGTTGTAGAAAACGCAAAAGTTGATATACCAGATGTTATGGTGGAAAGACAGATAGACGCTTCTTTGAGGGAGTTAGATTACAATTTGAGATATCAGGGATTAGATTTAGACAGGTATTTATCAATTACAGGGAAGACATTAGAAGATCTAAGAAAAGAAATGTGGGAGGGAGCTCTAAACAGAGTAAAAACTCAGCTTGTCATAGACAAAATAGCTAAAATTGAAAATATTGAAGCTACAGAGGAGGAATTAGAAAATAAATTAAAAGAGATGGCAGCGAATTACAGAATAAATTTGGAAGAATTCAAGAAAAGTCTTACTGAAAGCCAGATAAACAGCATAAAAGAAGATATAGCTTATTATAAGACGATTGACTTTATTTTTAGTCAGTGTAAAATAATAAGTAAAGAGGAGTGATGATTATGAGCCTTGTACCGATTGTTGTAGAGCAGACTAATAGAGGCGAACGTTCCTACGATATATTTTCACGTTTGCTAAAGGACAGGATTGTCTTTTTAGGAGAAGAAATAAATGATACTACAGCAAGTTTGGTTATTGCACAGCTTTTGTTCTTGGAAGCTGAAGACCCTGACAAAGACATCTGGCTTTATATAAATAGCCCAGGAGGTTCAATAACTGCAGGTTTTGCCATTTATGATACTATGCAGTATATAAAGCCGGATGTAGTAACTTTATGTGTCGGAATGGCGGCATCCATGGCTGCATTTTTATTAGCAGCAGGTGCGAAAGGAAAAAGATTTGCACTTCCTAATAGCGAAATAATGATACATCAGCCTTTAGGAGGAATGCATGGTCAAGCCACTGACATTAAGATTCACGCGGAAAGGATATTAAAGTTAAGAGATAAGTTAGATAGAATACTTGCAGAAAATACGGGGCAGCCTATTGAAAAGATAAAGGCGGATACTGAAAGGGACTTCTTCATGGATGCGGAGGATGCAAAAGCTTATGGCATTATAGACGAGGTTCTTATCAGGAATAAAAGATGATGCCCCTAAAGAGGTGAAATTATGGCCAAATATGATAACCAAAAACAACTAAAATGTTCCTTTTGCGGGAAAACACAGGACCAGGTAAAAAGGCTAGTTGCAGGACCTGGTGTGTATATTTGCGATGAGTGTATCGAACTTTGCCAAGAAATCATAAATGAAGAATTTGAAGAAGACATGGATATGGGAATGGGAGAACTTCCCAAGCCAAAAGAAATAAAAGAATTTCTTGACCAATATGTAATTGGGCAGGAAAAAGCTAAAAAGGCATTAGCTGTTGCTGTTTACAACCACTACAAGAGAATTAATAGCAGGCTAAAACCAGATGATGTAGAACTTCAAAAGAGCAATATTTTGCTTTTAGGTCCAACAGGTTCTGGCAAGACCTTATTGGCTCAGACACTGGCGAAACTTTTAAACGTTCCTTTTGCGATAGCTGATGCAACTTCTCTAACTGAAGCTGGGTATGTAGGTGAAGATGTAGAGAATATACTCTTAAAGCTTATACAAGCAGCAGATTATGACATAGAAAAAGCGGAAAAAGGTATAATTTACATTGACGAAATAGATAAAATAGCAAGAAAGTCAGAAAATCCTTCTATTACTCGTGATGTCTCAGGAGAAGGCGTACAGCAGGCCTTATTAAAAATTTTAGAAGGAACCATTGCAAATGTGCCGCCACAAGGTGGGAGAAAACATCCTCACCAAGAGTTTATACAAATTGATACCACTAATATATTGTTTATATGTGGTGGTGCTTTTGAAGGCCTAGAAAAAATAATAGAGTCGAGAATTGGGAAAAAGACTCTGGGATTTGGCTCTGATGTGCAAAGCAGAAAAGAGAAGAATATTGGTGAAATTTTAAGCCATATAATGCCTGAGGACCTTCTAAAATTTGGTATGATACCCGAATTTATAGGAAGGGTTCCTATAGTAGTTACGTTGGATCCTTTGGATAAGGAAGACTTAGTGAGAATATTGACAGAGCCTAAAAATGCTTTAGTAAAGCAATATGAAAAGTTGTTTGAATTAGATGGCGTAAAACTGGAGTTTGACAAAAAAGCTTTAAATCTTATAGCAGATAAGGCATTAGAAAGGAAAACAGGCGCAAGAGGCTTAAGAGCTATTTTAGAAGAGATAATGCTGGACGTAATGTATGAGATACCTTCTAGTGAGAATATAGAAAAATGCATTATTACTGAAGAGACGGTATTAAAGAAAGCTCCACCGACATTGGTTTACTCAGATGCTCAAAAAGCTAAAAAGAAAATAAAAAAGACAGAATCTGTTTCGTAATGAAATTTTTACATTAATCCCCCTTTTCCTTCGCATACTAAAAAAGTGAAGGGAAAGGGGGGTTGGATTATATTGCATAAAAGAGGGTGAATATATGACAGAAAAAAAGTATATATTACCAATGATTCCTTTAAGAGGATTAACTATTTTTCCGTACATGGTACTACATTTTGATATAGGAAGAGAAAAGTCAATTAGGGCATTAGAAGAAGCTTTTATGAAAAACCAGCTAATATTTGTTACAACACAAAAGGAAGTGGAGGTGGAAGACCCGACTGTTGACGACGTTTACAAAGTTGGAACTATTACAAAAGTTAAGCAAATGTTAAAACTGCCAGGAGAACTTATAAGGGTTTTGGTAGAAGGGATAAGTCGTGCTGAAATTCAACAAATAACAAGAGATGATGAATTTTTTGAAGTGGAAGTGATAGAAAAGGAAGAGCAAAAAGAAATTGAGAAGACGCCAGAGCTTGAGGCTTTAATGAGAAGCGTTACTTCAGCTTTTAAAGAATATGTAAATATGACTTCGGGACTGCCTATAGAGAGTTTGTATAGTGTATTAAATATAGAAGAACCTGGAAGACTAGCAGACATGATTGCTGCTCATATATCTCTAAATACGAATCAAAGTCAACAGCTTTTGGAATGCTTTGATGTAAATAAAAGATTAGAAACTCTTTTAGAATTTTTGATGAAAGAATTAGAAATATTAAGCATTGAAAAAGAAATAAATGCAAAAGTTAGAAGTCGAATTGATAAATTGCAGAAAGAATATTATTTAAGAGAACAATTAAAAGCTATAAAAGCTGAATTAGGAGAGACAGATGAGATTGATCAAGAAGTTGAGGAGTATGAAAAGAAAATAGAGGAAAAAGATTTACCCGAAGAGGTTAGAAAAAAGGCAAAAGAGGAATTAAAACGCCTTTCCAAGATGGCGCCTGGTTCAGCAGAAGCTTCTGTGGTGAGAACATATTTAGATTGGATATTGGATTTGCCTTGGAATTATGAAACAGAAGATATTTTAGATTTGAAAAGGGCACAGAAAATATTGGATGAAGACCATTATGGATTGAAGAAAGTAAAAGAGAGGATAATAGAGTTTTTAGCAGTTAGAAGTTTTTACAACAAAATTAAAAGTCCTATTTTATGCCTTGTAGGTCCTCCAGGTGTGGGTAAGACTTCATTAGGTAGGTCTATTGCCAGAGCAATGAACAGAAAATTTGTTAGATTATCTCTTGGTGGGGTAAGAGATGAGGCAGAAATAAGGGGACACAGGCGTACTTATGTAGGAGCTATACCAGGAGGTATTATAAATTCCATAAAAATAGCTGGGTCAAAAAATCCGGTGTTTTTGTTGGATGAAATAGACAAAATGAGTTCAGATTTTAGAGGTGACCCTGCCTCTGCAATGCTTGAAGTCCTCGATCCAGAACAAAACTCCACTTTTAGAGATCATTATCTTGATTTACCTTTTGACCTTTCAAAGGTCCTGTTTATAACAACAGCTAACACTACAGATACTATACCTGCACCTCTTTTAGATAGAATGGAAATTATATATGTTTCTGGATATACTGAAGAAGAAAAACTTCACATTGCAAAAGACTATTTAATACCTAGAATTTTAAAAGAACATGGGGTGCCAGATAACAAGATAATAATCCAAGAATCTGCTATTTACGGAATAATTTCGGAATATACTCGTGAAGCAGGAGTAAGAGGTTTAGAAAAAAATCTATCACAAATTGTAAGAAAGGCTATAAAGAAGATAGTGGAAGAAAACGCACAAGTAATAAAAGTTGGAAAAAGAAATTTACAGTCTTACTTAGGCAAACCTATTTACCGTACTGACAAAGCGAACCAAAAAGACGAAATAGGGATAGTTTTTGGACTTGCATGGACAAGGGTAGGAGGAGAAATTTTAACTGTAGAAGCCTCTATAATGCCAGGAAGCGGAAAACTCAATCTTACTGGACAATTAGGAGATGTAATGAAAGAATCTGCCCAAGCTGGTCTTAGCTACATAAGGGCAAATGCCGATAAACTAAATATAGATAAAGATTTTTACAAAAATGTTGATATACATATACATGTACCTGAAGGTGCAATTCCAAAAGATGGTCCTTCAGCAGGAATAACTATGGTGACAGCTATGGTTTCCGCTCTTAAAAAAGTTCCTGTGAGAAAAGATGTAGCGATGACAGGAGAAATAACTTTGACGGGCAAAATCCTTCCAATTGGGGGAGTAAAAGAAAAAGTTTTAGCAGCCAATAGAGCAGGGATAACAAAAGTAATACTTCCTCAGGAAAATAAAAGGGATTTAGATGAGATTCCTCAAAGTGTAAAGCGAAAATTGGAATTCAAGTTTGTGGAAAGAATTGATGAGGTCCTCGACTTTGCATTGGTTAAGGAGGGCTGTTATGAAAATTAAAACTGTGGAATTTACCAGATCTGCTTTTAATGAGGAGCAGTATCCAAAAGACGATCTTCCCCAAATAGTAATTGCTGGGAGGTCAAACGTGGGCAAATCTACATTGATAAATACAGTACTAAATAGAAAAAATCTTGCAAAAACAAGTTCAAAACCTGGCAAAACTCGAGGTATAAACTTTTATTTGATAAACAACAAATTTTATTTAGTAGATTTGCCTGGATATGGCTATGCAAAAGTTTCAAAAGAAATGAAAAAACAATGGGCGCATAATATAGAAACTTTTCTCAACACCTCTCGCAATTTACGACATGGATTACTTTTAATAGACATACGAAGAGTTCCAACTGAAGACGATTTATTAATGATAAATTGGTTTAAATATAAAAATTTACCTTTTACTGTAGTACTAACTAAAGCGGATAAAGTAAGCAAATCACAAGCCCAAAAAGCGGTGAAAGATGTTTGTAAAATTTTTAACATTAATCGAGAAGAGGTTGTAGTATTTTCTGCGTTAGAAAAGATTGGAGTATCACAAGTGTTATCAATTTTTGAAAAGAATGTGTAAAAATGAGATTTTGAACGATTTTGCGAGAAATTTAATTGACGAGAAGAATAATTATTTAAATTTTTGACAAATTAGTTACAGATAGTGTATTTTAAATGTTATAAACAATTTGTATTAAAAATTTATAAGAGGTATAATTTATGGGTGAAATTCTGTTGATAGTTAAAATATTGACAGAAAATATTTTGATATGCGAAATATTTTGTATCAGAAATTTTTGGGTTGAAGATTTTACATTACGGGTTTATAATTATATGTGTTGGGGGGTAAGAAAAAGGAGGCGAATTAAGTGCAAATACAATCACCAGTAGTGTTTACAATACCTCTATTTGGCGGCATACCTGTTACAATGACAGTAGTAGTTGAGTGGATTATAATGGCTGTATTGATTGTTGCTACTTCTGCAGTTACAAAAGGATGGAAACTAGTGCCTGAAGGTACACAGAATATGGTAGAGCTTATAATAGAGGGATTTAATAAATTTGTAAAGAATTCTTTAGGGGACTATTGGAAAGATTATACTCCTTATTTAGGAACTGTAGCAGCTTTTTTGATTTTGGCCAACACTATAAGCATTTTTGGATTAGCACCTCCTACTAAAGATATAAGTGCGACTTCTGCTCTTGCCCTTATGTCAATTGTTACTGTTGTTATAGCTTCCATAAGAGCAAGAGGAGTTAAAGGGTATGCAAAGTACTTTTTTAAGTCTCCAATAAATTTTTTTATTAATGTTTTAGATTTATTTACAAGACCTTTGTCACTGGCAGCCCGACTCTTTGGCAATATATTTGCAGCTGTTACAATAATGGGACTTATAGAAAGAGCCGTCCCAATAGTACTTCCTGCGGTATTTAGCATATACTTTGACCTTTTTGACGGTCTTTTACAAATGCTGGTGTTTGTGTTTTTGACAATGCTGTATATTCAAGAGGCCATAGAAGAATGAATGACAAACTTAATAATAAACGACAAAGAATTAAAAATTATAATAAATTAATAATGAAAAGGAGATGATTTAAATGGATTTGACAGTTATTGGCGCAGGTATTGCTGCATTAACAGGTATAGGAGCAGGTATTGGTATAGGTATTGCTACAGGGAAGGCAGTAGAGGCTGTGGCAAGGCAACCCGAAGCAGGTGGGAGGATTATGCAGCTTCTTTTATTAGGTGGCGCTCTTGCTGAGGCGACAGCCATTTATGGCTTACTGGTAGCATTCCTCATAATAATATTAAAGCCATAAGCTCAAAAGAGATTTCCTGATGAAAGAAGGGAAAAAAGTTGGGCTTTTTTAACATTTGGACTTTCATTTTTACAATAATCAACATACTTGTTCTCTACTATATACTAAAAAGGCTCTTATTTAAACCTGTTACGCAATTTCTTGAAGATAGAGAAAACAAGATTAAGTCTTCTTTGGAAGAAGCAGAAAGAGAAAAACAGGAGGCTTACAATTTAAAAGCAAAATATGAGGAAATATTGCAAAATGCAGACAATGAGAAAAAAGCCATTATTGAAAGGGCGCAAAAATTTGCGGAAGAAAGAGCAAACAAAATAATAGATGATGCTAACAAAGAAGCTAAGGCTATAATAGAGAGAGCTAAGGAAGAAGCGAGTTTGGAAAAGGTTAAAGCAATGCACGATTTAAGAGAAGAATTATCTCAACTGGTCATTGATGCCGCTTCTCGTGTGCTGGAGAAAAAGATTCCAATTAATGATGAAGACATCATAGAGGAAGTAATCGAGGAGGCTGGGGCATCATGGCACAAGTGATTGCTAAGCGGTATGCTTATGCCCTTTTTAATGTAGCAAAAGAGCAAAATAAATTGAAGGAATATCGCGACGAGTTAATGAAAGTAATGGAAATCTTGCAAATTGACAAGGTAAAACAAATTTTTAATAATAAAAGCATTGATAAAACCAAAAAGATAAAATTTGTAGAACAAATTTTGAAAGATTTTGATAGAGAAATAGTAAATTTTATAAAAGTCATAATATCAAAACAAAGAGAAAACATGATTGGGGAAATTATAGATCAATTTACGAGTTTGTATAAAGATTATTTTAATATAGTGGATGTAAAAGTAATTTCCGCCCATCCACTGAGTAAGGACGTATTGCAAAGGCTTAAAGAAAGATTAGAAAAAAAGCTGTCAAAAAGCGTAAACATAGAGCCATTAGTCGATAAAAATATATTAGGTGGCTTAAAACTCATCATTGGAAACACTGTAATTGATGGTTCGATAAAAGCAAGGCTTAATGCACTTCTTAAAAATATTAAACAAGCAGTGTAAACTCAGTTTAAGAAGGTGAAAATATGGCCATAAAACCCGAAGAAATAAGTTCAGTTATAGAAGAAAAAATAAAAAATTTTGATTTCAACATTGAAACACAAGAAATTGGTCATGTTATTCAGTCAGGAGATGGAATTGCCAAAATTTATGGCCTTGACAATGCTATGTTGGGAGAAATGGTGGAGTTTGAAAGCGGAGTCGTGGGAATGGTCTTAAATCTTGAAGAAGACACAGTTGGTGCTGTAGTCATTGGAGACCCTGAAAAAGTTAAAGAAGGGGATACAGTAAAAAGAACAGGAAAAATCATGGAAGTGCCTGTTGGGAAAGAAATGCTAGGAAGAGTAGTAAATCCTCTAGGGCAACCCATTGATGGCAAAGGGCCAATAAACTATGAGGCAGAACGCCCTATTGAATATCCAGCTCCACCGATCATCAAGAGGAAATCTGTTGATACACCTTTACAGACAGGCATTTTGGCCATAGATTCCATGATTCCAATAGGAAGAGGGCAGAGGGAATTAATAATAGGAGATAGACAGACAGGCAAAACTGCAATAGCCATAGATACTATAATAAATCAAAAGGACAAAGGTGTATATTGTATATACGTTGCTATAGGACAAAAAGCCTCAACTATTGCAGGGATTGTAGATATGCTTCAAAAACACGGCGCTATGGAATATACAACAGTTGTTGCTTCAACTGCCAGTGACTCAGCAGCGCTTCAGTATATTGCACCTTACGCAGGATGTGCCATAGGAGAACATTTTATGTACCAGGGTAAAGATGTATTAGTAGTTTATGATGACTTGTCCAAACACGCAATAGCTTATAGAACTATATCCTTGCTTTTGAGAAGGCCACCGGGAAGGGAAGCATACCCTGGTGATGTGTTCTACCTTCACTCAAGGCTTCTTGAACGCTCTGCGAGACTTGCAGATGAATACGGCGGAGGTTCTTTGACTGCTCTTCCCATTGTTGAGACGTTGGCAGGGGATATATCGGCATATATTCCAACAAATGTAATTTCGATTACGGATGGACAGATATATCTTGAATCAGAGCTTTTCCATGCAGGGATACGGCCAGCTATAAACGTGGGATTATCTGTATCCCGAGTAGGCGGTGCTGCACAAATAAAGGCGATGAAAAAAGTGGCAGGCCATTTAAGGCTAGAACTTTCTCAGTATAGAGAATTACAGGTTTTTGCTCGTTTTGGTTCTGACTTGGACCAAGCGACCCTTGACGTTTTAAGACAAGGGGAAAGGATAATTGAAATCACAAAACAACCTCAATATCAGCCAATGCCGGTCGAAGATCAAGTAATTGCCATATATACTGTGATGAATAGATATGTAACTGATATTGAGGTAGAAGAAGTGAGACCTTTTGTAAAAGGACTTTTAGAATTTTTAGATATAAATTATCCCGAAATAAAACAGTCAATAAGGGAAACAAAAGATTTAACCTCTGAGACAGAGGAAAAGTTAAAAGCTGCAATTTTGGAATACAAACAAAAGTACGCCCCAAAGGGTGATAGCTGATGGGAAAAAGAGATATAGCCTTACGTATCAAAAGCGTCAAAGAGACCAGAAAGATTACAAGAGCTATGTATTTGATATCAGCTTCAAAGTTTCAAAAGGCAAAAGTCATGTTAGACAATGTAAGACCTTATTATCATAAGGTTTTGCTTACTATGAGGGATATATTGCTTCACACCGGGGAAGTTACTTCTCGGTATCTTGAGAAAAAAGAGCAAGACAAAAAGGATAAGAGAAAATCTCTGATAGTCATAACAGGAGATAAAGGCCTCTGCGGCACTTACAATCACAATGTCATAAAAACAGCCCAAGAAATAATTGACAGGGAAAAGGTAGACTCAATTGTTGTAATAGGTGAAGTGGGGCGACACTACTTTGTCAAAAAAGGATACAATGTAGACATAGAATTTCTATATACTGCTCAAAATCCAACAACAGCTGCAGCAGGGGAAATAACAGATTTCATACTAAATGCATATGATAAAGGACTGGTGGACGAAATATCTATTGTCTATACTGAAATGCAAGGACTTGTGCAAAAGGTAAGAGCCTTGAGGCTTTTACCTTTGGATATTGATAATTTTATGGAATTAGCTAAGGAAGGGAAACCTGAAAAGAAGGAAGTAGTAATTGATAGTGACATGGTATACGAACCTTCTGCTGCAGAAGTCTTTAACGTACTTGTTCCTGAGTATCTAAAAGGTCTAATATACAGCATACTCGTTCAAGCTTTTGCTTCAGAGCATTTTTCAAGGATGGTAGCAATGGATGGTGCAACGTCAAATGCTGACAAGATGATAAACAGACTTACATTGGAATACAATAAAATGAGGCAATCTTCTATTACTCAGGAACTTTCAGAAATAATAGCAGGGGCATCTGTATAAAAGGAGATGATAGATTGAAGAAGGGATATATTACACAGGTCATTGGTCCTGTTGTTGATATAAAATTTGAAGGAGAACTTCCACCTATAAACAATGCTATAAAAATACCTATGGGGGATAGAGAATTAATTGTTGAAGTATCACAGCACGTAGGTGACAATATAGTAAGATGTATTGCGATGGCTCCAACTGATGGCTTACAAAGAGGAATGGAATGTATAGATACAGGTAATACCATAATGGTTCCTGTGGGAAAAGGAACCTTAGGTAGGATGTTTAACGTGTTAGGGCAGCCGATTGATGAATTAGGGGAAGTCAATGATGTAAAATACATGTCGATTCACAGAAAAGCACCTCCTTTTGAAGAGCAAAGCCCTGCTACTGAAATTTTGGAGACAGGTATAAAAGTTATAGATTTACTAACTCCCTATCCGAAAGGGGGCAAAATAGGGCTTTTTGGCGGGGCTGGTGTTGGCAAAACTGTTTTGATAATGGAGCTTATACGAAATGTTGCGATAGAGCATGGCGGCTATTCAATTTTTACAGGCGTTGGTGAAAGGTCCCGTGAAGGAAACGAATTATGGCATGAAATGCAGGAATCAGGAGTTCTCGACAAGGCTGCTTTTGTATTTGGGCAGATGAATGAGCCACCGGGTGCCAGGATGAGAGTAGCTCTTGCAGGACTTACAATGGCAGAGTATTTCAGAGATGAAGAACACCAAGACGTACTTTTATTTATAGATAACATCTTTAGATTTGTTCAGGCGGGTTCAGAAGTTTCGGCACTTTTAGGAAGAATGCCTTCTGCAGTTGGATATCAGCCTACTTTGGCAACAGAGTTGGGGCTTTTGCAAGAGAGAATTACTTCTACCAAAAAAGGCTCCATCACATCAGTTCAAGCTGTTTATGTACCTGCCGATGACCTAACTGACCCTGCTCCGGCTACCACTTTTACTCACTTGGATGCGACAACTGTTTTGTCAAGAAGTATTGCTGAAATGGGAATATATCCTGCTGTTGATCCATTGGATTCTACTTCCCGCATATTAGAGCCCCATATAGTAGGAGAAGAGCATTATTCTGTGGCAAGAAAGGTACAAGAAATCTTGGAGAGATATAAAGAACTACAGGATATAATCGCCATATTGGGCATGGAAGAACTGACAGACGAAGACAAACTCATTGTTTACAGAGCGAGAAAAATACAGAGATTTTTATCCCAGCCCTTCTTTGTAGCAGAAACTTTTACTGGAATACCTGGTAAATATGTGCCACTGAAAGAGACCATCAGAGGATTTAAAAAGATTGTAGAGGGAGAAATGGATGACATTCCAGAAGCCGCTTTTTACATGGTAGGAAACATTGACGAAGTCTATGAAAAAGCTGAAAAGATGAAATGAGGTGGAATGAATGGATAAAAATTTTCACCTCGAGGTTTTAACTCCTCATAGAAAATTTTATGAAGGGGATGTGGAAGAGATAATAGTTACTATAACCACTGGTCAAATAGGTATTTTAAAAGGCCATATCCCCATGACAGCAGCCATAGGTACAGGTACTTTGCAGATCAAAGAAGATGGCCAGTGGCGAGAAGCCTTTATTTCCGGTGGCTTTATGGAAGTTAAAAGAGATAGTGTGACAATTTTGTCCAGTGCAGTGGAGTGGCCTGAAGAAATTGATATAGCTCGTGCTCAAGCGGCTAAAGAAAGGGCAGAAGAAAAACTCAGACAAAGAAGAAGTAAACATGAACATCTTTTGGCGGAAGCCGCTTTAAAAAGAGCATTAACGAGGCTCAACATTGCAAGTAAATATCACCGTATGTAAATATAGAACTTCCTACTGGTAATTTAAAAGCAGTAGGAGGTTTTGTTATTTGCCTGTTTCTTTTTCAGGTAGTTCAGAAAGAACTATACCGGTAAACATAAAAATTCCACCTAGTATTGCTCTAAAAGACATTACTTCACCCCCAATTAAAAAAGCAGCTATTGCAGCGAAAACTGGTTCTAATGCAAATATCAAAGCGGCATGGGTAGCAGTAGTATAGGCTTGCATTGTATTTTGTGCAACAATAGCAAAGGCCGTAGCGAAAACACCAGTTATTACAATTGCTGACCATACATTGAAAGATGTAGGTACAAAAGGCTTTTCAAGTAACAAAGTTATAATGCCGCTTAAAAGTGCAACTATTCCTATTTGAATAGTAGCGAGCAAGTATGTATCCAAGGTGGAGGCATATTTTGCTATTAAAACAATCTGCATTCCAAACGCAAAAGCACACAAAAGCGTCAAAAAGTCACCTATGTTAATAGATAAATCAATATTTGCAGTAAGCAGTATAAGTCCTATAAAAGCAAGTACAATTCCCAAAATTGAAGATTTTGAAGGTTTTCTTTTAAGAAACACTGCTTCTAAAATTGGTACTAATACTACGCTAAAGCCGCTTATAAAGCCTGATTTGGATGCTGTAGTGTATTTAAGTCCCATTGTCTGAAAGGCATAACCTAAAAAAAGCATTGCCCCAATTACCGAAGCAACAGCCAATGTTTTTTTGTCAATGGTTTTTAATTTTTTATGAAAAATTATTGTAAGAAGCAAAAAAGCTAATAAAAAACGTATAAAAAGAAAGTTGTATACCGGAAGTGTCTGTATAGCATTTTTGACTATTATAAATGTAGTTCCCCACACCATAGTTACTAAGATAAGCACAATGTCGCTTTTAAGTTGCGTTGACAAGCTATCTCCTCCTCGTATGTTACTAAAATAAAGCTATAGTTTAAAGTTGTGAACAATTGGCATACGCCTTCCTATTCCAAAGGCTTTGGTGGTGACTTTGAGTACAGGTGCTGCTTGTTTTCTTTTGTACTCTACTCTGTTGACTTTATTTATAACATCTTTTACCAATTTTTCATCATATCCCTTTTCTACTATTTCTTTTACTGACCTGTTTTCCTCTATATACATTTTCAGTATTTCATCTAAAATCTTATAAGGAGGTAATGAATCTTCATCTTTTTGATTAGGTCTTAATTCTGCAGAAGGGGCTTTTTCAATTATAGAAATTGGAATTATTTCTTTTTTTCTGTTTATATATTTCGCAAGCTCGTATACCATCGTCTTAGGGACATCTGCAATTGGTGCAAGGCTTCCACTCATATCTCCATAAAGAGTGCAATATCCCATTGCCAATTCTGATTTATTTCCGGTAGTTAAAACAATGTGCCCTTCCCTATTTGATATAAACATTAAATAATTACCTCTTATTCTTGCTTGTATATTTTCTTCTGCCAGGTCACCTATGGCGCTGTTATCACCATTGAAAACGGATAAATAACTTTCAAACACGGGCTCTATTGGGATTACTCTAAATTCAATTCCCAAATTTTCAGCCAGTATTCTTGCATCACTTTTACTTCCTTCAGAGGAGTATCTTGAGGGCATTGAGACGGCAAGAACATTTTCTTTTCCTAAAGCTTCTACTGCAATAGCACAAACTACTGCCGAGTCTATTCCACCACTTAAGCCTACTACTGCCTTTTTAAAACCTGATTTTTTACAATAATCTCTTACACCAAGGACAAGAGCATTATATACCCATGATATATCCTCTTTCATTTCGGGGAGCTCTTTAAAATTTTTCAACTCATCAATATCGACAATTTTAATGTCTTCCTCAAAAGCTTTAAGTTGTACCACTCTTTTGCCCTCTTCATTTACTACAAAACTAGAACCGTCAAATATCAACTCATCATTTGCACCAACTTGATTCACATAGATAAAAGGAATTGCGTACTTTTTTATCTTTTTCTCTATCATTTCTACTCTCATGTTTTGTTTACCCAGGTAATAAGGAGAGGCCGAAATATTTATAAAAATATCAGGCTTTAACTTATATTGCTCTTCTAAAACATCAACAGAATAATCTACATTTGGTTCAAAAACATAATCTTTCCATATATCTTCACATATATTAACTCCTAATTTTATTCCTTTAAAAGAAGCTACCTTTCTTAATTGTGCTGGTTTGAAATATCTTTTTTCATCAAACACGTCATAGTTGGGAAGTAAAGTCTTGTCAAAAACCTCGACTATTTTACCGTCATAAATAAAAAAAGCAGAATTATAAAGGTTGCCTTCTGTGTCTTGCCTTACAGTACCCAGTATTACTCCAATTTGATAAGTAGCAGGTAAAACTATTTCATTTATATATTTTTCATTGGCCTTTAAAAAATCTTGCATAAACAAAAAGTCTTTAGGAGGATAGCCTACAGTAGCTAGTTCAGGGAACACCACAAGGTCAGCTTTTTGGTATTTTGCTCTATTTATAAACTCTACTATCTTTTCGAAGTTTCCTTTTATATCTCCTACAACTGGATTTATTTGTGCCAATGCGATTTTCATTAGTTTTCACCCCGCAGTTATAGTACTACAATACATATTTTAGCACATAAAAAGACAAAAAACACTGTTTTCTATCTCCACCTTATCAGCTTTTTTTCAAGATACACTATAAAAATATACATCAAGGCAGATAGTATTGAGAGGATCAAGACACTTGTCATTACTAAATCCAACTTAAAAATTTGACCGCCGTAGACAATCAAATATCCCAAACCTGCCTTAGAAACTAAGAATTCTCCTGTAATTACTCCCACCCAGGAAAGTCCGATATTTATTTTTATGGCGGAAATAATCGTTGGAACACTGGCAGGAAGAATACATTTTGTAAGTATTTGCATTTTTGTGGCACCAAAAGTTTTTAAAAGTTTTATTTTTTCTTCGTCAACTTCCTTAAAACCCGTTTGTAAGCTTATTATAGTGACTATCAGTGAAATAGCGAGAGCCATTGTAATTATTGGAGCTTCTCCATTTCCCATCCAAACTATAAATATAGGACCCAATGCAATTTTAGGGAGGCTATTGAGTACTACTAAATAAGGTTCTGCAACTTTTGACAAAAAGTCTGACCACCACAAAAGTATAGCGATTATCATGCCAATTATTGTGCCAAGAGTAAAACCTATTATCGTTTCACTCAAAGTAACCCATATGTGCATAAAAAAATAACCATTCTGGCTTAAAGTCATCATAGTTTTTAACATTCTTGAAGGCTGACTGACCAAAAAAGGGTCTACAATTTTGTATCTTGCTACAATTTCCCATGCTGCAAAAAAGAGGACTAATATTGTAAATTGAGTGATTCGCACCAATATGTTTTTTCTCTTTACCTTTTTTAAAAATTCCCTGTGCTCTTTTGAAATATAAGGGGTTGCTGCTTCATACATGGACATCCAACTCCTTCCAAATAGAATTAAAATATTCTCTAAACTCAGGGGCTTTTCTGCACCCTATTGGAGAGCGGTCTTCACAGGTTAAAATAATGTCATAAATCTTTTTAACATGGGCAGGCCTATTTGATAGAACTATAATTCTGTCACACATAGAAATTGCCTCTGAGATATCGTGGGTTACTATGACCGCAGTTTTTTGCTCGTATTTAAGAATTTTATACACTTCATCGGATATAGCAAGTCTTGTTTGGTAGTCTAAAGCAGAAAAAGCTTCATCTAATAAAAGTATATCAGGTTTTAAAGCCAATGTTCTTATGAGAGCGGCTCTTTGCCGCATTCCTCCTGACAATTGATTGGGATAATAGTTTTTAAACTCTCTAAGGCCATATTTTATAAGCAAACCTTCTGCGTATTTTTTGGATTCTTCTGTTAGGCTTTTTTGTATTTCAAGTCCAAGTAGCACATTTTGCCATATATTTCGCCATTCAAAGAGGTGGTCTTTTTGAAGCATATAGCCTATTTTTCCATTTACCTCTATACTTCCGTAAGAAGGCTTTAAAAGGCCGGAAATAATCGAAAGAAGAGTAGATTTACCACAACCAGAAGGGCCTATAATCCCTACAAATTCTCCTTCGTACACATCAAAAGAAATATTTTTTAAAGCTTCCGTTTCATCCTCTAAGGTGTGATAATTAAAGGATACGTCTTTGAGGCTGACCATTATTTTATTCATAAAAGACACTCCCTTCTATGCGAAGTTAATAAAATGGGAGTTGTGCTCAATATGGGACGGACATATTGAGCACAATTTAAAACTTTACTTTTTGATCATTTTTTCAGCTTTTTCAGCGAAAGTATTGTTGATTAGAAGGTGAGAGCCCACCTTTTCTTTTATTACACCTGCATCTAAAAGTATATTTTGTAGGAAATCAAAGTCCTCAGCTTTCATTTTTAGAGTGGTGCCCCAGGTGTTTTGACTTTTGTACCTATCAATTGCTGTCGCCATAAGGTCTACATCAGCATCTGGGAAGAAAGGCTTAATTGCTTCCGCTACTTCTTTAGAGGAGTGAGAGTCTACCCATAGCATCCCTTTATATACTGCATTCACAAAACGCTGTATTATATCAGGATGTTTTTCAATATAGCTTTTTCTTGCATTAAAAGTGGTATAAGGAACTTCATGACTGGAGGCGCCAACTGATGCAACGATGTATCCTCCCTTTTCCTTTTCGACTAAAGAAGCCGTAGGCTCGAATAATGCCACATAATCTGCATCAGAGGACATAAAGGCACCGGCTGTGGCTGTAAATTGAAGATTGGTGATAAGGGTCAAATCTGTCTTTGGGTTTATGCCGTGTTCTTTTAAAATGTATTCCAGTGTCATTTGAGGCATCCCACCGGGTCTCCCGCCTATTACCTTTTTACCTCTTAAATTTTCCCATTTAAAGTCCGGTTCAGGCTTTTTTCCCAAGAGAAAAGATCCATCTTTTCTTGTCAATTGACCAAAATTTACAAGATAATCATCTCTTCCTTCTTTAAGTACGTATACAGTCGTTTCGGGCCCTTGAAGCCCTATGTCTGCTGTGCCAGACAAAACAGCTGTTGCAGCTTTGTCTGACCCTTGAGCAGTTGTAATGACAAGCTCTAGCCCCTGTTCTTTGAAAAAGCCTTGGCTTACAGCTACGTAATAGGGAGCGTAAAAGATAGAATGAACTGTCTCTATGAAATTGATTTTTGTAAGTTTTTGACTTTTATTTGTACATCCTGCAAATAAAGAAACTGTTAAGGCTAATACTAAAAGGAATACAATTAAGTACTTAAGCCTCATATCCATCCTCCTTTTTCTATTTTCACTTTATTATATTCTTGCAGTTAAAATGTGTGATTGACACAAATTGT
Organism: Thermoanaerobacter mathranii subsp. mathranii str. A3; assembly: GCF_000092965.1. Lineage (GTDB taxonomy): Bacteria > Bacillota > Thermoanaerobacteria > Thermoanaerobacterales > Thermoanaerobacteraceae > Thermoanaerobacter > Thermoanaerobacter thermocopriae. Next base: position 735,085 of record NC_014209.1, read on the forward strand.
GCCTTTTTGCGATTTTAAATTTGTAAATGATATTTGATAAAAAGAAGGAAAAGTGAAATTTTTGTCGAATATGTATATACTGTGGTCTTAATGGATTAAAATGCTACAAGAGAAGGGGATTGAAGATGGCACAAAAAGTAGCTGCAAAAAAAGGAAAGACAATAAAAAAACAAGCCAAAAATGTGTCTAGAAGTTTAATAGGCATAAATACAGTATTTTACATACTCCTTTTAATTCTTGTATTTTATCCACCTTTTTTTAGAGGCATGTACTTTGAAAAAGAAATGTTCCCTACGATTGCATTGACTTCTGCAGTATTTATTATATGGGCTATCTTTAAAATTGTGAAAAAAGAACCTATAGTGAGTACTACCCTAGATTATGCTGCTTTATCTCTTGTAGGGGCATACATAATCTCTACTTTTTTTGCGGTAAATATAAGAGCGAGCATAGGTGAAGTTTTGAGATATTTTGACTATTTGTTCATATATTTTATGGCTAGTAGAACCGTAAGAGATAACAAAAAAATTTTTATGTTGTTAAACGTGCTAGTTTTAAGCTCTTTTGTTGTGGCAATTGTGGGACTTGGGTCTTCAGTTAATCTCATTCATTACAACGGTTCATGGGTAGGAGGCAGGATAAACTCTACTTTTCAATACCCCAATACAACAGCTTCATTTTTGATGGCTTTTTTCCTTGTCAATCTAGCTTTAATTTCTTACACTGATAATAAATATTTAAAGGCAATATACGGAGTGACCGCTTATACACAGTTTTATGCTTATGTATTTACCTTGTCTCGCGGTGCATGGCTTATGCTTCCCTTCCTTGGCATTATCCTCATGCTTTTGATGCCAAGGGGCAAAAGAATAGAACCTTTTATATATTTTGTGGGAGTTGTGATTGCTTCAGCACTTCCTATAGTAAAGTTTAATTCGGCAGTTGCCAGCGGTGTAGCTTCTACCTTAATCAAATGGTATTTGATTGGGGTTTTTGCTTCACTAATTGTTACATACGCAATAAGCTTTATTGTAAGTATTGTCAATAAAATAAATGTAAGAGCAGGAATAGCTATTGCTGCAGTAACTGGAGTTTTTGTGTTAGCGGCAGGGTATATAGTTTTTACGACACAAGTCCCTTTGACTTTAAAACATGATGCAGAGGAGCCTGACAGTATAAAAAGTGTGACAAGGTTTGTAAGTGCAGAACCTGATAGAATATATGTGTTAAAATACGAAGTTACAGCTAAAAATCCCTCAAATAAGGATTGGGCTTACGGTATAATAATAAACAGTAGAAATGAAAATGACCAATCTACTAAAATTGCAGAATTTTACGACAAAGACAATTTCGTAGGAGAAAAAACAATAGAATTTACTACTTTAAAAGACACAAAAAGGCTTGCCATAACATTTGTGAATAACTTCCAAAATACGTCAGTAACTTTTACAAAAGCACAAATATATCCTAAAAATGCTCCTCATGAAATACAAAACATAATGTTAAAATATAAATACTTGCCAGAGGATATTGCATCCCGTGTACAAGATATAGACTTTACCAGCCGCAGTAGTTCACAAAGGATGCAATTTTACAAAGACGGGTTTAAAATTTTCAAAGATTATCCTATATTTGGAGCAGGTGGCGGCGCATGGTCATCACTATATTTTAAATACCAATCTTACCTGTATTGGACTACACAAACCCATAACTATTTCATGCAGGTGCTTTTAGATACCGGTATTATTGGAGCTATTGCTATAGTATTTTTGTTAGTGTCACTTTTCAGGAGCATGTACAGAGTATATAAAGGATATTTAGAGGACAAAGGCGGAATTTTAATTGCTGCTGTTATAGTAAGCGTAGTAAGTCTTTATGCTCATGCTGCAATGGATTTTGACCTGTCGCTTTCTGCGGTATCTATTGCACTTTGGGCATTAATTGGTGTAATAAATTCTTTGGATATACTAAAATTTAAAATAAAAGACAAGAAGATTTACTTAAACTATTTAGCAATACTAGTAGCCTTCGTTGTAATGTTTATGTCTGGTTCTATGTCAGTAGCGTTAAGTTATGCTGTAAAAGGGGATAACTTTTTGAGACAACAAAATTTTGTTTTGGCAGAACAAAATTACGAAAAAGCAGTATCCTATGACCCATGGAATGCAAAATACAGAATGACATACGGGCAAATTTTAACTGCCCTTGGTGACCAGTTAAAGGATGCCGTAAAGCTTCAAAAAGCGATGTTTGAGGAAGAAAAAGCCGTGCAGTTAGAGCCTTTCAATTCTCAACTTAATGCACAATTAGGGGCTTTCTACCTTGCACATGGACAAATTGACCTTGGCCTTAAATACGTATTAAAAGCGGTAGAAGTACAACCATTGAGGCCAGAAAATTATCAGCAATTAGCTGATGCTTATAACAAGGTTGGTATGTATTATTTAAACAATGGAGATAAAGAAAAGGCAAAGGAATTTTTGCAAAAAGCGGTTGATGTGCAAAAAATGTTTGACAAAGCAAACTCCAAATCCTTAGAGCCCAAACCTATGACTGAAACGACCAAAAAGATAATAGAAGAATCCAAAAAGGTACTTCAAGAGATACAATAAAGGTGTATCTCTCTTTTTTTATCTTGATTACTCATAATAGAAATGGTATGATAAAGTCAGCAAAGGTTTTTATATGTTTTCATCAGTTCTTACTTTGTCATCTCACGACTCCCCAGTAAATTGGACATCGAGATACACTATAAAGTGTGTCTTTTTTTGTAAAGTATGGTATAATTAATTAACTGATAAAATATTACTTCTTTATTATTTTGAACCATTACTTTTATTTTATCTTTCTAAGTAGTAAAGTACCACGAAAAATCTCAGTTAAAAAGCGCAAAAAGGGAAAATAAGGAAAATTAGGAGTGGTAAGAATGAAGAAAATACCCTATGGGATGTCAAATTTCAGAGCGATGAGAGAAGAAGGATATCTTTACGTAGACAAGACGATGTATATAGAGAAGATAGAGAATCTAAACAGCAAATACCTGTTTTTCATAAGGCCGAGAAGATTTGGGAAAAGTCTCTTTCTTTCCACATTAGAGAACTACTATGACGTAAACAGTGAAAAAGACTTTGAGAAACTATTTGGCAACTTATATATAGGGAAGAGGCCAACAAAACTAAGAAACAGTTATATGATACTCAAACTGAATTTTTCAGGCCTAAACACCGACAACAAAGACCAACTAAAAGAGTCCTTTTTGCTAAGTGTGAAAAATTCAATAAATGCCTTATTAAACAGGTACGAAGGTATATTAGAAAATACGGAAGGAATAAGGAAGAAAATTGACCAAATAACTGATATAAACGCAGTTATAATGACGATAATAAATGAAGTAAAAAAAGTAGGTAAAAAGATTTATCTAATAATAGACGAATATGACCATTTTGCCAATGACATAATAGCGATGGGGGACAGTGAATTTTATAGAGAGATAGTAAGGGTATCAGGTTTTGTAAGGGACTTTTATGAGACATTAAAGATAGGGACAGAGACTGTAATAGACAGGATATTCATAACGGGTATATCCCCGATAATGTTGGATGACTTAACAAGTGGATTTAACATAGCATTAAATGTCACAATGGATTTAAGCTTAAATGAAATGTTGGGATTTACAGAAGAAGAAGTGGTGAAGATATTAGAAGAAGTAGGGATAGAGGAAAAAGAAAGAGAAAAATCACTAGAAGAATTAAAAGAATTATACGATGGGTATTTATTTAGTGCAGAAGCGGAGAAGAGGATATACAATCCCGACATGGTATTGTATTATCTTGACAGCATAGTAAGATACAAAAAACCGCCTAGAAATTTAATAGACGACAATGTAAAGACAGACTATGGTAGGCTAAACAGACTTACAATGAATGAAGAGAACAGGGCATTATTAGAGAGGATCATAAAAGAAGAAGGAATAGTAGCGGAGATAGTGACAAAATTTTCATTTGACAGGATGTATGATGAAGAATACTTTGTATCGTTATTATTCTATATGGGGTTACTAACGATAGGAATGCAAGAAAAAACGAGATTATTTTTAAAAATACCCAATTACGTGATCAAGACAATAATGTGGGAATATATAGAAACGAATTTAAAGAAAGAATACAAAATAAATCTTGACCTAAATGAATTAAGGAAGACCATAGAAGAGATGGCGTATGAAGGGAGAATAAAACCGTATATAGAGTATATAAGCCAGAATGTGCTAAAGGTGCTTTCGAACAGGGATATAATAAACTTTGACGAGAAATATATCAAAGTGATATTAATTACGTATCTTGTAAACAGTAAAGCCTATAGGCCGATAAGTGAGAGAGAAACAGAGGGCGGGTACATAGACATATACTTAGAGAGAGACATAAGGATACCGGATATAAAATACGAGTGGTTGATAGAACTAAAGTATGTAAAGAAAAATGAAAAAGACAAAGTAGACAAGATAAAAGAAGAAGGGATAAAGCAGCTCAAGAAGTATAGAGAAAGCAGAGGGCTTAAAGAGAGAGAAGACGTAAAGCAAGCGCTAATCATATTCATAGGCAAAGACGAGTACCAAGTAATTGAATAAACAGACGATGCCTTATTCCACCTAAAAACGGGGGTAGTCCGTCGGCACCCCACATCGCCGGAGGCGCTTCTTAACTAGAGGGGGTATTATTGTGCATATCGAAAAAATGAAAGAGCTTTTTCGCCAATGGTTACAGGAAAAAAACTTCCTAGTCTTAAAAGAAGAAATGTCGAGAATTCCGGTACAGGACGTAGCGGAAATTTTGAACCATCTGGATGCTAAAAACAGCCTGCTGGCTTTCAGACTGCTGCCTAAGGATAGGGCTGCAGAAGTATTTTCATATCTGTCGGATAAAATAAGAGTAGCCTTTTCGCGGATGATCGAAGAAGACGAATTGAAAAGCCTGGTAGAAGATCTCTTTTTCGATGACAAGATAGATTTTCTGGAAGAAATGCCTGCCAATGTAGTAAAAAAAATACTCCAGCGGACGCCGGAAAGCGAACGAAGGCTTATTAACCAGTTTTTAAATTATCCCGAAGATTCCGCTGGCAGCATCATGACCATTGAATTTGTAGACCTGAAAGCCGATATGACGGCGTCTCAAGCGCTTACTCATATTCGCTATACTGCTCCTAAAAAGGAGACCATTTATACCTGTTACGTCATAGACCAGGAAAGACATCTTTTAGGTGTCGTTTCCTTGAAAGACCTGGTGATGGCAGACCCTGGCACCAGGATCGAAGACCTGATGGACAAACAGGTTATAGCTGTAAAAACCTACGATGACCAGGAATTCGTGTCATCACTGTTTAAAAAATACGACCTATTAAGCATGCCTGTAGTAGACCAGGAAAACCGTCTGGTTGGCATTATAACCATAGACGACGTGATGGACGTTCTGGAAGCGGAAAACACCGAAGATATTCAACGAATGGGTGGAATAAGTCCTACTGAAGAATCTTATATAAGTCAAAGCCCCTTTACCATGGCCAAAAACAGGCTGTTTTGGCTTATGGCCTTGATGATTTCGGCCACATTCACCGGCCGGATCATACAAAAGTTTGAAGACTTTCTCCATGATGTGGTAATCCTGGCCGCCTTTATACCTATGCTAATGGATACAGGAGGAAATGCAGGTTCCCAGTCATCGACAATGGTAATTCGAGGCCTGGCGCTGGACGAAATTAAAACACGGGATGTTTTTAGAGTAGTTGCAAAAGAGTTTATGGTGAGCATTATTGTTGGCCTTTCTCTTGCTGGCTTGAACTTCTTACGGCTTGTTGTTATTGAGCAGGTGAGCACTACCATCGCTCTGGTGGTCAGTCTTACACTGGTGGTAACAGTGATTATGGCCAAGATAGTCGGCGGCTTATTGCCGCTTTTAGCAAAAATGGCTAAAATTGACCCCGCCATTATGGCCAGTCCCCTCATAACCACCATCGTGGACGCCATGGCTTTAGTGGTATATTTTTATATTGCCGGATTGTTCATTAAAATATAAAGATACGGGCAGGTGTCGAGAGCACGAGGCTTGCCAATTCATTGGCGATGTAGTTCACTTTAAACAATAAGGAAAATTAGGAGTGGTAAGAATGAAGAAAATACCCTATGGGATGTCCAATTTCAGAGCGATGAGAGAAGAAGGATATCTTTACGTAGACAAGACGATGTATATAGAGAAGATAGAGAACTTAAACAGCAAATACCTGTTTTTCATAAGACCGAGGAGGTTTGGAAAGAGTCTCTTTCTTTCCACATTAGAGAACTACTATGACGTAAACAGTGAAAAAGACTTTGAGAAACTATTTGGCGACTTATATATAGGGAAGAAGCCAACAAAGCTAAAGAACAGTTATATGATACTCAAGCTGAATTTTTCAGGTCTAAACACCGACAACAAAGACCAACTAAAAGAGTCCTTTTTGCTAAGTGTGAAAAATTCAATAAATGCCTTATTAAACAGGTACGAAGGTATATTAGAAAATACGGAAGGAATAAGGAAGAAAATTGACCAAATAACTGATATAAACGCGGTTATAATGACGATAATAAATGAAGTAAAAAAAGTAGGTAAAAAGATTTATCTAATAATAGACGAATATGACCATTTTGCCAATGACATAATAGCGATGGGGGACAGTGAATTTTACAAGGAGACAGTGATGGCATCAGGTTTTGTAAGGGACTTTTATGAGACATTGAAGATAGGGACAGAGACTGTAATAGACAGGATATTCATAACGGGTATATCCCCGATAATGTTGGATGACTTAACAAGTGGATTTAACATAGCATTAAATGTCACAATGGATTTAAGCTTAAATGAGATGCTGGGATTTACAGAAGAAGAAGTGGTGAAGATATTAGAAGAAGTAGGGATAGAGGAAAAAGAAAGAGAAAAATCACTAGAAGAATTAAGAGAATTATACGATGGGTATTTATTTAGTGCAGAAGCGGAGAAGAGGATATACAATCCCGACATGGTATTGTATTATCTTGACAGCATAGTAAGATACAAAAAACCGCCTAGAAATTTAATAGACGACAATGTAAAGACAGACTATGGTAGATTAAACAGACTTACAATGAATGAGGGGAACAGGGCATTATTAGAGAGGATCATAAAAGAAGAAGGAATAGTAGCGGAAATAGTAACAAAATTTTCATTTGACAGGATGTATGATGAAGAATATTTTATATCGTTGTTATTCTATATGGGATTGCTTACAATAAAAGATAGTGTATATAATGTAACAAAGCTTGTCATACCAAACTACATAATAAAAACAATATTTTGGGAATATTTTGAAAGAAAGCTAAAAGAAGAGAATAACATAAAATACGAGATAGAAGAAATAGCGAAAGCCACATGGAAGATGGCATTTCAAGGAGAGATTAAACCTTTTGTAGAATTCATAAGTACGAACATATTAAGGAGATTATCAAATAGAGATATGGTAAAATTTGATGAAAAATACATAAAAGTGATACTGTTTTCTTACTTAACCATAAGCAATGTTTACAGACCGATAAGTGAGAGAGAGACAGAGGGAGGATATATAGATATATACTTAGAGAGAGACATAAGGATACCGGATATAAAATACGAGTGGTTGATAGAGCTAAAGTATGTAAAGAAGAGTGAAAAAGACAAGGTAGACAAGATAAAAGAAGAAGGAATAAAGCAGCTTAAGAAGTATAGAGAAAGCAGAGGGCTTAAAGAGAGAGAAGACGTAAAGCAAGCGCTACTTATATTCATAGGAAAAGATGAATACCAAGTAATTGAAGTGTAGAGCAAAACGTATGTTCTACAGTGATGTATGGCTGAACCTTGAGAAGTCAGCAGAGGTCATAGTACTTATCTAGACATGAAGAGGTCATACCCAAAAACTTTTTTCTCAAATAAAAAAGCATAGCAAAAATATTGCTATACTTTAACACTGGCTTGAAGATTTCAAACGCCAGTTTATTTTTTATAGAAAGATGCTGAATTAATAATGTAGTTTAAAAAATTTCATATAAAATATAAAGTATACTTCATATTTTTTGTATAAAAACATAAAGTATATGTTATAATATTATATTAGAGGTGAGAAAAATGTCTATTACAAGCTCAGAAAATATATTAAGGATTTTGTACTCGTATAACCCATGGTGGAGAGAAGGATATTTACCTCAGGATTTGTCAAAACCCGTAAAGAGAGTAGTCTATCATCAGGCATTTGAGTTACTAATGCATCCAACTATCAGAAGATATGTTATACTTTCAGGTGCACGTCGTGTAGGTAAAACTACAATTTTATATCAAATGATAGAGACTCTTTTAAAAAATCAAGTGCACCCAAAAAAGATATTATATGTATCTTTTGATCATCCTTTATTTAAATTAAGTTCTTTTGACCAAATTATTAACCTTTATGAAACCACCATAAATGAAGAAAAAGAGGCTTATATATTTTTAGATGAAATTCAATATGCAAGTGATTGGGACAGATGGTTAAAAGTATATTATGACACCAAACCAAACTGGAGAATTATTGCTACAGGTTCAGCTTCTCCTGCACTTATTGAAGGTACAAAAGAAAGTGGTGTTGGCCGCTGGACTGTGATTTCTGTACCTACTCTTTCTTTTTATGAATTTTGCGAAATACTTGGTGTTCCAGAAAGACCAAGCAATCTGCCAAATTTAAACTTAAATGAAATTTCAAATTTAAATGACTCTCAATTAAATGAGCTTATGTTTTTACTTATGCCATTGCAAAAGTACTTTAATAAGTATTTAACAATAGGAGGATTCCCTGAATTTGTGTTTTCAGAAGACCAATTTTTAGTGCAAAGAATGTTAAGAGAAGATGTGGTTGATAAAGTTATTAAAAGCGATATACCTTCCTTGTTTAATGTAAGAAATTTAGCAATGTTAGAGAAGGTTTTTTTGTACTTATGCTTTAATTCTGCAAATGTTATAAGTATTTCAACAATAAGTAAAGAAATTGGAGATGTTTCAACAGTAACAGTAGAAAACTATATTCATCTTCTTGAAAATGCAAATTTGATTTATAAAAGTTTACCTATAGAATTAGGCGGGAAAAAAGTTCTAAAAGCAAAACCAAAAATTTACGTTTCTGATCCTGCCCTAAGAAATGCAGTTTTAATGATAGACAATATACTCTTAGACAGTAAAGAACTTGGAATAACGGTTGAAACAGCAGTTTTTAAACATATCTATAATTTTTACCTGCAAACAAATGCTAGGATAGGTTATTTTAGAAAAGCTAGTGATAATCAAAAAGAGATTGACGTAGTGGTTGAATTACCACATAGCAAATTCTTAATCGAAGTGAAATTCAGAGAAGATACGACACTTTTTCATAGCTTTAAAAAAAATATTCCACACCTGGTGGAATATTCAGACTGTTGACAAAATATCGTGAACCCGTTATGATGAGAAGGGTTCCTTGTTATTTTAGTGGTATAAAGCAAAAGAGGAGAGGAGAAGGAAGATGTTAACAAAGAAACAGGATGCAAGACATCAAATAGAATTTGTAAGCATAGATCAATTAGTACCAAAAGACCACCTTTTAAGAAAGATAGAAAGAGTAATAGAATTTAGTTTCATATATGATTTAGTAAAGGACAAATATTCCGAAGATCACGGCAGACCAAGTATAGATCCAGTAGTATTGATAAAAATACTGAGCCAGCGTCTTTAGACGCTGGCTTTCACTTTGTTCAAGCTACCATGCATTTGTCACTTTTGTCCGCACCTCAAGAGACAAACGTGCTACGAGCTATCTCTTAAATGGTTCTCTAAAAAAATATTGATTCAGCAATATTAGTAACAAAAAGACCAGAAGATTATGGGAAATTTAATATTTCGACAAAGGTACCAATAATAAAAATTCCTGCTTATGTATTTTTGTATTTGTTTGGAAGACGCTAACTTATTTTTCTTTAGTTTCCTCAGAAAAGAAGGAAAATGTTGTTTTATGTCGAATATTATCAAATAATCGATAATTTTTTGACATATTAGAGGCAGGCTTATAAGATTTGATGCTTCCTCAAGCAATAAAGGAAAATATTAAAAGAAAATATGTAGTTGTAAAGATAGATAATAAATTGATAAGGTAAGCATGTTATAGGAGGTACAGAATATAAAATGATTAATGTAGGAATTGTCGGCGGCGGTAAAGGTGGCACAGCCATCCTAAAAGTAATACATGGGTTACCGGAAGTTTCTATTGTTGGAATTGCTGATATAGATGAAAATGCGCCTGGAATAAAATTAGCAAAAGAAAAAGGGATAAAAACCTTTCACGATTGCGTGGATTTATTAAAAATACCAGAACTAGATTTGGTTATCGAGGTAACAGGTAATCCTAAAGTACAAGAAATACTGTATACACAAAAACGCCAAGAAACAGTAATAATTGATGCCAATGCTGCTAGGCTGATGATGATTATTGTTGAAGCTAAAGAAGATATTGCAAAAAAGCTTTATATACAAGCGCAGGAATTAGCTGGTACAGCTGAAGAACTAAGTGATACTATTAAAGAAATAAAAAATGCAGCTAAAGAAGTCGCTGATGGTGCTGAAGAACTTGCCGCGAGAGGCTCAAACTTAAACGATTCTGCCACAAGTGCCAGAGATTATGCTAAAAACATAGGCGATGTTCTTGCATTCATCAAAAGAGTGGCTAGCCAGACCAAGCTTTTAGGCTTGAATGCGGCTATTGAAGCAGCACGTGCAGGTGAACAAGGAAGGGGCTTTGCTGTTGTTGCTGATGAAGTTCGTAAATTAGCGGAAGACAGTGCACAAGCTGTGGAACAAATTAGCAATATTTTGCAAAATATTGAGCAATCGGTTGAAAAAATTGTCGAAGAAATTAGTAAAACTGCTCAGGTTACCGAAGTTCAAGCAGGTGCAACACAACAGATTGTAACTGAAATTGTACAATTGGAATATGCTGTCGAAAATTTACGGAAAGTAGCGCAGCAATTAGTAAACTTAAGCTGATGGCTATTTAACCACAAAAATTATAAAAATTTCCTTAAAAAAGAAGGAAAATATTATTTTATGTCGAATATATACTAATTGGATTGGTTTATCCATTTTTTTTGACATGATCCGATAGAACTTATGAGGCTGTTTCGGCGCCCATAAGTTCTATGGGTGGTAATATAGATACAGAAGCGGAGGCGGTGCTTTTTAAGCACTTGCGCCCGTAAGGTGTGTTTTTATCTTTTTTATTTCCTACAGTAGTTAAGAATGATTATGATATAATATAGGTGTGAGACATGATGGAAACTGATAAAAATAAAAAGAATTTAAATGCCCCTCATGATAAAGGCTATAAATACCTACTTTCTCATAAAAAAGTATTTATTGAGCTTTTAAGAAGTTTTGTCAAAAAAGATTGGGTAAATGAAATAGACGAATCTAAAGTAATACGAATAAACAAATCCTTCATATTGCAAGATTTTAAAAATAAAGAGGCTGATTTGGTTTATCAAGTAAAATTGAAGGATAAAGAAGTTTTCTTTTATATATTGTTGGAATTACAATCAAAAGTTGATTTTCAAATGCCATATAGATTGTTATTGTATATAATTGAAGTGTGGAGAGAAATTCTTAAAGATACATCATTAAACCAGCAAAAAAGGAAGGACTATAAATTACCAGCAATTATTCCTATTGTGTTGTATAATGGTGTTAATAGATGGACTGCTTCTTTGAGCTTTAAAGAAACGATAGATTCATATCAATTATTTGGAGAAAATATAATAGACTTTAAATATATTCTCATTGATGTGAATAGATATAGTGAAGAAGAACTTTTACAATTATCTAATCTTATAGGTAGTGTCTTTTTGCTAGACAGAAGGATAGACAGAGAAGAGTTAATAGAAAGATTAAAAAAATTAACAGATGTACTCAAAAATTTGTCTGAAGAAGAATTTATATTATTGAGAAACTGGTTTATGTCTATTATATCCAGATTTCTACCCGAAGGCAAAAGAAAAGAGGTAAAGAAAATATTCGAAAAGAGTGAGGGGGTGGAAAAAATGATTTCCAATTTAGAACGTAGTTTAAAAGAGGAATTTAAAAAAACTAGAAAAGAAGGAAAAATAGAAGGAAAAATAGAAGGAAAAATAGAAGGAAAAATAGAAGGAAAAAGAGAAGGAATACGAATGGTGCTACTTGAACAATTGAAAGAAAAGTTTGAAGACATACCTTTTGAATATATAAATGGACTTGAAAAGTTAGATGACAAAGCATTACTTGCTTTAGCAAGAGATATTTTGAAAATTGAAAAATTAGATGACTTAAGGAAGTATATAAATTAGTTTTACGAGGCATGGCCTTTTATTTTTTGGCGTAATAATGGACTAATTGTACGAAATCATAATTTAGTATAATTTAGTATAATTGTTTGAGGAATAGGAGGTAGAAATTTGAATTTTAGTAATAAAGTTATTTTAATTATCGGAGGTACAGGAACGATTGGACAAGCACTTGTAAGAAAATTACTAAACTATAATCCCAAGGTAATAAGGGTATATAGTCGGGATGAATACAAACAATTTGTCATGCAACAAGAGCTTGCAGAATATAGAAATTTGAGGTTTTTGCTTGGTGATGTAAGAGATAAAGAAAGATTAAATAGAGCCATGAAAGGAGTAGACATTGTATTTGATTTAGCTGCAATAAAGCATGTACCAGCAGCAGAATATAATCCCTTTGAAGCAGTAAAGACAAATGTATTAGGGACACAAAATGTTATAGAATGCGCGATAGAAAATAAAGTAGAAAAAGTAATATACACAAGTTCAGACAAAGCTGTATCACCAACCAATACGATGGGAGCAACAAAATTACTTGCAGAAAGACTTATTGCATCAGCCGATTATTATAAAGGCGGTGATAAACCAATATTTGCTGGAGTTAGATTTGGCAACGTAATAGGGTCAAGAGGTTCAGTGATACCATTATGGGTAAAACAAATCAAAGAAAAAAGAGAAATTACGTTGACACATCCAGAAATGACGAGATTTATGATGACCATTGACGAAGCAGTTGACCTTGTATTAAAAGCATGCGAAATAGCAACAGGAGGAGAAATATTTATCTTAAAAATGCCTGCAGTAAAATTAGGAGACTTAGCTGACGTAGTTATTGACATAACATGTAAAAAATATAATATAGACAAATCTAAAATAATCAAAAAAATTATAGGATTAAGACCAGGAGAAAAAATGTACGAAGAACTAATGAATTGCAAAGAACTAAAAGAATCGATCGAATACGAAAAAATGTTTGCCGTATTCCCTTCTCACAAACTAGATCTTCTTGAATCATATGATAGGAAACCCAATAGAAGCACATATTCATCAAACGATGAAAAACCCCTATCAAAAGACGAAATTTATGAACTTATTAAAGATATTATTTAAACTTGGGAGGAGAATCATGAAAATATTAGTAACAGGTGGAGCAGGATTTATAGGTAGATGGGTGGTAAAAAAACTACTAGAGGATGGCCATGAAGTGTGGATACTAGACAACCTTTCAAATGGTAGGAGAGAAAACATCGACGAATTTTCATGTAATCCATTATTAAAAGACTTTATAATAGGTGATATAAAAGACAATGAATTATTAACAGACATATTTAAAAATAAATTTGACATATGCTATCACTTAGCAGCAAGCATAAACGTTCAAGACAGCATCGATGATCCGAAAACAACCTTTTATAATGATACTGTAGGGACATTTAATGTTTTAGAACAAGCAAGAAAGCATAACACAAAAATAACATTTATGAGCACATGTATGGTATATGACAGAGCAACTGATGAAAGTGGCATAACAGAAGACCATCCTACGAAACCGGCATCTCCTTATGCAGGTTCGAAAATAGCAGCTGAGAACATGGTATTATCATACTGGTATACATATAAATTACCTGTAGTAGTCGTAAGACCATTCAATACATACGGACCGTTCCAAAAGACAAATGGAGAAGGTGGAGTAGTAGCAATATTTATAAAAAACGCCTTAGAAGGAAAAACTCTTAACATTTACGGAGATGGAACCCAGACAAGAGATTTGCTATATGTAGAAGATTGTGCAAGATTTGTAGTAGAGGCAGGCTATTCAGACAAAACAAATGGAGAGATAATAAATGCAGGTTCTGGCAGAGACATATCAATCAATGACTTAGCATTGCTAATAGCAAAAGATGAAAAACTAATAAAACATGTCCCACATATACACCCACAAAGCGAAATACAAAAACTATTGTGCAATTACAGTAAAGCAGAAAGACTATTAGGTTGGAAACCGCAATACACTCTTGAAGAAGGGATTAAAAAGACAAGAGAATGGATAGAAACCACGATTTAACAATTTCAAATAAAGGGGTATGTAAATTGGAAGAATTAGCAATAAACGGAGGGGAACCCGTTAGGAATACATATCTACCCTATGGTAGACAATGGATTGACGACGAAGACATAAAAGAAGTTATAAACACATTAAAAAGCGATTACTTAACGACAGGACCAAAGATAAAAGAATTTGAAGAAAAAGTAGCAGCATATACAAAGACACAATACGCAGTTGCAATAGTAAACGGAACAGCAGCATTACATGCAGCATGTTTTGCCGCAGGTATAGGACCTGGAGATGAAGTAATAACGACACCGATAACCTTTGCAGCATCAGCAAATTGCATATTATACTGTGGAGCAAAGCCAGTTTTTGCAGATATAGATCCAAGAACATACAATATTGATCCAGAGGACATAAAAAGAAAAATAACACCAAAAACAAAGGCCATAATACCTGTACATTACACAGGTCAACCAGTAGACATCGACGAAATAAACAAAATCGCCAAACAAAACAATCTAATCGTTATAGCAGACGGAGCCCATGCTTTAGGAGCTGAATACAAAGGCAGTATAGTAGGTCCACAGACAGACATGATGACATTAAGCTTTCATCCTGTAAAACATATAACCACAGGAGAAGGAGGCATGATATTAACAAATAACAAAGACTATTATGAAAAACTAAAGCTTTTTAGGGCACATGGAATAACGAGAGATGAAAACTTACTAACAAAAAATGAAGGACCATGGTACTATGAACAACAATATTTAGGATATAACTATAGAATAACTGACATACAAGCTGCACTTGGCATAAGCCAAATGAACAAATTAGATAACTTTCTCAAAATAAGAAGAAAATATGCACAAATGTATAATAACGCATTTAAAGATATAGAAGAATTGATAATTCCATATCAATTACCTTATACCAACTCAAGCTGGCATATATATGTACTTCAATTAAGATTAGAAAAACTAAAAGTTGGTAGAAGAGAAATATATGAAGCACTCTTAAAAGAAAACATTGGTGTAAATGTACATTATATTCCAGTATATTACCATCCATATTATAAGAAATTAGGTTATAAAAAAGGACTATGTCCAAATGCTGAACATTTATATGAAAGAATAATAACATTGCCTTTATTTCCCAAGATGACTGAAGAAGATGTTCACGATGTTATAACTGCAGTAAAAAAAGTGATAAATTACTACAAGAAATAGGTGAGAGTATGAAAAAAATTGCAATAATACAAACACGAATGGGGTCAACAAGATTGCCAGGAAAAGTAATGAAAATAATAATGGGCAAGCCAGTAATAGAACATGTAGTAAATCGAGTAAAAGCTGCAAAAGAGATAGATGACATAATAATAGCGACAACCACAAAAAAAGAAGATGATATTATTGTAGAAGAAGCTAAAAAATTAAATGTTAAAAATTTTAGGGGCAGTGAAGATGACGTACTCTCCCGCTATTATTATGCAGCAAAAGAAAACAATGCAGATATAGTTATAAGGATAACTTCAGACTGCCCCCTTGTAGATCCCAAAATTATTGATAAAATAATAAAAACGTTTATTGAAATATCAAAAAAAGAAAAAATAGATTATTTAAGCAATACAATTGAAAGAACATATCCAAGGGGATTAGATGTAGAAGTATTCACCTTTGAAACCTTAGAAAAAGCATTTAAAGAAGCGGACAAACCTTATCAAAGAGAACATGTAACACCATATATCTATGAGAATCCGGGAATGTTTAAAATAAAGCAATTCAAAAACGATGTCGATTATTCTAATTACAGGTGGACCTTAGATACAGTAGAGGACTTTGAATTTATTAAAATAATATACAAAAACTTATATAAGGAGAAGGAACTATTTTATATGGAAGATATATTAAAATTTCAAGAAGAACATCCTGAAATATCAAAAATAAATGAAAAAGTAAAGCAAAAAGAACTTGCATAGATGCTTTGAAACGGTGGTGTAATAAATTGGACGATATCGAATTTAAAGACATTTTAGAAGCTGATGAAAACTTAAAAGAAAAAATAAGACAGTGGAGAAACAAAGAAGATATAAGAAAGTTTATGATAAATCAAGAAATAATTAGCGAAGATGAACACAAAAAGTGGCTAGAAAAATTGAAAAAGGATGACAGAATTAAATTTTGGATTGTGTATTTTAAAGAACTACCGATAGGGATAGTAAATTTACAAAACATAGACTACAAAAATTTAACCTCTGAGTGGGGATTTTATATAGGAGAAGAATCTTATAGAGGAATAGGCTTAAGTAAAAAAATACTGTATAAATTATTACAAATATTTTTTGACGAAATGAAATTTAACACACTGTACACAAAAGTGTTATCTTGTAATGAAATTGCAATAAATTTATACAGAAAATTCAAATTTAGAGAAAATGGTGAAACTATTGAAGAAAACAAACCTATAAAACTTATGATTTTTACACAGGAAGATTGGAGTAGATGGAAGGAGGTGCTAAAGAATGAATGCCTCACTTCAAATAAATAACAAAAAAATAGGTAATGGTCATTCTGTTTTTATAATTGCAGAATTATCTGCTAATCATAACCATAACTTTGATAATGCAGTAAAACTTATCAAAGAAGCAAAAAAAGCGGGAGCTGACGCTGTAAAATTGCAAACATATACGCCAGACACTATTACAATAAACTGCAGTAATGAATACTTTCAAATAAAACAAGGGACCATTTGGGACGGAAAGACTCTTTATGACCTATATAAAGAAGCATATACTCCATGGGAATGGCAACCCAAACTTAAAGAAATTGCAGAGAATGAAGGGTTAATATTTTTTTCAACACCCTTTGACAAAACAGCGGTAGACTTTTTAGAAGATATGGATGTACCCGCATATAAAGTTGCGTCATTTGAAATTACTGACATACCACTTATAGAATACATAGCTTCAAAAGGAAAACCAATAATAATTTCTACAGGAATTGCCACACTCAGTGATATAGAAGAAGCCATTAATGCTTGCAGAAGAATGAACAATAATCAAATAGCACTATTAAAATGTACAAGTGCATATCCTTCTCCTTTAGAAGAAGTGAACTTAAAAACAATTCCAAATATGATTGAGACGTTTAAAACAATTGTAGGATTGTCTGATCATACCTTAGGTATTTCCGTACCAGTAGCAGCAGTAGCTCTTGGAGCAAAAATAATAGAAAAGCATTTTACACTTAGTAGAAGTATGGGTGGACTGGATGCTGCATTTTCCTTAGAACCAGAGGAATTTAAACAAATGGTTAGATCTATAAGAGAAGTTGAAAAAGCATTAGGAGATGTTTCATACGAATTGTCGGAAAAGACAAAGAAAAGTAGAGAATTTTCAAGGTCTCTTTTTGTTGTTAAAGATATTAAAAAGGGAGACGTTTTTACAGAAGAAAATGTACGTTCAATAAGGCCGGGTTTCGGATTACATCCAAAGTATTACAAAGATGTATTGGGTAAAAAAGCGACAAAAGACATAAAAAAAGGGACGCCATTGAATTGGAATTTAATAGGATGGTGAATCATGTTAAAAGTTGCAATTAGGGTTGACGGTGGGCCCAAGATAGGGATGGGACACATAACAAGATGTTTAGCTTTGGCAGAGGAACTTGCAAATAACGATTGTAACATTACATTTATAACCCGAAATGATATATCTTCGATAACAAAAATAAAAGAATATGGTTTTGATGTGAATGTAATTGAAATTTTTACAATTGATGAAGAAATAAATTATATAACAAGGATTATAAACCAATTTGATATATTAATAACGGATTCATATGAGATTGACTATAATTATTTATATACAATAAAGAAAACAGGAGTATTTTTAGTATCAATAGATGATTTAAATGAACATGATTTTCCATGTGACATTGTCATAAATGGTAATATTTACGCTGAGGATTTAAACTATAAAGATGTAACAGGAAAAACTCGCTTTTTGCTAGGTCCTAAATATGTATTAATGCGAAAAGAATTTAGAGATTTACCTAAAAAACAAATTAAAAATAAAGTAGAAAACATATTAATTACAATGGGTGGTAGTGACCCTAAAGGAGTAACTATAAAAGTATTAAAAGCGTTAATGAGTGATAGAAATTTAAGGAGCTTAAATATTGATGTAGTTATTGGACCTTCATTTAATAAAGAGCTAGTAACTGAAATTAATGAATTTGCGAAAAATAATAAAAATATTTCAACTTCCTATAATGTAAACGCAACTATTATGAGAGAGTTAATGATAAAAACTGACATTGCTATTTCCGCTGGAGGCAGTACTTTATATGAATTAGCTGCTGCAGGAGTACCTACTATTGCAGTAATAGTTGCTGATAATCAAATAAAGAATGTAAACAAATGGGTTTCGCAACATGCTATCGTAAAAGTCACTCAAATAAGTGATGTTAAAAATAATATAGAAAAGCTCATATTTGATAATAATACTCGCCAAATGATGTCAAATATAAGCAGTAGTTTAGTTGATGGATTAGGTACGATAAGATGTACGAAAGAAATTATTTATAATAGAAGTAAGCTAAGCTAAGATGAAAGTAGCAATATAATACGTGAGGGATGAAAAATGAAAATAGCTTTTATAGGTAATTTTAATAAAACGATCTTTTTTTGGAAAATATCTGAACATTTGCGTTATAGAGGACATGAAATTTTCTGGATAACAACTTCATCTAAATGGATGAGATGGCTCCTTGACAAGGGAGTATTGCAAGATCAAATATTACATCTTAAAATAAGTGAGGCAGACTCAAAGAAAGATTCCATTTGTTTAGATTTAGTTAGTGACATTGAAAAAATTTCTGGTTTAAAAGTTAAAGATGCAATACTTATGGATCGGGTTGTAAGTAAATGGGATCGTGAAAAATCGGTACAATATGCTTTGTATGTAATAACAATGGTTA
The DNA here is from genome assembly GCF_000092965.1 of Thermoanaerobacter mathranii subsp. mathranii str. A3. Taxonomy (GTDB): domain Bacteria; phylum Bacillota; class Thermoanaerobacteria; order Thermoanaerobacterales; family Thermoanaerobacteraceae; genus Thermoanaerobacter; species Thermoanaerobacter thermocopriae. The sequence continues at coordinate 754,523 of NC_014209.1, forward strand.
AAAATTGGATAGAAAAAAACAATATAAATGTTATATTTGGTGAAACTACTTGGTTGCACGAAATATTGACATCTAGCATAGCTTCTTATATGAATATATATTACTTAAAACCAGCCACGATAAGATTACCAAGCCAACGATTTGCTTTTTTTAAAGGTTATCTCGAAAAGGAGATATATATAATTTATCACCCAGAAATATATTTGCAGTTGTTTGAAGATGCAAAAAAAATAGCTAATGAAACGAGGCAAGAGTTAATTAAAAATCACATAAAACCATTTTATTGGTATAATAATTCACATATTTCCAAGCCAAATTTATACTATTTTTTAAAAATACTAAGAAAAACTTATGATGCTTTAGTATATGCTAAAGAAGATGCGACAATAAAGTCAGTAAAGTATCAGTTAAAATATGAACAGTCTCATCTAAAATTTTTGCGGTATTATGCGGAGAAATTGGGGAGATTATTTGAAAAGCCTAAAGCAAATGAACAATTTATATTATATACTCTTCATAAACAACCAGAAGCGTCAGTTGATGTATTAGGGTCTAGAGTTGCAAATCAACTGGAGTTAATAAGATCTATAGTTAAGGAATTACCTATTAATATTAAACTTTATGTTAAAGAACATCCAAATGCTTTAGGTGAAAGAAAACTTTCATATCTTTTTCGTATTAAAAGATTACCTGGTGTTCGATTAATTGATCCTTGGGTGCCTGTACATGAACTTATTGATAAATCTATTGGAGTACTTACTATTTCCGGAACAGTTGCTTTAGAAGCAGCCATGTTGAATAAAAAAGCTGGTATTTTTACAGATATGTTCTTTGATGATTTATCTAATGTTTACCGATTAGATTCCACAAAAGATTTGCAATGGTTTCTTGAAAAGAAAAATTTACCTTGGAATTATGAAGATGAAGAAAAAATGGCTAGAATTATTATGAATAGTTTTCCAGGTATTATTTCTGATCCAATTAGTATGCCATCGGTACTTGATAACGAAAATATTATAAATGTTGTAAATGGATTTGAAATGGTTCTTAATGACATAAAAAGGAGAAAACAAAAGTGATAGTTTCAAAAAAAGTATATAAAATTTCAGGTATTGTAAAACCAGATAGAATCTTGACTTATGGAATTGTTTTTTACACGCTGATATATTTTTTATCTATTCCTATATTAAAAGCATATTATGCTATATCAGCTAAATCACTTCTATTTCTACTAAGCACGTCTATGTTTTTTTTGATAGGTATATATTCACGTCGATATTTAGTAAAGATTAAACCTAATACAACGTTTAATGTGAACCCTATGAAATTATACTGGTTAGGTTTAGTAGGTGCCTTTTTTGGATTTACTTTAAGATTTTATGACCGTTTTATGATAAGGGGAGCTGAGATTAGTTTTAGTTTTATAGAAAATAGACATATATTAGATAATACGGGTCCATCAGTTTACGGTGCATTAGGATCAATTCTTTATGGTTTTGCTTACATTCCACTTTTCATTGTACTATATGCACAATATAGTGGGTATGAATTAAAAAAATTTTATATTATACTAGCTTATGTGATATTTACTTTTCCTATTATAGATAATATAATTGTAGGCTCAAGATTACAGGTTGTCATTGCTATTTTTATATATCTTATGTATATTATAATTTATGGTAAAGGAAAAATAAAAAAGATGTTTATTACATTTTTGTCAATAATATTTATTTTATTAATAAGTATTATTATTTTTTCTATAAGAAGTGATCAGTTAGGTTTTAACCTACAATATTCTATAATGAATTCAGTTTATGCCCAATTTGTTAAACCTCGTGTTGAAGTGATGTCTGCAGTTAAATCATTGCCTAATTATTTACAATTATTATCATACGGAATGATTCATTTATTGCAATATTTTGTACACGGCATTTATGAGTTTTCTTACTTGATTGATCATAATGATGGAACAGTAATCACTTTTGGAACTATGATGTTTGAACCTGTATTTAAGTTATTAAAAATCTTTGGATTCTATTCAAATGAATACAACAATATGTTTATTTTAAGGAGTGGAGTTTATACTACATTTTGGGGGCCACTGTACATTGATTTTGGTTGGTATTCAATATTAATAATGTTTATTATGGGTTTTTTATCCGAGCATTTTTATTTGTTAGTTTCTAAATATAACATATATTATTACACGCCACTATATGTATATATGAGTATTATCATATTTTTTATGCCTGTGGTAAATCTTCTTAGTGTTGGTCTTGGTGTTTATATAATAACTTCATATATAATTATAGTTGTAATAGGTTCATTGTTAAGTATTAATTTGCGTTCACAAAAATAATATTGAAACAAAAAACAATTGGCTAATTGTATAATTAAATGCAAACAGATAAAAAATAGAAACCATAGTGAAAATCGTATACGATATAGGATATTATACGGGAAGTTTTCGCTATGGTTCATAATTGTAATTATGACAAAACTGCACGTTCTTTTAAACACCTTAACAGTCACGAATGTGGAGAAATTTATGTTAAGATTATTTGTATATTTGTAATTTTTCCTGCTGATTAATCTTTATTTTTTAGTTTTTTATCGTACATAGGATATAGGTTCTATACTAACAAAACGAATGTAATATCTTGGTATGATGAAGTGTTTAATGTAGCTCAATGTAGCTTATAGAAAACATAGAAATAAAAGAAATATTGAGTAATTTTAAGAGTTTTTGTTATAAAGAGATCAAAATAATTAAAGGTTTATTTATAGTGAGACAATTAGATGCTTCAATTTTAGAAGCATTAATATTGAAAATTAAAGCAGATGCATGGGGTTAGGTTGAAATATCACTAAGGTTTTAAAATTTTACGAAGAATTTTATAATAAATATTTGGAGGAAAAATTAAAAATGAAAATAGCAATAGTTCATGACTGGCTTACAAATATGGGGGGAGCTGAAA